>NZ_CP017705.1:348750-697500 GCF_002706795.1 Brevibacillus laterosporus DSM 25
GTATAGTTAAACCATCATCACCACTATATAACTCAAAGCCTTGAGGTGCATGCTCAATGATCTGTGCCATTTGTGTAAGATTTCCAGATGCCTCTTTGATACACACTACGTTTGGTAGCTCAGCTAAACGCAAAGTGGTGTCAGCTGTCATGTTAACTCCTGTGCGTCCAGGGACATTGTACAACATGATTGGTAGCTCTACCGCCTCACTAATAGCCTTAAAATGTTGGTACAGTCCTTCTTGTGATGTACGACTATAATAAGGGGCCACTAGCATTATTGCATCTATACCCGTTTTTGCTGCTTCTCTGGAAAAGGTGATACTTTCTTCTGTGTCATTACAACCCGTACCAGCAATTACTTTAACCCTACCCTTAGCTTTTTGTACACTAAAAGCAAATAAATCAAGCTTTTCCTGTCTAGAGAGAGTTGGTGATTCTCCCGTTGTACCACTTACCACGAGTGCTTCTGAGCCTGTGTCTATTAGATAGTCGATAAGCTTTTCTGTGCGATCCCAATCAATCTGACCCTTGTCATTAAAAGGTGTTACCATGGCAGTCACAATATGCCCGAAAATAGCCATGTTTCATCTCTCCTCTGTCTTCCACTTTCCTTATAGGCTCTCTAATTCCTATTTTTCTTATATTACAAGCGAGCATTAGACAAATCAAACTTCTGATGCAATGCTCGCACAGCCCTAGCCATATCCTCGTCATGTACTAGTACCCAAATGGTTGTATGCGAGTCGGCAGATTGTAGTATCTGTATCTCCTCATTGGTGAGTGCTTCTACAATATAAGCCATAACACCAGGTACTCCTGCAATGCCAGCACCAATTACCGATACCTTTGCACAATGAGGCATTAGTTGAGGCTCATATCCCATGTCAGCTAAGATAGTCGCCGCCTTTTCAGCCATGTGATCGTGTACCGTATAAGCGACACCTAGTGGATTTACATTAATAAAATCAACACTGATGTTATGCTGTGCCATCGCTTTGAAAACCTGAAGCTGAGTATCATATTGTCCTTCTTTAGAGAATACCTTGATCTGTGTAATATTAGGAACATGAGCAATCCCCACTACAAGTCGGTCACTAAATGATTCATTAAAACGACCTAACTCATGTAGACTAGTAACCAATGTTCCTGGATCGTCTGAGAACGTGGAGCGTACACGTATTGGGATATTTGTTTGCATAGCAATTTCTACAGCGCGTGGGTGAATAACCTTAGCACCTAAGTGTGCCATGTTACAAATCTCAGTATACGTAACGGTATGAAGTGACTTAGCCTCATCTACTATTCGTGGATCGGCCGTCATAATGCCATTTACATCTGTAAAGATATCAACCATGTCAGCTTTTAAGGCAACGCCAAGTGCTGTTGCTGTCGTATCGCTTCCTCCACGACCTAAAGTGGTCACTTGCCAATCTTCCGTACGGCCCTGAAACCCCGGAACAATAACAACACGCCCTTGCTCAAGCTCTTGTTGAATACGATCAGGTTCAATTGTTAGGATTTGTGCGTTACTAAAATCATTAGTGGTTATGATATTAGCTTGCCCACCCGTTAAAATTGTGGACTCGATGCCTCTCTCATTAAGCATGCTGGAGATGACGCAGGCGGAAATAATCTCCCCTGTATGCAATAACAGGTCGTTTTCGCGCGCCCGTAGGCTGTCCCCATTTTGTCGGATCAATTGTAATAGCGTGTCAGTGGCGTAAGGATCACCCTTACGCCCCATTGCTGACACTACTATTATCAAGGAAAAGCCTTCCGCCAGTGCTTTTTCAATGTGGCCAATTGCCCGATTACGATGATCCTCCGTTGTTAAGGATGAACCCCCGAACTTTTGGACAAGTATTTTCATGAAACCTCTCTCCTAGCTGTTGGCCTTGATAAGCTCCTCGGCAATTTGTACGGTGTTCCAAGCAGCACCCTTTAATAGATTATCTGATACAACCCACATATGGATGCCTCGTGGATGCGTTAAATCTCGGCGAACACGACCGACAAAAACTTCAAGCTTATCCGCAGAATCGGTAGCCAATGGATATTTTTGTTCTTCAGGGGAATCGACAAGCACAATACCAGGTGCATGTGCTAGTATAGATTTCACTTCTTCCAGTTCATAGTCATTTTTAAATTCGATATAAACGGACTCACTGTGACCTTTTACTACTGGAATACGCACACAAGTAGCTGCAACTAAAACTTGATCGTCACCCAATATTTTCTTTGTTTCGTTTACCATCTTCATCTCTTCATACGTAAATCCATTGTCTGTGAAAACATCAATTTGCGGAATCGCATTAAAAGCAATCTGATGATGAACAGGAAGTTTAGATACCGGCAGTACATTTGCTTCCGGCTCTTTCCCATCTAGAATGTCTCTGGTTTGAGTCAACAGCTCATTGATCGCTTGAGCACCCGCACCAGATACAGCTTGATACGTAGAAACAATAATCCGATCTATTCCAAAACGGTCATAAAGAGGCTTTAATGCTGCAACCATCTGAATGGTAGAACAATTAGGGTTTGCAATGATTCCTTTGTGTTTGCGTGCCGCATCCATGTTAACTTCGGGCACAACCAATGGAACTTCCGGATCCATTCGATAAGCACTGGTATTGTCAATGACAACTGCTCCGTGACGTACAGCGTGTGGAGCTAATTCCTTACTAATCGCCCCTCCTGCACTGAAAAGCGCAAAATCTACACCGATAAAGCTATCAGGTGTTGCTTCTTCAATTGTCACTTCCTTACCTTTAAACAGCACCTTTTTACCAGCCGATCTTTTTGAAGCTAATAACTTCAGTTGACCGATTGGAAAATTTCGTTTCTCCAAAAGCTGAATCATTTGCTGTCCTACTGCTCCTGTCGCTCCCACGACTGCGACATTTACCTTCAGTTGGTTCTCCATCTTTTTCTCCTCCTAAGAGCCTGTTAGCTGCATCAATAATGGAATCTTTCTATAAGCAAAGGTTGCAACTGACGATGTTGTATAGCTAGCTCGCACGTTTCTTTAATGAGGTCCATTCGTGCTACCAGCGAGTTCGGTTTTTTGTCAGGCGCATCCTGCCCAAACGGAACAAAATAAATATTTTTGGTAGCTAGAAGTTTTGCAATATTAGCCGCATTTAAACCAAGTCCATCATTGGTTGAAATTGCCAAGACGACTGGGTGTAGGTTGCGCAAGGTTGCTTTTGCAGCCATTAAAACAGGGCTATCTGTGAGTGCGTTCGCCAATCGGCTCGTGGTGTTACCTGTGCATGGAGCAATCACCATAACGTCAAATAGCTTGGAAGGTCCAAGCGGTTCTGCATCAGGAATAGTGGTGATAATCTCTTCGCCTGTAATCTGTTTTAATTGGTTTTGCCAATGGTTAGTCGTTCCAAAACGTGTATCAGTGGTCATCACGGTCTGGCTCGCTATGGGTACAACACGTGCTCCAGCATCTACTAAACGCTGAATTTGCGGCATGGTTTCTTCCAATGTACAATGGGAGCCCGTTAACCCAAATCCGACCGTTCTTCCCCTCAGATCGCTCATGATGTTCCCTCCTGATTGTCAGCTTGCTCCGATAGTAGTCGCGCTAAGGTATTGGCAATAATTTGCCCGGCTGTTTTCGGTGCAACGATTCCAGGAAGGCTTGGGGCAAGGATCGCTTTGATTCCACGACGTTCTGCATAACGAAAATCGGTTCCACCCGGCTTAGAAGCAATATCTAGGATAAAAGCAGTCTGTGGCATCTGTGCAATGATGTCTGATGTAATAATCAAATGTGGGATTGTGTTAAAAATAATGTCCACTTTTGATACATATAGTTTAAAATCATCAAGATCAAAAGCATCAATGCCCATCTCATTACTACGTGCTATGTGTTCTGGACGTTTTACCCCCACCTTAACATGTGCTCCCAATGCATGCAAAGCTCTAGCTAATGACATTCCTACTCGACCTAATCCGAGAACAATCACATCAGAGCTGTGAATCGTAATATCAGTGTTTTGGATCGCTACCATCAATGCTCCTTCCACAGTAGGAATGGAATTATAGATAGCCACGTCGTCACGATTTAATAGCTCTTTTAGCGGAACGTTATACATTTTTAATAGCTCTCTCAGATAAGGCTTCGCCATCCCGGTATAGACAACGCATTTTTCTGGTAAAGCTTCAAAATGCTCCTTAGAGAGTTGAATACTTTTTGTAGAAAAAATGCTTTCAATCATTCCTTTGTCATCCGTACCGACGATAGGTAGGATCAGGGCATCAACATCTTTTAACACATCGCATGTTAATGGTTTCTTCGTTGCTCCTGTAAAGCTACTCTCCAAGTTATCAAATCCAATAAGAGTAACTGTGGCGTCCAACTGAATGCATTTTTTAATGACTTCCAGTTGACGAGCATCACCGCCAATAAAAGCAACATGTTTTCCCGTCAGCATGCCGTGTTCCCCTTTCCAAACATTTTACGCAAGATAACCTGGAAACGCAAAGAATTTTTCCAAGTCCTTTGGAAAATGTAAAATAGTTGACGAACCGTTTTTTGTTCACGGTCGAGTTACATTTCGTGCACTTCGTTAATCTACCGTCATCCTATTCGAACACCTATCGTTTCGTTACTGGAGATTCCTTTGAAAATTGGTTTTGTATAGGCTGTAACTGTACAATTATCATATCAGGACCGATTTGTACAATAGACTTCCAAGGAATAATGATGTCTGCTTTTTTCTTCCCTATTCCAAATAAAGAGTTATTTGAAACAACAATGGCAGTAATTTCTCCAGTTATCGGATTAATTTCCATATCGGATTGTGCTACTACTCCACGTTTTTCTCCATAATCAATATCAACGATCTCTTTGCCACTAAACTCGCTTAATCGCATTTTATTTCCTCCTTTGTTTGTCCACTCACAGCAGAATATACGAAAAAGCTGAACAGTTTATACGTAAGAATGTAGCAAAAGAGAATTTTTTCTAAAATAATTATGAGATTACCAATAAAAAAGAGGCTTCTCTCTAAGCCTATTACGACTTAGGAGAAGCCCTTTCTCCACTCACTTATTTACCAGTAGAACCGAATCCACCTGCACCACGCTCTGTTTTCTCCAACTCGTCAACAATTTCTAATCGTGCTTGAGTCACTGGCATAAAGAGTAATTGGGCAACTCGATCTCCTTTTCTGACCACAAATGGTTCAGTTGTGTCTAAATTCTGCAACAGCACTTGAATCTCACCCGTATAATCACTATCAATAACTCCGACGGCATTCGTTAATGATATACCGTGTTTAAACGCGTTGCCGCTACGTGGGAACACCAAACCTACCATACTCGCGTCAGGCATTTGTACAGCAATCCCTGTAGGAATTTTGGCGCGTTCCCCAGGAGCAATCGTAATTTCCTGTTCAATGCATGCTGCTAGATCAAGTCCAGCAGAACCTGTTGTTGCATAATGCGGTAAAGGAATATCCGTTCCAATCATCGGAGACATTTTCTTAATGTTTACAAACACAAAAGACACCTCTTTTTTAAGTTAAGAATACATTTGCATCAACATTTTCTGGGAATGCTTCCAACGGACTAACCATGGCCATCGCCATTTTGGAGTGGAATAATTCTTTAGCCACTGCTAAAACAGATTCCTGACTTACACGATCTACCTTCGCGATAATTTCGTCTAATGTAAGGTGTCTGCCATGTAACAGTTCATTTTTACCCAAACGATTCATACGACTGCTAGTGCTTTCTAAGCTTAGCATCAAGCTACCTTTAAGCTGTTCTTTTCCTTTGTTCAGTTCTTTTTCTGTAATTCCATTTGTACGAACGTCATGTAGAACATTAGACACTATGTCGAATACTTTTCCTACATGCTCTGGTGCTGTTCCCGTATAAATATTAAATGTACCAGATTCCTTATATGAGGAGTGGTAAGAATAAACGGAATAAGCTAGACCGCGTTCTTCACGAATCTCTTGAAACAAACGAGAACTCATGCTACCACCCAAAATATTGTTTAAAATAATTAAGGAATAAACATCGTCATGTCCAACAGCATAGCCAGGCATAGACAGGCATAGATGAGCCTGCTCGGTCTGTTTTTGATGTACAATGCTTTGACCTGTAAAGGTTGGTGTAGCGATATCCATTGTTTTACCTGTACGCTGGTACGTAGAAAATAATGATTGAACCAATGTAATTAACTCATCGTCAAAATTACCGGCCACTGTAATTACCGTGTTCTCTGGTAAGTATCGTTGCTCAATATATGTCAACAAATCCTCACGTTTCATGCCTTTTAGCACGTCTTCTTTTCCCAGTATCGTATACCCGAGCGAATGATCTGCATAGGAAGCGCGTGCAATCAGGTCGTGCACCAAATCATCTGGCGTATCCTCATACATACTGATTTCTTCTAGCACTACGTTCTTTTCTTTCTCCAATTCCTCTGCGTCAAACACGGAGTTAAAGTACATATCGGATAAAATATTGAGAGCAAGCGGTGCGTGACGATCAAGTACACGCGCATAATAGCAAGTATATTCTTTGGATGTAAAGGCGTTTACGTTCCCACCAATTTCGTCAAACGCTTCAGCTATCTCTTTCGCACTGCGAGTCGTAGTGCCTTTAAAAAACATGTGCTCTAGGAAATGTGAAATCCCGTTATTTTTCTCATTTTCATATTTTGAACCCGTTCCTACCCATATGCCTAAAGCAACGGATCGAACACTAGCTATTTTTTCGGTAACAATCCGGACACCATTTGCACACGTATATGTTTGAATCAAATCTGATCCCCCTCTATCAATCTGCTATCTCTGGCTTATGCCACACAGGGAAGCGATCATAAAGTCGCTTCCCTGTTGTACATGTTACTGATAAGCGTTTAGCTTTCAATTGAAAATAACATGTCTTACTATAGCAAAAAATAGCGTCCGGTACAATATTCCACAAGATTCTACGGTAAACGACGGCTAGAAATTACCTCTGAAACAGTCGTTGGTTTCAATCCTTTTTTCTCAGCCAGTGTCAACATTTGATCCAGTCCTTGAGCTGAAGGTTCAGTAGGGTGCATCAGTATGAGTACTCCTTTATCTAACTTCTTGCGAATACGCTCTACCATCGTTCCAACCGGTGGATTCTTCCAATCAACAGTATCTGCTGTCCAAAGAATTGTCTTCATTTGGTAATCCTGATGCGCAATTTCTACCACCCGTTGATTAAAGGAACCAGATGGTGGAGCAAATAAAGTAGGTTTTAAGCCGATTGTCTGAGAAATGATGTCTTGCGTTTTACTGATCTCTTGGCGAATACGTGCCTCTCCCAGCTTGCTCATATCTGGATGAGAATACGCATGGTTGCCTATTTCATGACCTTTGTCATAAATTTTCTTCGCTAGCTCGGGGTTTCGTTTGACCCAAGATCCATCTAAGAAGAATGTGGTTTTTACTTTATGCCTATCTAATGTAGTAAGAATTTTATCAAGGTATTCATTACCCCAGGCCACATTAATCATGAAGCTTACTGCTTCTTTTTTGGGATTACCTCTATAAATAGGATGAGCCCCTAGCTGTTCTACCTGTACCTTTGGCATCTGCTCTTTAAAAACAATTGCACTTTCATCCTGCTTGCCTGTTTTCTTCATTTGGGCAATCGTTGCGTTAATATCGATTACTCGTCCGTTATATCCGGGAATCGCTTTCCAAACAGGATCAAGATAGGCGTCTTGTGGTGCTTCCTCTCGCTCCTTTTGCCACTGCTCTATTTTTTCTCTAAATGGCTCTTCAATTGTAATTTGACCTTGCACTGGAGTAACGCCAACTTTTAGTTGTGTAACATATGTGCTAACAGGAGATGAGGTTACTAAGCCAAACAGTAACGCTCCACAAACAGTTGCTACCGCCATATATTTTCTTGTTTTTTTGGAATGCTGTTTCACAATTTCATCACCTTTGCTTTTATCTATCGAGTTCTTCTTCCTTATTCTCTATCCTCTTTGTCCAATCTATGTAGAGAAAGTTCTCGATAGAAGCAAAAAAAGCTTGCACCCACATAGTTTCCCATGATCGGCAAAGCTTTTTGGCTATCTATTATTCAGTTGCTTCTGGTGCAGCTTGTGCTTGTTCTTTTAGAACAGCTTTACGCGAAATATTAACGCGACCTTGGTCATCAATCTCCGTTACTTTAACCAAGATTTTATCACCTACAGAAACTACATCTTCCGTTTTAGCAACGCGCTCTTCCGCTAGTTGTGAAATGTGGCAAAGTCCTTCTTTACCCGCAAACAACTCGATGAAAGCCCCGTATTTTTCAACACGTTTAACAGTTCCCAAGTAAGTTTGACCAACTTCTACTTCGCGTACCAAATCCTCGATGATTTGTTTTGCACGTAGGTTCGCTTCTGCATTCGTAGATGCGATAAAGATACGACCATCTTGCTCAATATCGATTTTAACACCTGTTTCTTCGATGATCTTATTGATAATACGACCTTGTGGCCCAATAACGTCACGAATTTTTTCTGGGTTAATTGACATTGTCATGATCTTTGGTGCGTAAGGAGACAAGTGATCACGCGGAGCATTGATCGTAGCTAGCATGCTTTCAAGGATATGCATTCTGCCTTCCTTCGCTTGCGTCAATGCTTGCTCTAGGATTTCACGGTTGATACCTTCAATCTTGATATCCATTTGAAGAGCTGTAACACCTTCAGCCGTACCTGCTACCTTAAAGTCCATATCTCCCAAGTGGTCTTCCATGCCTTGGATGTCTGTCAAGATGGAGAAATGTTCACCATCTGTATCCATGATCAAGCCCATTGCAATACCGGCAACTGGTGCTTTAATTGGTACCCCGGCATCCATCAATGCAAGAACACTACCGCAAATAGACGCTTGAGAAGTAGAACCATTAGATTCGATTACCTCTGATACTAGACGAATTGTATATGGGAATTCTACTTCACTAGGGATGATTGGTTCAATTGCTCTTTCACCCAATGCACCGTGACCGATTTCGCGACGACCTGGAGGACGAAGTGGACGTGCTTCCCCTACACTGTATGGCGGGAAATTGTAATGATGCATGAAGCGTTTTGTTTCTTCAAGACCAAGTCCATCCAAAATTTGTACATCACCGAGTGCTCCTAATGTACAAACGCTCAATGCTTGGGTTTGACCGCGAGTAAATAAACCAGAACCGTGTGTTCTAGGTAAAATACCCACTTCGCTCGACAATGGACGGATTTCAGTAAGTGCACGACCATCTGGGCGAACTTTTTCATGCGTAATGAGACGACGAACTTCCTCTTTAACCATGTTGTAAAGAATTTCGCTAATTTCTCCCGCATGTTCTGGATATACCTCAGCAAAATGTGCTTGTGTATCTTCTTTAACAGCATCGATCGCTTCAGCACGAGCGTGTTTCTCTTCTACGCGAACTGCTTCACGTATTTTCGCATCAGCAAAAGCACGCACAGCTTGGTCAATTTCTTCGTCCACACTATGCAATACTACTTCCATTTTTTGTTTGCCAATTTCAGCTACGATGTCATTTTGGAAAGCAACGATTTTCTTGATGTAATCGTGACCATGCATGATCGCTTCTAACATAATTTCTTCCGGTACTTCTTTTGCACCAGCCTCTACCATGTTAATAGCGTCCATCGTACCTGCTACCACTAGATGAATATCACTTTTCTCTTGCTCAGCAATCGTAGGGTTGATAATAAATTTACCATCGATACGACCTACAATAACACCTGCAATCGGACCATTAAATGGAATTTCAGATGTGCTTAATGCAGCAGAAGTACCAATCATTGCTGCGATTTCTGTTGAACAATCCTGATCAACGGAAAGAACAGTATTTACTACTTGTACATCATTACGGAAGCCTTCCAAGAATAGAGGGCGGATTGGACGGTCAATTAATCGGCTCGCCAAAATAGCTCTCTCGCTTGGGCGACCTTCTCGCTTAATAAATCCACCTGGAATTTTACCTACTGCATATAAGCGTTCTTCATAGTTTACCGTTAATGGAAAGAAATCCAAGTCTTTTGGCTCTTTAGAAACGGTAACCGCAGATAGAATGGTGGTATCTCCGTAACGCACTAAGACCGAACCTTGTGCCTGTTTTGCAACTTTTCCAAACTCAAGCGTAAGTTTTCGGCCTGCTAAATCAAAGTCGAAAGTACGATATTGTTGCTCCATTCTTTTAGCAGTCCTCCTTAAATAGACCATAGTCTAACATGATTCTTTTCTATCTCTATGTATTATTTCCTGCTGTGGCAGAAATAAAATAGATATGATAATAGAAAAAGCGGGAATTCACCCGCTTTTTCAGACGTGCCGATTAACGGCGAAGACCAAGTTTGTCAACCAATGTACGATAACGAGCAACGTCGCTGTCTCTTAGGTAACCTAAAAGGTTACGGCGTTGACCTACCATTTTCAATAGACCACGACGGCTGTGGTGATCTTTCTTATGTGTGCGTAGGTGTTCGTTAAGATTGTTGATGTTTTCCGTAAGAATTGCGATTTGAACCTCAGGAGATCCAGTATCGTTATCATGTGTACGGAATTCGTTGATCAATTGAGTTTTACGCTCTTGAGTAAGTGCCATTCGTACTCACCTCCATTAAATTTCCCATTAGCTGAGCATGCCGTCGGTGAGAATCGGACAGCCAAGCTAGAGGGTCGTTCTGCTTAGAACAGTACAGATTATAGCATACTTTTTTTCAAAAAGTAAAGGAAATCATTCACTTAGCTAGCGAATTAAGCCAACTTAGAAAATTTTTCTTTAGCAAAGTTCACGTCTTGTTGGATTTGGGACACAAGAGCTTCCACGCCAGAGAATTTGATTTCATCACGGATCATGAAGAATAATTCTACTTCTACATTTTTACCATAAATCTCATCTTTAAAACCCATGATATGAACTTCCAGTGATTTTTCTCGCTTCTCCAATTCAAAAGTAGGCTTAATTCCAATATTCATCACGCCATCATAGGTTTGTTCATCCACGGTAATTCGAACGCCATATACACCATTTTTTCCAATTAAATAAGGCTCGTCCACCCCGACATTGGCAGTTGGGAACCCAATGGTTCTACCGCGCTTATCTCCATGAATCACTGTTCCCTTTACCTTATAAGGACGTCCTAAAAGATGACGTACTTGCTCTACTTCGCCTTGGTGCAAGTATTCCCGAATAATGGTGCTACTCACCTTTTCGCCTAAACGATTCACAGGGCCAATGATGTCTACAGTATATCGCTCTTTGCTTAGTTCTAATAGCGTCTGTGTTGTACCCATGCCTCGATAAGCAAATGTATTGTCAAAGCCAACCACAATATGCTTTACCTGAAGAGGCAGAATAACTTCCTCTACAAAATCCTCAGGGTAAATAGAGGAGAAGCCAATGTCAAATTGCATGACAAAAACGATGTCTACTCCCATTTTTTCAAATTGCTCCAGCTTATCATCCAAGGGAGTGATATATTGAGAATAACCACTTCTACCTAGAACTTCACGTGGATGTGGATCAAAGGTCAAGACACCACTTTTCATTCCGTGAGTTTGGGCATGATCAATCGCTCGTTGGATGACGCGACGATGCCCAATGTGAACACCATCGAAGTATCCCATGGCGACCGCGCATGGTTGTAATTCGATCTCAGATGAAAGCGGATAGGATAGTCGTATTATGTTCAAAGTCCCCACCTCATGTGCGAAAAACTTTTTCTGGTTTGGCATATAGACCTCGTTGGCTCTTATACACCTTGTGAATGCCAAGTAACTGACCATTACTATACAAACAAATGAGCTTTCCTTCCTCAACTTGACAGCCTGGCAGACCTGTTTCCAAACCATTTAGTACAGCCTTAGCTCTGTCCGCTGTAATTTCATAGCGAGGCAAATAAGATAAGGCTTCTCCAATTGGAATAACAAGTTGCTCAATGCTCTTCGTCGTTTGCTCCTTGTTCATGCATGCTTCCAATTCCTCAAACGTAAGGGCATGCTCCATTGTAAACGGTCCGCTTTTAACACGAACTAACTTGGCCATATGCGCAGGATACCCCAGTTTTTGTCCAAGGTCAACACATAACGTACGCATATACGTCCCTTTGGAGCAAAGACAATAAAACGACACATCTACGTACTCTTCGTTAGATTCAATCTGATGTAGTTGTAATTCATAAATAGTAACCTCGCGAGCCTTTCGCTCAATCGTAATACCTTCACGAGCTAAATCATATAAACGCTGCCCATTTACCTTAATAGCAGAATACATTGGAGGAATTTGCTCGATTACCCCAAGCATTTCCTTCATTGCTTCCTCTACTCGTTCTCTAGTAATGGTAGCAACGTCCACCGTAGCTGTCTCCAATACTTCACCAGAGGCATCCTCGGTCGTAGTGGTTGAACCAATACGCATGACAACTTCATAAGCTTTTGGAAGCTCCTGCAAATACTCCACAATTCGTGTCGCATTGTTTATACATATAGGTAACACACCCGTCACATCAGGGTCTAGTGTACCTGTATGCCCCACTTTTTTCGTTTGAAAAATACGACGAATTTTTGCAACACAATCATGTGAAGTCATTCCGGCAGGTTTATGTAAAACGAGAACTCCGTGTTGCTCACTCATATCTTTCCACTCCAAGCACTTGATCTACCAATCGCAAAACAGATTTCTTGGCTTCTTCCAGTGTTACACCCTTCATCGTGCATCCTGCTGCGCGGGCATGTCCACCGCCACCGATATTCTTAGCTAGTTGAGCCACATCTACCTTTGCACGTGAACGCAGGCTAATTTTGACAATGCCTTCTTCTACTTCTGTTAGCAATATTCCAACCTCGACACCTTCAATATTACGCCCGTAATTTACAATACCACCTGTATCATCATTTGTTGAATTGGTTTCTAAAAAATCCTGTTTTGATATCTGCATAGTAGCAACGAGCCCCTCATTGATAAGCTCCAGAGATGCTAAAGCACGTTTAAGAATCTGTACATGCTTTAACGTAATGCTCTCTAAACAGCGTTCTGCAATCTCGGCTGAAGAAACTTCATACGTAAGTAGATGTGAAGCGATTTCCATCACATGCGGTGTCGTATTGGAATACCGGAAACCACCTGTATCCGTAAGTAATCCAGTATAAATACATGTAGCAATCTCTTTTGTTAATGAAAAGGAGGAAGCAACACACCAATCATACATAATCTCTGCTGTTGCAGCTGCATGAGGCAGGATAATATTGTACGTACCAAACGCATCATTGGTAGGATGATGGTCAATATTTAGAATTTGTGCATCTGGATTAAACAAATGAGTTACTTCTCCCATCCGACTGCTATCTGCTGCGTCTACAGCGATAACGCAGGAGAATTTCTCATCCACAGTTTGGTCAGATAGATTGATGATGTGGTTGAAGCGCGGCAGGAAGGAGAACATATCAGGTGTAGATCCTTGGTTTACAATCACATAGCTTTTACCCATCTGTTCTAATAAAAGAGCCATAGCAAGAGCAGAGCCCGTCGTATCACCATCAGGGTTTACGTGGGAAATAATTAAGAAACGCTCGTTTTCACGAACAAAACGAGCGGCATCTAAGAAAACAGTTTGATCGATATTCATCCTATTTCTCTCCTTCATTTGGGGAGATTTCACGCAAAAGGTTATCGATTTTATTTCCGTAATCAATGGAAGCATCCAGTTTGAATAGAAGCTCAGGCACATGTCTTAATTTGATACGACGCCCCACTTCTGTGCGTAGAAAGCCTTTTGCTTTTTGCAAACCTTTCAGCGATTCCTCTCGTTTGCTTTCATCTCCGAAAACGCTAATATACACTTTTGCTTGTTGAAGGTCACTAGTTACTTCCACATCTGTTACTGTTACAAAACCGATGCGTGGATCTTTCATTTCACGTTGCAAAAGAACGCTCAATTCTTTTTTGATCTCTTCACTTACGCGACTCATTCGGGTTTTATTCATGCTCATTTCATTCACCTCCGAACGTAAATCGTACCTCAGTCGTAGTATTCCGTATCCGCCCGAATTAACTCTACGTCGGAAAATGTTTCTACAAACCGCACGATGGTGGTAATTTCCTTTTGCAAAAAGGAGTATTCATTGGCAACGGCAGCTACCTCAAGTAAGGTACGCTGCCATTGCTCGTGAAAGTCTATTTCAGCAATTGATACATTGTACTTATTTCTAATTTGACTCATGACGCTTTTAATAATCGAACGTTTTTCCTTAAGAGAACTCGTATAGGGCATAAACAATTCTAACTGCGTCACAGCTACCATTAGGCTTTAACTTCAACCATAATGAAGGCTTCAATAATGTCGCCTTCTTTAATGTCAGTGAAACGTTCTAGAGTAACACCGCACTCGTAGTTCGTTGCCACTTCTTTCACATCGTCTTTGAAACGTTTTAGCGTATCTAATTTACCTTCGTAAATAACTACACCATCACGGATCAATCGTGCCCCTGCATCACGGCTTAGCTTACCTTCCGTAACGTAGCAACCTGCGATTGTACCTACTTTAGATACTTTGAAGATCTGACGAGCTTCCGCTTGACCGATAATCTCCTCTTTATATACAGGATCAAGCATCCCTTTCAATGCGGATTCAATCTCTTCAATAACAGTGTAAATAACACGGTGTAAACGAATGTCAATTTGCTCTTGCTCAGCCATACTGCGAGCATTCGGTTCAGGACGAACATTGAAACCAATGATAATTCCGTTAGATGCATTTGCTAAAGTAACATCAGACTCTGTAATCGCACCCGCACCTGTATGAATAACTTTCACACGAGTACCATTTACTTCTATTTTCTCTAAAGAACCTCGAAGCGCTTCTACAGAACCTTGAACGTCCGCTTTAATGATTAGGTTTAATTCTTTAATATCGCCTTCTTGGATTTGAGTAAACAAGTCATCCAAGGAAACACGCGCACTTGCACGACGCTCAGAATCACGTTGTTTAACTGCACGAGACTCACCGATGGAACGAGCTTTCTTTTCATCTTCAAATACCATGAATTGATCCCCAGCTTGAGGTACATCATTTAAACCGGTGATTTCAACTGGCATGGACGGTGGTGCTTCTTTCATACGACGACCTTTGTCGTTCACCATTGCGCGAATGCGGCCAAAAGCAGAGCCTACAACGATTGGATCACCAACACGCAACGTACCATGTTGAACCAAAACAGTTGCAACAGGGCCACGTCCTTTGTCCAACTCCGCCTCAACGACCGTACCACGAGCACGTTTATCAGGGTTGGCTTTCAATTCTTGTACTTCAGATACCAATAGAATGTATTCTAAAAGTTCTTCAATACCAGTACGCTGTTTCGCAGATAGCGGGCAGAAAATAGTATCGCCGCCCCACTCTTCAGATACTAATTCGAATTGCATTAATTCTTGTTTCACACGATCTAGATCAGCACTTGGTTTGTCAATTTTGTTGACAGCAACGATAATCGGAACATTTGCCGCTTTCGCATGGCTGATTGCTTCGATTGTTTGTGGTTTAACACCATCATCAGCAGCTACAACAAGAATTGTAATATCCGTAACTTGAGCACCACGAGCACGCATTGTTGTAAACGCGGCGTGACCAGGTGTGTCTAAGAAAGTAATCTTCTTGCCTTTGATTTCAACTTGATACGCACCGATATGCTGTGTAATACCACCAGCTTCTCCTGCAACTACATTTGTAGAGCGAATCGCATCTAGTAACGTTGTTTTACCATGGTCAACGTGACCCATGATGGTAACAACTGGAGGGCGTTCACGTAGCTCTTCTTCTGCATCCACTTCAGCGATTGTTTCGAAGTTTGTTTCATCAATGATGATTTTCTCTTCTACTTCTACACCGTAGTCAGCACAAATTAATTCAATAGTATCTCGATCTAGATCCTGATTGATCGTAGCCATGATACCCAAAGCGAATAATTTTTTAATAATTTCTGCTGGTTCTCTTCTTAGCTTTTTACCCAATTCGTTGGCAGTAAGTGACTCTGTAAACGTAATTTTGCTTGGCAATTCTAACACAGGACGTGGTGCAGGAGTATGTCCACCTTGACGTCCATTTGAACGTCTTTGGTTTTTGTTAAACTGCGGTCCTTTTCTGTTGTCTTCAAAGGTTTTTTTAGTTTGTGGAGCCTTCTTAATTTTTTCGCGTTTTTCCATTCCAACTTTTGCTGGAATTTTCGCTTTGTCCGCTAGAGTTTCTTCTTTACGTTCTGCCTCAATGTTGGTCGTTTGCTCTTTTACTTCATTTTGCTTTGCATCTTGTTTTTTGTTTTGACTCATAGTATTTGCTCTTCGCTCCTGATTCTTCCCCTGATTTTGGTTTTGCGTCCCTCTGCTCTTTGCTTGAGCTGAGGTGTTACCAGCAGCATTTGCAATTTGCGGTTTTTGACCGTCTTGTTTGGGGGATTTTTCCGATTGGGATGTGGCTCGCGCCTCGCTGCTCGTTTTGGTTTGTGGCTTATCTTGCTTTGGTTGTTGCACTTGTTTTGCTTGGGTGTTACCACTGGCAGCATTTGCTCGTAAATTTGCCAAATGCTGTTCCAATTTTTGTACCGTTTCTTCGTCCATAATACTCATGTGATTGCTGACATCTATATTGATTCTCTTCAAGAGAGTAACAATTTCTTTACTGCTCATGTTATGTTTCTTTGCGTATTCGTATACGCGTGTCTTCATGTAATCACCCCTTGTTATGGATTAGGTGTGAGAAGGTTCTCCATGCTCTTCGCCATCTTACTATCAGTGATGGCGATCGAGACCCGAGCTTCTTTACCAATCGCACTTCCAAGTTCGTACCTGGTCGAAAGCGAATAACAAGGCACCTTATAATACAGGCATTTGTCGGACACTTTCTTGGTCGTGTTAGCTGATGCATCTGTAGCCAGAAGGACAAGCTTTGCCTGTCCGTTACGAACCCCATTGATCACGAGACCTTCACCCGTTATTACTTTGCCTGCACGCATGGCCAACCCTAGCAATTGCGCTACTCTTTGATTCATTTCCCCATCATCTCCAGCCATTTCTCGCGGAAGTTATCATATTGTTCCTGTGAAATGCTGGTGTTTAGCGCACGTTCCAAAACTTTTTTCCATTTTCCAGCAGTGAAAGTATCTGGTGTACGGCAACTCTCTTTTTGACAAACATAAGTGCCGCGTCCGGACGCCCTTCCGCTCGGATCGATCAAAATTTGTTCATCCGGCGTTCGAACGACGCGGAGCAATTCCTTCTTCGGGTACATTTCCTGACAAACAATGCATTTACGTAACGGAACTTTTTTTACTTTCATTCCATACCCACATCGCTAGCATCTTCATCGGAAGGCTTAGGATAGGAGATCCCCTCTTGTTCAGCTTGACTTTCACTCTTAATATCTATTTTCCATCCAGTAAGTTTGGCTGCCAAGCGTGCATTTTGTCCGCGTTTACCGATAGCTAGGGATAATTGATAATCAGGTACGATTACGCGCGTCATTTTCTCCTCTTCGTTCACTTCAACATGAACCACTTTAGATGGACTTAACGCGTTAGCCACGTATTCAGCCGGATCCTCAGACCAGCGAACAATGTCAATTTTTTCGCCCTTTAGTTCGTTTACGATAGTTTGTACGCGTAGACCTTTAGGACCTACACAGGCACCAACTGGATCGACTTCCTCGTTTGTGGAGTGAACAGCAATCTTAGATCGATCTCCTGCTTCTCTCGCTACTGATTTAATTTCAACTACACCATCATAAATTTCAGGTACTTCCAGTTCAAATAAGCGTTTTAATAGTCCTGGATGCGTACGGGAAATTACGATTTGTGGACCCTTTGTCGTTTTTTCCACTTTAATAATATATGCTTTGATACGGTCTTGTGGTTTAAAATCATCTGATGGCATTTTCTCAGTTAGAGGCATTACCGCTTCCACTTTACCTAAGTCAACAAAATAGGAGCGGGAATCCTGACGTTGAACAATACCATTAACGATATCTTCTTCACGATCAATAAATTCATTATAAATAAGTCCGCGTTCTGCTTCACGAATGCGTTGAGTAACGACTTGCTTCGCAGTTTGAGCCGCAATGCGTCCAAAATCACGAGGCGTTACCTCAATCTCAACGATGTCATCAATGCGGAAGTTTGGATCAATTTCATTAGCAGCCTCCAAAGAAATCTCCAAGCGAGCATCTAACACATCTTCTACAACATTTTTACGTGCAAACACGCGAACTTGACCTGAATGGCGGTTTACATCAACACGGACGTTTTGTGCGGAATTAAAGTTGCGCTTGTAACCAGAGATCAGCGCTGCCTCAATCGCCTCAATCAAAACTTCTTTGTCAATCCCCTTTTCCTTTTCCAGATCATGCAGTGCTGTAATAAACTCTGCATTCATTGTACTAATGTCCTCCCCTCAATTAAAAGACGATAGCCAATCGGGCTTCGCTTATTTGTTCCATTTTAATTGTATATTTGTTTTTTTGTTCAGAAATCGTTAACGTCTCACCGTCAAACGATTCTAATGTACCTTCAAACAACGTGTGACCGTCCACCGCTTCTTTGGTGGTGATATGTACGTGTTTGCCTACAGCCTTGTGATAATCTTTTTCTTTACGTAAAGGACGCTCCGCTCCAGGCGAAGAAACCTCTAAGAAATATGCTGTTGGAATCGGGTCCAGTTCGTCCAGCTTTGCTCCTAGTTTTTCACTAACGGTACCACAATCTTCAATATCGATGTTGGACGAATCATTGTCGATAAAGATACGCAAAAACCAGTTGCTACCTTCCTTTTTGTATTCGATATCCACCAGTTCCAATCCTGTTTCTTCAAGGATAGGAGTCAGTAGTTCCTCAACAATTTGCACTACCTTGCTCAAGCAAGTTCCTCCTTTAAGCATATCCATACTGTTATAAATGTGTAACCGGCTACCAAGGTGGCACCGGGTGGTCACAAGTCTAATTCTTTGCCATAAGAAGCTTTCTATCAGGAAATCCCCTGTGGTCAAGAAGAAAGAGTGGGTTTCCCCACTCTCGTACGTGTATAACCAGTATTTCCAAAAAAATTATAGCATAATACCATGGGTCTTGACAACCACTGCCTCTTTTGATCAGACTTACCAAAACTCTGCTGAATCCCCATTAAACCAATCATAGCACAGCCTGCATTGGTTACCCCGATACATTAACAGGGGATGCTTCCTTTTCTTTCCTCCCCGAAACACTGTGTAGAACCATTCCAAGCATGATAAGCAGAAGCCCCACCAACCAATGGTGTAGGCAAGCTAGCAGATAACCAAATAACCTCTCCTGCTGTAGTAAATAAGACTTCCATCGACTGTGTTGCTTCTACGGCCGCTAATTGACGCATGCTTCCTTTTACCATTTCAGTTACACGGAAAAATAAAGCAGTGGCACAAATCCTGAGAAAAGAGCAACTAGGGAGGTTTGGAAACTCTGACTCTGACTTGGCGCTCCATCTACGTAAAACAGCCCAAAACCAACCGTGCTCCACAACATCCATTCTTTTGGATGCTTTTTAATCTCTATCATAGCATTCCCAGATTTCCTCGCATAAACACAAGGAGCAGTAATAGAGGAAGCATAAAGAAATAGCGAAGTGCTGCAAGCTTTTGACCTATATTGCCTTATTTTTAAATATCAAGTAAGAAAAAGGCAACCTCAACAATACATCTATCAAAAGTATAATGTAATGATAGATGTATATATCGTTAAAGTTGCCATTTCAAAAGTATTATCTAGTAAAATTTGCTATGCTCTCAAACCGCTAAAACAAGGACAATTGATTTGATTCTGGCATACCTTGTAGTGCTCCCTGTTCGTCCAGATACTCCAAAATTGTTTTAGAAATCTTGGAACGACTAAGCAGGTCTTCTTTTGATAAAAATTCGCCCTGTTCACGTGCTTCTACAATACTGATTGCTGCGTTAGTTCCTAATCCTGGAATCGCATTAAACGGTGCGATTAGTTTATTTCCATCAATCAGGAATTTCTCAGCATCTGAACGATATAGATCCACATTGGTAAAGCTAAAGCCTCGCTCTACCATTTCCAATGCCATCTCTAGTACAGTCAGTAAGGATTTTTCTTTCGGTTGGGCATCGTGACCTTTTTCCTCAATCTCTTCAATCCGTTGACGAATAGCTGCCGATCCTTGTACCATCAATGGAATATCGAAATCATCAGCACGAACTGTGAAATACGTAGCGTAAAATTCCAATGGATAATGTACCTTACAATAAGCGATCCGAACCGCCATCATTACATAAGCAGTCGCATGCGCTTTTGGGAACATATACTTAATCCGTTGGCAAGAGCCTATGTACCATTCAGGCACATCATGATTTCGCATTTCCTCTTGGTCTTCCTCGCTTACACCTTTTCCTTTACGCACTGATTCCATTATTTTAAAGGCTTGTGATGGTTCCAATCCTTTATAAATCAGATATACCATGATATCGTCACGACAACCAATAACTTCAGAAAGCTTACATGTCTGATTACGTATCAATTCCTGGGCATTGTTTAGCCATACGTCAGTTCCATGAGAGAGACCAGAAATCTGTACTAATTCAGCAAAGGTGGTTGGTTTTGTATCTTCTAACATCTGACGAACGAATTTAGTACCAAATTCCGGAATCCCTAATGTGCCCATATTTGTACGGATTTGATCAGCCGTTACACCTATCGATTCTGTTGAGCTAAAGATAGACATCGTTTTTGGATCGTCCAACGGGATTTGTTTTGGGTCTAATCCCGTCAAATCCTGTAGCATCCGGATAACGGTCGGATCGTCGTGACCAAGAATATCTAGCTTTAATAAATTGTCATGGATGGAATGGAAGTCAAAATGCGTTGTTCGCCATTCAGATTTAACATCATCAGCAGGGAATTGAATAGGACAAAAATCCTCCATATCCATATAGTCAGGCAACACAATAATTCCCCCTGGATGCTGTCCAGTAGTCCGCTTTGCACCCGTACAACCATTTACCAATCGTGCGATTTCTGCTCCGCGCAGCATTAGCTTGCGCTCTTCCGCCCATTTCCGAACATAGCCATACGCTGTCTTTTCCGCAACCGTACCTATCGTCCCTGCACGAAAAACATTATCGACACCAAATAGATCTTGCGTATATTTATGAGCCCTTGGTTGATAGTCACCAGAGAAATTTAAATCGATATCGGGAACCTTATCTCCTTTAAATCCAAGGAAGGTTTCGAACGGAATATCTTGGCCATCTTTCGTATATCTAGTACCACATTTCTCACAATCCTTGTCCTTTAAGTCGAACCCAGAACCAATGGAACCGTCCATAATAAACTCGCTATGCTGACAGCTCGGGCAAACATAGTGCGGTGGTAGTGGATTAACCTCTGTGATATCGGACATAGTTGCTACAAAAGAAGAGCCTACCGATCCCCGGGAACCTACTAAATAGCCGTCGCTAAGTGATTTTGTCACCAAGCGCTGTGAAATAAGATAAATAACGCCAAATCCGTGTTTAATGATACTTGTCAATTCTTTTTCTAAGCGTTTTTCAACGATCTCTGGTAACGGATCACCATAGATTCGCTTTGCTTTGTTATAGCACATATCACGTAGTTCTTCATCTGCCCCTTCGATGACAGGGGTATACAAACGGTCTGGGATCGGGCTAACTTCATCAATCATGTCAGCAATGGCATTTGTATTGTCTATAACAATTTCTTTAGCCTTTTGTTCACCCAAGTAAGAGAATGCCTCCAACATCTCCTCAGTGGTCATGAAATATAGTGGAGGTTGGTCGTTAGCATCTTGGTCTCCTTTTGATAACAAGAATACTTCACGGAACGTATGATCTCGAGGGTGCAGAAAATGAACATCACCCGTAGCTACAACAGGTCGCTCTAAATGGTCAGCAATACGTATCAATGTTTCATGATATGTCTTCACCACGTCCGTGTTTGGAATCGTCTCATTACGCAATAATGGTTTGTAATGCTCGAGGGGTTGCAACTCGATATAATCATAAAATCTAGCAATCTCTTCCAATTCCTGTTCTGGCTTACCACGTAGAATACCTTGGAACAGCTCTCCTTCTTTACACGCCGTTCCAATCAACAAGCCTTCCCGATATTTCGTAATCTGGCTACGCATAATACGTGGTACACGGAAAAAGGTTTCCGTATGCGAGATAGACACCAGCTTATACAGATTTTTTAAGCCTTCCTTGTTCTTCACTAATATCGTAGCATGGAATGGACGAGTACTCTTATAATCTGCCTGAGCATTGCTTCGCTCATTTAGTTCTGAAAGTGTTTTGATCTCAGCTTCCTTCACGTCTTTTAACATGAGCTGGAATACTTTTGCCAGTGCGACGGTGTCGTCCAATGCCCGGTGAGCATTGATCAATTCAACATTAAAACGTTTCGCTAAAGTTCCTAAACGATAATTACGCATGCCTGAATACATCATACGTGCGAGTGGCAAAGTGTCTAAGAATGAATTTGTCCACGGTTCCATACCCACTCGAATGGCACATGCATTAATAAATGCTTGGTCAAATTCGGCATTGTGGGCAACAAGAATAGAATCTCCAGCAAATTCTTTAAAGCGGCGCAAGACAACGTCTAGCTTCTGTTTTCCCCGTAGCATCTCGTTTGTGATCCCTGTAATCTCCGTGGTTTTGGGGCCAACCAAAATACCAGGATCAATTAATTCTGTCCATTCTTCAATGATTTCTGAACCTATCATTTTTACAGCTGCAATTTCAATAATAGTATGTTCATTCGCATTCAATCCCGTTGTCTCTGTATCAAATACGACATAGGGGGTCTTCTCATCGATAGCATAATTTGTTGCTCCACGATCCAAGTTATATACAATATTAATGCCATCTTCCACTACATAGGCTTCTAAACCTAAGATACATTTGATACCGTTCTTTTTGGCTACGCCATAAGCCTCAGGGAATGCCTGTACGACACCATGGTCGGTTATTGTCACAGCTTTATGTCCCCATTTAGCAGCTTGCGTAATGTAAGATTTCACGGAAACGACTCCGTCCAACATGCTCATAGGAGTATGGGCGTGTAACTCAACCCGTTTCTCCTCTGCTCGGTCCTTGCGTCCTTGCTGTTCAATCTGGTTGATATCATTTGCCATCATAACCAGCTCACGCATAAAGGTATCATGCTGGACGCTACCGCGTGCTTTAATCCACATACCGTCTTTAATCGCCTCTAGTACTTTAACATCTTCCTTATCACGCGAAAAGATTTTGACGGTCAGCGAATCAGTATAATCTGTCATATGGAATGTTAAGATATGGCGTCCGCTTTTTAATTCTTTAATTTCTACATTAAAGACTGTACCCTGAATCGTAATTCGTCTCTCTTCCTCTTGAATCTCACAGATAGGTACAGGTTCCTCCTTAATGTCATATCCAATGGTAACAGTAGTAATCGCTTCAGCCTCTTGTCCATTCTGACGCTCTTTCTCAGCCTGAGCTTGCTGAGTCATTACATTTTTAACCAACGCTCGTTCCTCTTCTTTACGTTGCTCAATAAAAGCCTGCATAGCCTCATCGTTTTCTTCTGCTTGGAATAGAAAACGCGGGCGTACCTGAGCAATCTTCCAAAATGCTTCCGTCAGTTGTTCATCTGCTTTTTTCGATTTCATAATATCTACTGCCATTTCAGTTGGTAACAATAGCTTTACCTGGTCCCCCGCTGTCTCCATTCGTCCTGTTTTTAGGGTTCCTACCAATGTTTGCAAATGAGCATCTGGGTCGTTCAACAAGTAATCCCAGTATTCTTCCACCACAATATGTACGGGCGGCTGTAAGGAATAACGAAAAATCGCATCAACCTTGGCTAAGTGTGCAAATGTTTGTTGCAATCGTTTGGTAAACGCACGATATATATCAACTGGCATCATTTTTTCAAATGTGAAATGAAAAATCCATTCCTTAGTTTGTTTATATACTTCTAGCTTCTCAATATACCCCTCGGTAAAATACCGCTCAACCATCTCTTGGGGAACCTCTAATTGCTTGAGGAGCAGAGAAAATCTATGTTTTTGTTCTGTTAATAGATCCAACTTTTCTCACCTCTCGCTTTTCTCCTTCTCTACCTTACGATAAAATACTAGGCAGAACCAAAGGTAATATCTACATAGAAAAGGTACCCCTTGCTGATCTGGGGTACCTTTTTCTTTTCTACAAAATCCAAAGCAAATCCTGCATTCCTTTTGATATCTAACTCTTACAGATTTGCTAGCTGTTCTTTTACATAAGGGATAAGTTCGCTCACAGCTACCACAGTAGCTTCACCCGTACGTCTTACGCGAACTTCCACTGTACCTGGTTCTAATTTATCGGAAACCGTAATTCGAAGTGGTAAACCAAGTAAATCGGCATCCTTAAACTTCACACCGGCACGTTCCGTACGGTCATCGTACAACACTTCTACTCCTGCAGCTTGCAATGCTGCTGTAATCTCTTCACTCATTTCACGCTGTTGATCCGATTTTACATTAATCGGAATTACATGTGCATGATATGGAGCAACAGATACTGGCCAGATAATACCATTCTCGTCATTGTTTTGTTCAATGACAGCAGCCAGTGTACGAGATACACCAATACCGTAACATCCCATGATCATCGTTTGTTCACGACCATTCTCATCTAGGAAGGTAGCTCCGATTGGCTCTGAGTATTTTGTACCCAACTTAAATACGTGACCTACTTCTACACCACGGGCGAAGGCGATTGGAGCTTGTGTACGTGGGCAAACATCACCCTCCTGAATATTTCGCAGATCAGCAAAACGAGACACCTGATAATCGCGTCCATATTGCGCGTTCTTCAAATGGTAATCTACTTCGTTTGCTCCAACAATAGCACTAGCTACCTCTTGAACGTAATTGTCTGCTACTACCTCAATCTTTTTCTCACCAGCACCAACAGGACCAATAAAACCGACTGGAGCACCTAGCTTCTCAGTGATTTCTGTTTCTGTCGCCATGCGTATATCAATCGCGTCAAACATATTTTTTAGCTTCACTTCATTCAATTCATGATCCCCACGAATCAAAACGAGTACAAACTGATCATCCACCATGTAAGCTAAGCTTTTCACGATGTCTTTGCCTTCAATACCCAGACTTTCTTTTAATTGTTCAATGGTTCTGGTGTTTGGTGTGTGGATTTTTTCTAATGGAGCCACGTCTACTTCTACAGAAGTTGGTCCGTTATACAAAACTTCCGCTTTCTCCAGATTAGCTGCATAATCGCCTTCTGTAGAATAAGCAATCGTATCTTCCCCGATTTCACACAGCGCCATAAATTCGTAAGTCCCTGTTCCACCAATAGAACCCGCGTCGGCTTCTACCGCACGATAGTTAAGTCCAACACGAGTGAAAATACGGTGGTACGCATGGAACATATCATCAAAGCTCTTATCCAAACCTTCTTGAGTTTTATCAAAAGAATAAGCATCCTTCATCATAAATTCTCGACAACGTATCAATCCAAAACGCGGACGTACCTCATCGCGGAATTTTGTTTGAATTTGATACAGGTTAATTGGCAATTTTTTATAGGAATTGATTTCGCTAGCTACTAGGGTAGCTACAACCTCTTCATGAGTTGGTCCTAAAGCAAAACGACGATCATGGCGATCACGTAAGCGCATCAATTCAGGACCATAATGGTCCCACCGACCACTTTTCTCCCAAATTTCCGCTGGTTGAATCGTTGGCATTAAAATCTCTTGTGCACCTGCGTTATTCATTTCTTCACGCACGATGTTTTGAATTTTATGGAGGACACGCAGAGCAATCGGCATAAATGTATAAATACCGGAAGCTAACTGTCTTGCAAGACCAGCACGCAACAACAGTTTATGACTGGCAATTTCTGCGTCTGCTGGTACCTCGCGTAAAGTAGGGATTAGTAATTGGCTTTGCCTTAACACACAAGTTCCTCCTTTGATCAAATCAACACGTTCTATTCTTCTTCCATGATTGTGTTAATCTCTTTCATTAACTCTTCAAAAAGTTCGTCTTCTTTTACTTTACGGATGATTTCACCGTTGCGGAAGATTAGACCCTCTCCATTACCACCAGCAACACCCACATCGGCTTCACGTGCTTCACCTGGTCCGTTAACTGCACAGCCCATAACAGCCACCTTCAATGGTTTTTTCAATGTGCTGACTGCGTCTTCCACCTTAGTTGCCAACCCGATCAGATCAATAGCACAACGACCACAAGATGGGCAAGCAATAACAACTGGATCATTATTGACGATATCTAGACTGCGCAAAATCTGTTTCGCTACCTTAATTTCTTCAACAGGATCAGCCGTGAGTGATACACGGATTGTGTCACCGATGCCCATGGATAAAACCGTACCAATTCCTACAGCAGATTTAATGCTACCAGAGAATTGCGTACCTGCTTCTGTTACCCCTACATGTAACGGATAAGGACGACGTTCTGCCATTAACGAATAGGTCTGAATCATGGTTGGAACATCTGAAGATTTTAGTGAGATCGTAATATTATCATAGTTTAGGTCTTCCAGAATCTCGACGTGGTTCATGGCTGATTCCACGATCGCTTCCGGACTTGGATATCCGTATTTGTCTAGTAAACGTTTTTCTACTGAACCTGAGTTTACACCAATACGAATAGGAACATTTCGTTCACGGCAAGCATCGACTACTGCCTGTGTTCGTTTCCGATTACCAATATTCCCTGGATTAATTCGGATTTTATCAATTCCACTTTCCAATGCTGTAAGCGCTAATCGATAGTCAAAATGAATATCAGCTACTAACGGCAATGGTGAACGTTCTTTAATTTGCTTGATTGCTTTGGCAGCATCTTCATTAACAACCGCTAAGCGAACAATTTGGCACCCAGCTTCATGTAATTGCTCTATC
Organism: Brevibacillus laterosporus DSM 25; assembly: GCF_002706795.1. NCBI lineage: Bacteria > Bacillati > Bacillota > Bacilli > Caryophanales > Paenibacillaceae > Brevibacillus > Brevibacillus laterosporus. The sequence continues at coordinate 375,752 of NZ_CP017705.1, forward strand.
TGTTTGAGCGTAGCTTCTACATCACGCGTATCAGCGGTGGTCATAGATTGGATAACCACACTTTTCTGTCCCCCAATTTGGACTCCGCCTACAAATACCGGTTTGGTCTCCTCGCGCTTAAACAAAGTAAGCACACTCCTTTATCTGTCTCTCTCTACAGATGAATTACTGTAAAAAGAGTCGTTGTATATCATTCCAAGTCACAACTAGAATTAGCATCATCAATAAAGCAAAACCAACAAAGTGAACCATGCCTTCTTTGTTAGGATCGATCGGTTTGCCACGCAGTGCCTCAATCGCAATGAACACAATGCGTCCACCATCTAGGGCAGGGATTGGAAGCAGGTTAAAAATGCCAAGGTTAATACTCAAAAGTGCTGTCCATGTAAAGAGTGCCGCAAGACCACTTTGCGCAAATTGGCTTGTCATTGTAAAGATACCTGCTGGTCCACTCAAATCTTTCACACTTACATGTCCCGTAAAGAGCTGAGACAGATTGGTGAAGATTGTTTTAGTCCAAAAAATTGTTTGGTCATAGCCATGCTTAATCGCTAATCCAAACTCTTTCTTGACACCAGCACCAACCATTATTTTACCTTGTTCATTTACCTGTACAGGTACGACAATGTCTTGCCCATCCCTATTGATCTTCATTTCAATTTTTTTATTAGGGGATGCATTAACTACTCCCACAAATTGGTTCCATTCATTTATTGCTGTACCATCGATGCTGAGAATGCGATCTCCCTGTTTCAACCCAGCCTGATAAGCAGGTCCATCTGGAATAACTTGGCCTAAAACAGCATCTTTTGTCGGAGCTCCGAAGAATAAACCACCCACCACAAATATAGCAAAAGCTAAAATGAAGTTAGCAGCAGGTCCAGCAAAAATAGCCAAGAAACGTTGCCATAATGTTTTCCCTTTAAATTGGCGATTAAAAGGGGCGATCTGTACTTCCTTACCTTCGATCACCAACATCGTCTGAGGATCAACAGCAAATGTCTTCGCTTCTCCCTGTATATCCAATGTCATGATCAAATCATGTTCAAGATCATAGCGGACCACATTACCTATAGTTGCATGATCGGGGATATCATTTGGAGTAACATAAATGTGAGAAACCTGATTAGCTTGATTAAACAGAACCCCGACTTCCATATGCGGTTGCAATACTTCCATCTCAGGGTCTTCACCAGCCATTCGTACCATACCACCGATAGGTAACCAACGCAGTGTATATTCTGTCTCGCCTTTTTTAAAGCTAAACATTTTTGGTCCCATTCCTAGCGCGAACTCGCGGCATAAAATACCTGCCCGTTTTGCTAACAAAAAATGGCCCATTTCATGGAAAAAGACCAACAATCCAAAAATAACCACGAAAGCGATTACCGATCCAAAACCAATCTGTACGGGAGGCATTTGCATAGATATAGCCACCTTTCCTTCTAATTCGTGATTGAGAAGCACTCACCCGTTCTATCGAAACAGGACCACTACTCTACTATATGTAGTTATAGCGTCTAATCAGTACCCTGTCTCTGGCAAAGCTTTTCGCTTGTTTCTTCAACTCTTACTTGCCCCAGTTTCGTGCAGTATGTCGTGCCCATGCATCAACTTCATCAATCTCTTCTAAGGTAGGATGTAGACTTGTTTGGTGCAGTGCACATACCTGATGAACGACATCTTCAATTCCAACAATTGTTAGTTCATCTTGCAAAAAACGCGAAACTGCTACTTCATTGGCCGCATTTAGAACAGCGGGCAGTGTACCACCAACCTTACCGCAATCATACGCTAGTTTTAAGAGTGGATAGCGGGTGAAATCCATCTCTTTAAAATGAAGCGTACCGCATGTAACGAGGTCCAAAGCCTCAGTCGGTAACGGCCACCGACTTGGATAGGTTAGAGCATACTGAATTGGAACCTTCATATCCGGTGTTCCCAATTGTGCTATCACGGCCTTATCTTTGTATTCTACCATAGAATGTATAATACTTTCATAGTGAAGAATTGTCTCTATCTGCTCATATGGCATGCCGAATAGCCAATGAGCCTCTAATACTTCAAATCCTTTATTCATCATGGTAGCCGAATCAATTGTTATTTTAGCTCCCATACTCCAATTGGGATGTCGCAAAGCATCTTCACGAGTAACATGAGCTAACTCATCCCGAGACAGATGTCGGAGTGATCCTCCTGAAGCTGTAATAATTAGTTTAGAAACATCCTGTCGATTTTCACCATTTAGAGCCTGAAAAATGGCAGAATGCTCACTGTCAACAGGAACAATCGTCGCCTGATGCTTTTGAGCAGCCTCCATGACTAAGTGTCCTGCACTTACCAAGGTTTCCTTATTAGCAAGTCCAATGGTTTTGCCACGTTCAATAGCAGCCAGAGTTGGTTTAACTCCTACACTACCTACTACTGCTGACATCACAAACGATGCTTGTGGATGTGTTGCTACCTCAATCAAGCCATCTAGTCCGTACACAATCTCTACAGATAAAACTCCAGCTAGACGTTTCGATAATTCTCGTGCGAGCTCTTCTGTCCCTACGGAAATCAGTTCCGGTTTAGCATACAAAGCTTGTTCTTCCAATAAGTCAATGTTATGACCGGCTGCCATTGCTACGATATTAAATTGATCGGGGTGCTGTTTCACTACTTCCATGGTACTTGTCCCGATCGAACCGGTAGAACCTAACAGCGATATGTTCTTCACCCATTTCACCTCAAAACCCCTATTGTCTAAGAACTTTTACTTAAAACAAGCCAAACAAGTACAGTACTGGAAACACAATTAGCATACTATCAAAACGATCGAGGATGCCACCGTGCCCTGGAAGAATATGGCCTGAATCCTTCACTGCGAAATGACGCTTGTAAGCTGATTCTACTAAATCTCCCAGCGGACCGACAATACCTGTAATTGCTGCAATTGCCAAAGCTTGTCCCCATGGAAGAGCTCCTGGTACTTGCAAAAAAATCAATAAAGCATCGATTACACCGACAACTACAAGGGAGGCAAGGAAACCTCCAAGCGCTCCCTCTACCGTTTTATTTGGACTAATATCTGGCCATAATTTGCGTTTCCCCAATGCTTTGCCTGCAAAATAGGCTCCAGAATCCGTTGACCATACAGATAACAAAATGATAATAGTGAGCCAAAATCCAGCTAGACCTACGCCCCCACGAGCCACGGCAACGTAATGAAAACCATATCCTATGTATAACGCTCCGAGTAATACCAGAGCGGCATGTTCAATATGAAATCGATTTTTGCTAAGTACAGTATAAAATAGCAACAAAAATAACGGTAGAAGAAGAATTTGACTCCATTCTACTGTGATTGCACCAAAATCACTTACCTTCAAAAACCCGAGTACTGGGAAAAATAAAGCTGTGAGATCTGGTTGCCAAGCACTTATTAAAATGACATAGCCTAGGATACCTGGAAAACTAAATGGCTTTATGTTGGCCATGCGTAAAAATTCAAAAAGGCCGATGAAGGCCATAAGTAATACAAGGGATGAGTACCAAATCCCTCCCAGATATACTAGGGTTAGAAAACCAACACCCCCAAGTAATCCGGTAATTATCCGTTCCTTCACTTGTTCCACCTCTCCAGATCAAACTGCGCCATATCGACGAGCTCGACCTTGGTATTCAGCAATCGCCTGCACGAAATACTCTCTGGAAAAATCGGGCCAATACACATCCGTGAACCAAAATTCCGTATAAGCTAGCTGCCATAACATAAAATTGCTAATACGAATTTCTCCGCTCGTGCGAATTAACAAATCAGGTTCGGGAATTCCTTGTGTATATAAATGTGAGGCAATTGTTTCCTCATCAATTTGTTCAGGTGTTAACTTGCCTTGAGCGATCAATTGAGCAATCTCTTTTGTCGCTTTTAAAATTTCATCACGCCCTCCATAATTAAGGGCAAAATTAAGTTGTAATCCAGTATTGTTTTTTGTTTTTTCCTCTGCTTCAATCAAAGCCTTTAGAGTATGAGAAGGCAATCCTTCTCGAGAACCTATCATGCGTATTCTTACATTTCGTTCGACTAATTCTACCAATTCAGTCGACAAGAACTCCTGTGGGAGTTTCATTAGAAATTCAACTTCGTCCTTAGGACGTTTCCAATTCTCTGTAGAGAAGGCGTACATAGTTAATACACCTACACCGATTTCATCAGCTGCTTTCACCACATCTTTTACGGTTTTCATTCCCTGATGGTGTCCAGCAACACGCGGTAAATTACGTTTTTTAGCCCATCGTCCATTACCGTCCATAATGACTGCTACATGGTGCGGAATGATTCCTGCTTGATCAAACGTATTGTCTTTACGTTCTTCCTGCCTACCGCTAAACATTTTCCCTAACCGTTCTAACATACAGGTTTCCCCCAAAAAGAGAGACATAGACATAGCTCCCCCTCTTCAGAGAGGGGGAACATTTTCTCACATTATACCTCGAGAATGTCCTTCTCTTTATCTTTTACGATTTTGTCAACTTCCGCAATAAACCTATCGGTTGTTTTTTGAACCGTTTCTTGATGACCGCGGGATTCATCCTCAGAAATAGAAGCCGCTTTTTCCAACTTTTTAATACCTTCATTTGCATCGCGACGTACGTTACGAATTGCTACTTTTGCATCTTCACCACTCTTGCTTGCAACTTTCACTAAGTCACGACGGCGTTCTTCTGTAAGTGGTGGAACTGCAATACGAATGACCGAACCATCATTGGTTGGCGTAAGTCCGATATCAGATTGCATGATTGCTTTATCGATATCCTTTAGGGCATTCTTATCCCAAGGCTGAACTTGCAACATACGCGGTTCTGGAGCAACTACGTTAGCCAATTGATTGATTGGTGTCGGTGTTCCATAGTAATCCACCACGATTTTATCTAACATAGCTGGAGTTGCACGACCTGCTCGCAATGTCGCTAGGTCCTTTTTTAATGTATGAATCGCCTTGCTCATGCGATCTTCCATATCCTTTAAGATGTTTTGTGGCATTTAAGCATCCCCCTTTACTATAGTCCCAATTTTTTCTCCCATGACGGCCCGACGAATGTTGCCCTCTTCCGTTATGGCAAAAACAATAAGTGGTATATGATTATCCATGCACAGACTGGAAGCGGTAGAATCCATCACGCCCAAGCCTTTGTTTAAAACTTCAAGGAAAGTTAGGTTATCGTATTTTGTAGCGCTTTCGTCAATGCTTGGATCAGCCGTATAAACACCGTCCACTTTATTTTTTGCCATCAGGATAACCTCTGCTTCGATCTCGGCAGCACGCAATGCTGCTGTAGTATCGGTGGAGAAGTACGGGTTACCTGTTCCCGCCGCGAAAATGACAACTCGACTCTTTTCTAAGTGACGAATAGCCTTTCTACGAATGTATGGCTCAGCTACTTGACGCATTTCAATAGAAGTTTGAACACGGGTAGGTACGCCAACTTGTTCTAACCCATCTTGCATCGCAAGCGCGTTCATAACGGTTGCAAGCATGCCCATGTAGTCAGCTGTTGCACGATCCATTCCTTTGGAGCTTCCCGAAAGTCCTCTCCAGATGTTTCCACCACCTACTACTACGGCTACTTCTACACCAAGCTCTACGATTTCCTTTATTTGATTTGCAATCGAAGCGATAACTTTTGGGTCGATTCCATACCCTAGTTCCCCAGCTAGTGCCTCTCCACTCAGCTTTAGTATGACTCGTTTATATGCAGCGTCTGGCATGCGAAAAGACCTCCATTTTCATTTCGTATTGCTCTTATTTCCTGTCTTTCTTTAAAAATAGGGAACACAGCGGTGTTCCCTATTTTCATCTTATTGCTTATTCACTTGCGCCATTACTTCAGCAGCAAAATCTTCTTGTTTCTTTTCAATACCTTCCCCAACTTGGAAGCGAGCGAAGCCTTTGAAGCTAGCTCCTACTTCTTTCAACAATTGAGAAACGCGTTTGTCTGGATCTTTAACAAATGGTTGCTCAACCAAGCAGTATTCTTCGAAGAATTTTGCCATACGGCCTTCCACCATTTTGTCTACGATGTTAGCAGGTTTGCCTTCAGACAGCGCTTGGTTTTTCAATACTTCACGCTCACGATCAATCACGTCTTGAGAAACTTCTTCTCTCACGCCAAAACGTGGGCTAGAAGCTGCTGCGTGCATTGCTAGGTCTTTTGCCAAAGCTTCATTGTCAGAGTCATTTAAAGCTACCAACGCACCGATTTTTCCACCCATGTGTAGGTATCCACCAAAAACGCCGTTGTCAGCTTTTTCAAGGATTTCAAAACGACGGAAGCTGATGTTTTCACCAATTGTTGCGATTTTCGCGTTAATTGTTGTACCCAAATCTTCTCCACCTTGGAAAGCTTGAGTCAAAGCTTCTTCAACAGTAGCCGGGCGAGCGTTTACTACGTGTTCAGCAATATCTTTAACTAGTTGTTGGAACTCAGGGTTTTTAGCAACGAAGTCCGTCTCACAGTTAACTTCTACTACTGTACCAATATTTCCGTTTACTGCGAATCCAGTTAAACCTTCAGCAGCGATACGTCCGGACTTTTTCGCAGCTTTTGCGATACCTTTTTCACGAAGTAGGTCAATCGCTTTTTCGATATCACCATTTACTTCTTCTAGTGCGCGTTTGCAGTCCATCATACCTGCGCCTGTTCTTTCGCGCAATTCTTTAACTGTTTGTGCCGTAATTGCCATTGAATTACATCCTCCTTCAACTAATCCGCAAGCATCTTATTGCCTACGTATGTAATGTGTGAAACTCTTCGTCGGGAGATACTATTGTATTCGTAGAAAAAGGTGGACGGGGTTCTGAAAACCCTCAGTCCACCCTCATTCATTACGCCGTGGTTGTTTGCTCTCCGCCTTGGTTTCCTTCAGACAGAGCGTCAGCCATCTTGCCAGTTAATAGTTTAACAGCACGGATAGCGTCATCGTTACCAGGAATCACATAGTCGATTTCATCTGGATCGCAGTTAGTATCAACGATCGCTACGATTGGGATACCCAATTTACGAGCTTCTGCAACAGCGATACGCTCTTTGCGAGGGTCGATTACGAACAATGCGTCTGGTAATTCTTTCATGTGCGCAATACCGCCCAAGAATTTCTCTAGGCGATCCATTTCTTTGTTCAATACGATAACTTCTTTTTTAGGAAGAACATCGAAAGTACCATCTTCTTGCATACGTTTTAGTTGAGCAAGACGAGCAGTACGTTTTTGAATAGTTTCGAAGTTAGTCAATGTACCACCCAACCAACGTTGGTTAATGTAGTAGTGACCAGTACGTTCAGCTTCTTCTTTAACAGATTCTTGCGCTTGTTTTTTAGTTCCAACGAAAAGTACTTTACCTTCGTTAGCAGCAACTTCGCGCATGAAGTTGTAAGCCTCTTCTACCTTTTTCACCGTCTTTTGCAAGTCGATGATGTAAATTCCGTTACGTTCAGTGAAGATATAGCGATCCATTTTTGGGTTCCAACGACGAGTTTGGTGACCGAAGTGAACACCAGCCTCAAGAAGTTGTTTCATAGAGATTACCGCCATATTTCACACCTCCTCTAGTTTGGTTTTTTGTGTCAACCTCCGCGGACCTCATTTTTCAAGCAAAACTACCAAATGGTAGCACCGTTGCCGAAATTAGCCTGCGTGTGTATTTAACACCGAAGAAAACTATATCATATCAAAATAACAAATGCAATAAAGAGTGTTAGAAAAGTTGCTTCAATCTACTGTTATTTTCACCTAACCATATCCATTTTATCCAAAATTTGAACAACATATGATCAATAAGCCTGCTTTACAGTAAAATTACTATGGTACTCATACTTTCATCTGTCGCTTACTTATGATCGGATATGGAATCAGCTACAGGAGTTTTAGGCGGCTCAGGAGGAGTCGGAGGAACTGGTGGCGTTATATCTGTGTTCTCTTTTTGTTTCTCTGTTGACTTATCTGGCGTATCCTTTTTCTCCACTTCCGATTTATTATTCGTCGTTTGCTCTATCGGCTGCTCCTGCTTTTTCACAGACTCCTTTACACCTGTAGTGGGCGTGGATGGCTCAGTGGTTTCCTGAGAGCTGCGAGTAGGATTCTGATTAGAAGCATCCTTCGATTGGGGTTGTGTCGTAGATGATGAACTTTTAGCAGACTGAGTAGCTTTCTCGTTTTCTTTCGTTTTCTTATCTGATTTCTCGGCAGATTGTTCTGTCTTCTTTTGATCTTTGCTGGACAAATCATTAGTTTTTTGCTTCTCTGTCGCTGATCGAGAAGCTTTCGTTGCTTCATTATCAAGTTCAGAAGCTAGCTTCTTTTTCTCACTATTTGCTGTTGGAACAGTATCAGGCTTTTTCTCTGATTGCTTCTGTCCGTTTGAGGCAGAGGTAGCTGGTTGTCCGCTTTGTTTTTCGTTACTGGTATTTGGAGTTGCTTGTGGCTGTCCTTTCGGAGGCACCTGTACTTGCATGCTTTGAAATTCTTCTTTCGAAAGAACTACCCAACCTTGAGTAGTAGCAATTTGCTTTAGTTCATCCATGCTAATCGCCTTTTGCCCAAAAACTAGAAGAAATAAAGCAGAGAATACGACCCCGATCCCTAGTCCAAAACCCATCCACCCGATTCTCGTTTTCATGTCAGGCCTCTCTTTCAATCGGCTCGGCAAGCGTTAAAATTAATTCAATCTCCCCATGACCTGCTCCAAGCTTTTTAGCGATCTCAGGAGTAGTGAGCCCTTGTTGTACTAATTCAAACACTCGCTGGTACCGATCTTTTAATGCCAACACGTCTTGAGAAATCTCTGGTTGTTGGTTCACACTAGCTTGACTCAACATTTGAGATTGCTCTACTCCCTTTTTTAATAAAGCGTGGGATTTTTGCAACTCCATGAATTGATGATGTAGTTTTTCAATTTCCAGCTGTAGAGAACGGTTTTTTTGTTCATATTGTGTAGTAGAAGCTACTACTTCCTGCTGACTTTTTCTTACTTGCTCAATCTTTGCATGCAAATTTTCAGCTATTTCTTCATTTTCCCTTTTTACTTGTTGAACAAAGCGTTTAAGAGTTGTCTCCATGCTAGTGCGATCCAGGCTGTTGAGCTCTGAATGCTGCATCGAAGAATTTGCATCAGAACCTATCCATTCTTGACGTTTTCTTTTAGACAACCAAAGGGAGAGGCCTGAAAGCATGATTGCGATTAGGCCAATCCCTAGTAGTATATATAACAATTGAGTCATTTGCTTTCACCTAGTTAGAATAGTTACAAAGAAATATCAATATGATGACCACGGATTGGATCAGGCGACGGATGGGTTTGCGCTTTCATTTCTCCTTCTACTGATCCCTCTTGCATTTGTCCATGTTCTCCTCCATGTTTCTTTGCAGACTCTTCTTGTTTATTTTTAACTTGCTGTTGTTCTGATTTATGCACATTCTCCGTTTTATTTCGTTTGGCTTCAGCTAACCTCTTCTGCTCTTCCTTAATTTGCTGTTGCTCAGCTGCAGCCCGCTGTTGCAGTTGTTCTTGCCATCTACCTATCTCTTGAGTCCTTGGAATAGCATGCTGCAATTCGAGTGCTTTAAAACTCATCAGCATTTCTCTCCTTTTCTAAATGAGAGTGGAAGTAGAAATCTCTCCATCCAAAACTAGAAATCGAGTACGGCTAAACTCCTGTTTAATAAAACGCACATGCTTACCAAAAACCAGTTTTGCTCCTGGGAAAATTAACTGAGACACCTCAATGTAGGAAGGCATCTCTTGTTCCAGTTCTGCCTCAAGCGCTCGTTTTTCTTCTTCTAACGCTTTTATTTCTTTATCCAATACCAGTTTGGTATTGTTCAATTTAATCTGTAACGCCTTCTTGTCAGCAGGCAAATCTCCATAGGCTTGCATCATCTGCATCAATACCTGTAGCCCTTGATCCGCCTTGCGCTTCTGATCATGAAGGTCGGTTAATTTCTTTTTAATTTGGCTGACTTGATCGCGGGATTGAGGTTTAGCACCCACTTCAAGGCTGGTTGGCGTGGAACTCATATTGCCAACTACTTGTGCAATAATCTTCTCGCCTGCCTGAATGACCCCACCAATAATAATTCCTTTGGTTCCTTTACAAACCACCTGCTTCCCAGCCTTTACGTGTGAAAACATGATGCTTTGTTTAACGAAAACGTTATTCCCAGCGGTTACATTCCCATTTTGAATATAGGAAGTCGTCACGTTATTTCCTGCCTGAACTCGTCCCTTATCCTGACCAGCTATACCGTTTTTAATATCAATGGAGCCTTCTGCAATAAGCTCCGCTCCCTCAACACTTCCATAGATTCGAATATCACCTGTGGCTTTTATCGTAAAGCCAGTTGGCACATGACCACGAATAACAACAGTTCCTACAAATTCAATATTACCTACGCTGAAATCAACGTCTCCATTGACTTCATAGACAGGGAACACATGAATCTTATCATTGTCCACCGATACTTGACCGTCTATAACAGCGTATGCCAATGTTCGTTCTTCATTTAACACAATCCCTTTACCTGATTTTAATATTGCTTCTTTACCAGGCTTTGGTGGGATCACTTCGCCTGTAACAGTTCTACCTGGTACTCCCGGTGTTGCCATAATCTTTTCAGCTAAAAGCTGACCACGTGTCACATTAGCAATGTTGAGAACGGAATAATAATCCACTCGTCCATCTTCAAGCATTTTGGGGGAAGTTCTCTCTGCTGACTCATCTTGAAATAGATAACGAATGCTACCATCTTTACCCGATATCGACTCCTGTCCTTTAGCAATGCTGAGAGGAATATTTACATATTGAGATGGGGTAGAACAGATGGCACGTACATGATTTTCTATTAGTCCAAATCTCACACCTTTTGTTTCACAAAATCGAATCAAGTCTTCCTCTTTTAGCGGGACATCACTAGCTGCTTTTAAAGTAATCTCAGCAATAAGTTTGTCAGATGAAATGTGAATATCCGCGTAATCGGCAATTTGATTCACGTAAAACCCCCCTTTTTCTGCGCTTTTTTGCGCCACCAGTTTTCTACATCAATTGCGATCTCCATTTTGCCAACGTGTTGCGCAGACGAAAAATCGCTTTGGAATGCAACTGGGAAATACGTGAAGGGGATAAGCTCATGACCTCAGCGATTTCAGACAGAGTTAACTCTTCAAAGTAAAAAAGTGAAACAACGAGGCGTTCTTTTTCTGGCAGTTTATCAATGGCTTGGGTTAGAACTTCCTTCAAATTCTGCATTTGGGCGACGTTTTCAGGACTTGGCATAAGATCATCTATTAAATAAGCATGACGAGCAATTTTCTGTTCATCTTCATCACCTACTGCTTCGTCAATCGACAACATACTGGATAGCGAGGTATCATACATCACCTGCTGAACTTCTTTTTCCGTTATTCCCAAATGAACACTTACTTCCTTCTCAGTGGGAGAACGTAACAGATTTTGCTCTAAATATGTATATGCTTCTTCGATTTTTTTTGCCTTATCCCGTACCGTGCGAGGAATCCAATCATTTTCACGTAAACCATCAATCATGGCTCCACGAATTCTCCACATGGCATACGTTTCAAATTGCAAGCCCCGTTTATAATCAAACTTGTTTAAAGCATCAAGCAACCCGAATCGACCATAGCTGATGAGATCATCCTTATCCACGTTGTTAGGCAAACCAATGGAAAGACGCATTGCCACTTTATTTACTAGCGGCAAAAATTTTTCCACCAGTTCTATTTCCGCTTCTCGACTCCCGTTTTCTTTCCATTCCATCCATTTATCAAATTCTTTTGTTACCTTCTCTTGATTATATACGCGAGCCATGGTTTAATCACCTGCCTTTTACTCATCAGTAAATCTTCTTAACGTTTGGGCAATTAATTTTGGGTCATGCTCTGCAGATTCATCTTGTACACGCTGTGCTGTTAATGGAATAAACTCATCTTCTGGTTCCAGAGATTCATTTGTTTCCCCTGGAACTAGAGCGTCTTCTTGCTCTTCCCTGACTGTTTCTACGTCTACGTCTTCATCACCATCATTATTCTCTAGCTCGGTTGCATCCTCTTTTGGAAAAAGAAATGATAATACCATCAGAACAAGAAAAGCGATTATAAATACGACAAGAAAAGCCATAACTCCACGATAAAACGATACAACGAACAAATTGCCAGTAACGGCTGCCAAAAACGTTAGTAGAAATGCAATGCATCCTAACCAAAGACTTCTTTTCACGGTTTGGTTCATGGTTATACTTCCTTAGTCCCTTGATTTACGGTCCGGATCTGCAATAATCCAGTTTCCGCATCAACTTCAATAGTTCGTCCACAATTTCCACCAGTGTCTTCTGCAATTATCTGAATGGCGAATTGTTTTAAAGCTACCTTACAAGCTTCCACATTCCGAGGACCAATTCTCATTGCGTCGTTGGTAGAAAGAAAGGTAAACATTTGGGATCCTCCAGCCAGCTTAGCTGTCATATAACGACTTTGCGCTCCCAACTTCTTCATTCGTTCAATTAATTCAGGAATTGCTGTATCAGCATATTTCAAATGATTGGTCTCTGTATTTTTCCCTAGGCTTGAATCCGGTAACATGACATGTGCCATTCCCGCAATCTTACTAATACGATCATATAGTACAACCCCGACACAAGAACCTAAGCCTGTCGTACGAATATGGTCGGGGGCACTAGCTACTCCTACGTCTGCCATTCCAACTTTAATAATTTCCATCTAACGGGACCCCTAATGCTTGGAATAATGTTGCAAATGAATCCGGATCTGGGATGAGGAAAAAGTGACCTTGCATTTTTTCGTTACCTTCCATAAAAGCTGTGTCAATCGTTAAAGCAAAATCACCAGCCCGACCTAGTTCAATAAGTCCATAACTCAATAGAGCGCCTGCCATATCAATCGCAAGAGCAGGTACGGTCGGTTGCATATTAAGCTTCGTAAAATCGGCTAATGATGACAGATAAGAGCCCGCCATAATGTTACCGATCTCATGCAAAGCAGATATTTCCATCTCACTAAAAACCTCTTCTTGCTCTTCTTGCGGTACAATACCAAGCAGGTGCTGCAACAAATTTTTAGCGGAAGGAATATCTATAATAAAAAACATATTTCCAGGGCAATCACCTTCCACACGCAAAAAGACTGCGATTACCACCACTTCATCTCCACCCAGGAAATCAGCAATTTCCTGGAAAGAGATGATTTTGACTTGTGGAACGGTCATGTCGATTTCTTTTTGAATCAATTGCGAAAGTGCCGTGGTAGCATGACCAGCCCCAATATTGCCTACTTCACGTAGCACATCTAATTGAAATTCGCCTAATTTCTTAATATGAGTCATAGACTAAACCTCAAACGAATCCAATTGTTTAATCTCTTCTGTGCTCAACACTTTATCCAGATTTAATAAGATTAGTAGACGTTTTTCTAATTTAGCCACACCACGTAAATAGGTTGCTTCTACTCCGCCAACCACGGCTGGTGGCGGTTCGATTGCATTAACGGGAATATCAACCACGTCGTTTGCGGAATCAACAATAAGTCCAACTTCCAGTTCGTCTACAGCTACGATGATCACCCGCGTAGCTTCCGTGCATTCTGTTTCTGCCAATTGAAAACGACTACGTAAATCAATAATTGGAGTAACCACACCACGCAAATTGATAACACCCTTTACAAATTCAGGTGTACGTGGTACTCGGGTAATATGCTCCAGCTTCTCAATCGATTTCACCTGTTGAACCTCTACACCGTACTCTTCGTCTACCAAACGAAAAATAATTACTTTCACTTCTTCAGATGCTGCTTTCATATCCAACATACTCATGACCTCCTACCTACTTAATTAGGGCATTACAATCGAGAATTAATGCGACCTGTCCATCGCCTAATATCGTTGCTCCCGAAATAGCAAAGACATTTACTAGATACTTGCCTAGCGATTTCAGTACGATTTCTTGTTGTCCAATAAAGGAATCAACAACTAAACCAGCCATTTTTTCCCCTTTGCGAACAATAACGACAGCTACCTCATCCTCACGTGCTTTTCCGCTCGTAGGAATTTGGAAAATTTCTTGAAGAGACACAAGAGGTACAATGCGCCCTCGGAAGTCAATTACTTGTTGACGATGAGCCATCATGATTTCGCTTTTCTTGAAGACAGCAGTCTCAATAATGGAGCTTAACGGAACCGCATACTTTTCATTCTCAACCTGAACCAGCATTGCAGAGATAATAGAAAGAGTCAACGGTAGCTGAATACGGAAAACGGAGCCTTCATTTAACGCTGAATCCACTGACACGGAGCCACCCAACGATTCAATCTTGGTTTTAACAACATCAAGACCTACACCGCGTCCTGAAATGTCAGATACTACGTCAGCAGTACTAAATCCTGAGGAGAATAAAAGTTCGTATATCTGTCTATCCGCCATTGTTTCCGCAACAGCAGCACTTACTACTCCACGGCTAATCGCTTTGTTACGTACTTTATCCTTATCAATACCGGCTCCATCGTCACGTACTTCAATAAAGACGTGGTTACCGCTATGATACGCTTTTAGCTGAACAACACCCTCTTCTGGCTTGCCAGATTGTTTACGCTTCTCAGGAGACTCTAAACCATGGTCAATAGAGTTACGCAATAGGTGAACGAGCGGATCGCCAATCTCATCAATTACTGTTCGATCTAGCTCTGTTTCAGCCCCGAAAATCTCTAGGTTTACCTTCTTGTTTAATTCTTTAGCCAAATCTCGAACCATCCGAGGGAAGCGGTTGAATACCTGCTCTACTGGAACCATACGCATGGTTAGGATGATATTTTGTAAATCCCCGCTAATCCGACTCATATGTTCAACTGTCTCATGTAGTTCTGTTTTACCGATTTCTCTTGCTAACTGCTCTAAACGTCCGCGGTCGATAACTAGTTCGCTAAACAAATTCATTAAGATGTCTAGACGTTCAATATCGACACGGATGGTTTTGCTAGCAGCAGGTTTTTTAACCGGTGTAGCCGGAGTTGCTGGCTTTTGCTCTTGTTCAGGCTTAGCGACTTCTTTGACAGGAGCTGCCACAGCCACTTCCTTTTCACCATCTGCCAAGTCAATCTCTTCAATCAATACCTCCTCGATTTCAGAGATGTTGCTAATTGCTTTATGGATCTCTTCTAAAGATTTTGAAGTGATATAAACAACCTCAAAGGATTTATCAAATTTCTCGTTTTCAATCTCTTCTACAGAAGGAGTTGACTTGATCACTTCTCCATGGGTGTCAAATTGGTCAAACACCATATAAGCACGAGCTGCTTTTAGTACACATTCCGCTTGCAGGCTTACACGAATCCAGTACAAATTGTTCCCTGTTTCCTGCGATTGACGCATAATCGTGATCGCATAATCATCCAGCTGATAATCACGTGTTTCGGTTTGCACTTCTTCCACTTGGTCATTCGTTTCAGAATCAGAATCGGTACCTTCAGCCATTGTATCGGTAGGCTCAGGGGATGATTCGTTAAAATCTCCCGCCACAATTGAACGGAGAACTCCTACTAACGCGCTAACGTCAGCAGCACCATCTCCACCTTCCATGATGTTTTGAACCATACCTTCCATGATATCGACACTTTTGAAAATAACGTCCATAATGTCGCTTGTAATCATTAGCTTCTGATTACGAATCAAATCAAGTACGTTTTCCATTTCATGTGTTAGGCTGGCTAAATCTTCAAAGCCCATCGTTGCTGCCATTCCTTTTAAGGTATGGGCTGAACGAAAGATTTCATTAACGATTCCAATGTCATGCGGATCGGTCTCCAGAGACAACAGATTGGAGTTAATCGCCTGCAAATGTTCCTTGGACTCTTCAATAAACATATCAAGATATTGATTCATATCCATGTATATATAACCTCCCCCATCATGTTACGAGTCGAACTAACGTCTCCGCCATGTGGTCCAGTGGAACGATATGATCCGCTAATCCAGCTTGAATGGCTGCACGTGGCATTCCGAACACGACACAACTACTCTGATCTTCTATCAATCCTACGACGTGATGAGCTTCCTTCATCTGTCGTAGGCCCGCTGTTCCATCAGCTCCCATTCCAGTCAAAATGACCGCCCACTGCCTTGTATGCGTAAGTTTGCTCGCTGATTCAAACAAAACGTCAACGGACGGACGGTGACCGCCACGTGGCGCTTCTTGATGTAATGTAATGATGATTTTTCCACCGGATGGTTGCGTAGCTTCCATATGATAGCCCCCCGGTGCAATATAAGCTATACCTGCCTTCACTTCTTCCCCATCACTTGCTTCCTTTACTGTGATTTGGCACAAACTATCTAGACGTTGGGCTAAACTTTTTGTAAATCCAGGTGGCATGTGCTGCACGATTAATATCGGTGCTGGAAAAAAAGCAGGTATCTGAGTTAACAAAGTTTGCAAAGCACGAGGTCCTCCTGTTGAAGTTCCCAAAAACACAACTTTCGTCCCCGACTTATCCGGCAATTCCGTATGTTGCAATCCCATACTTTCTTTCGTAGGAGTTGGGAGGTGCTCACTCGTCTTTTCTGTTTGAAGTAGCTTCTTCTTTGGCTCTATCAGTGGTTTTTTAACAGGAGCTCTAGCCATTGGAGCTATTTGTTTATGCCTGATACGCCCCTTTGCTGCCGCAGCTTCCTTCACGATTTCGACAAGCTGTGTACCAACTTTATGAATATCTAAGGAAATAGGCCCAGAGGGTTTGCCAATAAAGTCAAAAGCACCTAACTCCAGCGCTTTTAAAGTGGCATCCGCTCCTTCTTTAGTCAAACTACTCAACATGACAACAGGCAAAGGATGCTCTACCATCAGTCTCTCTAATGTTGCAAGTCCATCCAAGATAGGCATTTCCACGTCAAGTGTAACCACATCTGGTTGTAGTTCCTTTACTTTTTCTAAGCATTCCATTCCATTTCGAGCACGAGCCACCACTTCAATGGTAGGATCGTTTGTCAAAATGTCAGAAATGACCTTGCGCATGAAAGCGGAATCGTCTGCCACTATTACTTTGATTTTCGTCATGTTACCGCTCCCTTCTAGTCACTTCAATCGTTTACACCATCTGTTACATCCAATTTCGTAATTTGGCAAGAAATCCTCTTAGTCCACCTTGCTCTTCCGGTTCTGTTGAAGAAGGATTGAGCTCGGCAGTATATTTTGCAGCCAGTTGGCGAATGCCTTTTGCCATCTGAGACTGTGGATAAACGAGTAAAAGGGGGTGCTGTTGCTTGACTGCCTTTGAGACATACGAGTCGTCCGGCAATATTCCAAGCATTCCTATAGGAAATTCTAAAAAGCGTTGGGCTACTGTAATCAGTTTATCAGCGGTTTGCTGACCTTCCCGTGTTGTTGAAGCACGATTTATAATTAACTTGATTTTAGCATCAGGTTTTTGTAAATGAACCATCTTCATCATTGCATACGCGTCAGTGATAGCTGGAGGCTCAGGTGTAGTCACCAGCAAAATTTCATCAGATGCCATTAGAAACTGTAGAGATTCTTTGCTGAGCCCAGCTCCTGTATCAAAAAGGATAATATCGGCATAACCTTGTAATTTTCCTAATTCATCAAAAACCTTACTCAATTCCCAATCTTGTAGCTGAGACATTTCACTAAAGCCTGAGCCACCTGCAATGAACTCCAAACCTTTAGGACCTTTTTCAATGATATCCCATACGGTATGGTCTGCTTCAAGAAGATGAAATAAATGTTTCTTAGGGGTAACTCCCATTAAAACGTCAAGATTAGCCAAGCCTAGATCAACATCAAATACAAGAACCTTCTTTCCTTGCTCCATGAGACCCAGGGCTAAATTAAGAGTGACATTTGATTTACCAACGCCACCCTTTCCGCTAGTAACGGCTACGAGTCGCGTTTTTCGTGTCTCTATATTATTTGCATCATGCATTTGCTGCTTTCGTTGAAACTGTTCTCGCAACTTTTGAGCCTGATCATGCATATGCCTCTTCCCCCACGATCAACTTGGTCAGTTTCTCCGTTGTGATGACTTCAATATCATCGGGAACATTTTGTCCTGTAGTCAAATAAGAAAGAGGAAGATCATATTGTTCGAGTAACGACAAGATTGGTCCGTAATGTAGCGTTTCATCAGCTTTCGTCAAAATAACCTGCGAGATAGGCACATCTTTAAACTGCTCTATGATTGCCTGCATGTCCGCAAATTTGGAAGTTAGACTCATGACTAGTAAATGCTCGCTCATTTCTTCCCATTGTAAATACTCTTTTATTTTACTCACAAATTCATCATTTCGATAGTTTCGTCCAGCTGTATCAATGAAAATAAGATCATAGCCCTGCATTTTGTCCAAGGCATTCTCCATTTCATTTGCAGAGAAAACAACTTCCAACGGCACATTTAAAATATTGGCATATGTCTTCAATTGCTCCACTGCTGCAATCCGATAAGTATCGGCAGTAATAAACCCTACCTTTCGCTTCTCTTTTAACATATGCCAGGCTGCCAGCTTGGCGATTGTTGTCGTTTTACCCACTCCTGTTGGTCCAAAAAAGAATAGATATTTTTGAGGGTTCCTAGTCTTCGAATCATCAGGAACATGCTTAGCTACTCGTTCTGCTATCCTGCGCTTCATTAGGTTATCTACTTCTTCTTGAGTAGCATGATAAGGATCAGGTAGCTCTAGTAAAATATCATGTAATAGAGTAGCAATCGTACTTTCCTGCATTTCATGTTGCAATAGCTTCTCTCGCCATTCTGCAAGCGATGGAGGTAATTGCTCGCTAGCCTGTTTAGCAAACAAGAGCTTGTGAAGCATTACTCTCATATCTTTAAGCTCCCCAATCATGTCGCGATATTCCTGCATACCTGTCGCTTGATCAAGCCGTTTTTCTTGCTGCATTTTTTCTGTAGGAACAGTAGCATCAGGCTGATTCATTGTTAACGAGGGTTCTAATCTCTGAGAACGATCTGGTAATGAAGACTCTCCTACAATAGGAGTAGAAGTCCCTTCACCCGATTGCGGTGCTATGAATTCCTTCCCTTCCTCTCGGTCTTGTACTAGAGGAACAGTATCTGGAGTTGAACTCGGTAAAACTGTGCCCAATTGCTGATTGGCATCTGCTAAGGTATGTATTGCTTGTTGGTAGCGGATGGCTGCAAGTGCCCCTGCCAATGACTTTGGTTGCTCCTCTTGTTGCACAAAATCCCCATCTTGTGCAGGAGTTACCAATAGCCCCTCTTTTGAATTTGTGTGAGGAGCTGCGTTGGGATGAGAAGCTGTTTGAATAACCTTGGGACGCTGTCCAACAGAGGATGGTTCATTTTTGTTAGGTGATTGGTACCCTTGTTTGCCTACAAATGAATTCCCATTCTCTTGCCTATCCAGTTTAGGAACGGAAGTAGCAGGCTTTACTGGAGCCTGCTTTTCTTCCTTGGTTTCCGCTGCTGCGATCACTTCGATTTGCTGTTTCCTAAACATCCCCATGAAGCCGCCTGTCTTAACTGGCTTCGTATTTAAAATGACAGCATCTTTCCCGAGTTCGACACGAATCTTTTCTAAGGCCTCTGGCATTGATTCAACCAAGTATCGTTTGACTTTCATTATACATTCACCACTCCTACACTCTGCACTTCAACATGAGGTTCTAATTCACTGTACGACAGAACAGGAATGTCAGGCAACATACGCTCCATCAATTGTCGTAAATACATGCGAGTCATAGGAGAAGACAGGATAACAGGCTGTTGACCCATGTTTACCATACGATTTACTTGCTCAGACACATTTTGGTAGATGCGCTGAGAGGTATCAGGGTCCATGGCTAAGTAACTGCCTTGTTCCGATTGCTCAACACTCTCGGAAATGGTTTTTTCCAAACTTGGCCCTGCTGTAATGACTCGGAGCGGTTCCCCAGGTTGCGTATACTGTAACGTAATTTGTCTAGCTAATGCCTGTCTCACATATTCGGTCAATACTTCTGGATCTTTGGAGAACATAGCGTGATCGGCCAAAGCTTCCAAAATGACAGGAAGATTACGAACCGAAATTTTTTCTTTCAATAATTTCTGTAGAACCTTCTGAACATCTCCAATCGAAAGTAAGGATGGGATTAATTCATCTACTAACACTGGTGCTGATTCACGTACGTTATCTATTAGCGCTCGTGTCTCTTGACGTCCAAGTAATTCATGAGCATGGCGTTTAATAATCTCTGTTAGATGCGTAGCAACTACAGATGGCGGATCGACAACCGTGTAGCCAGACAACTCAGCCATCTCTTTATTTTCTTCAGAGACCCAAAGAGCTGGTAGGCCAAACGCTGGTTCCATCGTTGGGATGCCCTCTACAGATTCATCTTCAAATCCAGGGCTCATTGCTAGATAGTGATCCATCAAAATCTCACCAGTTGCAATCACATTACCTTTAATTTTGATAATGTATTCATTCGGCTTTAGTTGAATGTTATCGCGAATACGAATAACAGGTACAACAAGTCCCAATTCAAGTGCGCACTGACGACGAATCATAATGACTCGATCGAGCAAATCTCCACCCTGCTTAGCATCTGCTAACGGAATTAATCCATAGCCAAATTCAAACTCAATGGGATCAACTTGTAGAAGATTAACCACACTTTCTGGACTTCGAACTTCTTCAAGCTGTTGCTCTTCTTCCTGTGTAAAGGATTCCGCTAATTCGCTCTTCTGCTGTTTCGTTAATTTCATTGCCGCAATAATTAATATGACTGCTACTACAGCTGTAGGAAGTAAGCTTATTGGTGTTAACAATCCGAGTAGAAGCATCGCTGCAGCAACTACGTACAGCAATTTAGGATGAGCAAACAATTGTTCTGTAATATCCTCTCCCAAACCACCTTCTGAAGAAGCACGTGTCACAATAATACCTGTTGCTGTCGAAATAAGTAGCGCAGGAATCTGGCTTACTAAGGCATCACCAATCGAAAGTAGTGTAAAGGTACTTAAAGCTTCCATAAAGCTTAATTTATGTATAGCTACCCCGATAATAAAACCACCAATAATATTGACGATAAAGATAACGATACCTGCAATAGCGTCCCCTTTTACGAATTTACTTGCCCCGTCCATGGAGCCGTAAAAGTCCGCTTCTCGCTCAATTTTACGACGGCGCTGTCTCGCATCTTGTTCACTAATCATTCCTGCATTTAGGTCTGCGTCAATACTCATTTGCTTCCCTGGCATCGCATCTAATGTAAAACGAGCAGCTACTTCTGCTACACGTTCCGAACCTTTTGTGATAACGATAAACTGGATGATGATCAAGATTAGGAATACAACAAAACCGATAACAGCGTTACCACCTACTACGAAATCTCCAAATGCTTCGATAACTGTACCACCCTGTCCAGTGGATAGAATGTTACGCGTAGTTGAAACATTTAGAGCCAACCGGAATAGTGTTGTTAATAGCAATAATGTAGGAAAGATGGAAAATTCCAGAGCCTCTTTGGTATACATCGAGACGAGCAGGATAACCAGGGCTAACGATATATTAACAATCAGTAGCATATCTAACAATCCGGATGGTAAAGGGATTACCATCATTACGACAATGCTTAACACGAAGATGATCATGCCCAACTGTTTTGCACCCATCTCGTCTCCTCCTTTCATCGTTTCACTTTACCTTGAAGTTTATAGACATAGGCCAATACCTCTGCTACCGCTTTGAACAGTTCCTCTGGGATTGTCTGTCCAATCTCCACTTGTGCGTATAATGCTCTGGCAAGTGGTTTGTTTTCCATGGTAACTATGCGATGCTCCTTGGCAATTTCCCGGATTTTCAGAGCTAAAAAATCCTGACCTTTAGCAATCACCGTCGGCGCCATCATTTCAGCAGAATCATACTTAATCGCTACCGCAAAGTGTGTCGGGTTGGTGATAATGACATCTGCGTTTGGAATTTCCTGCATCATACGGCGCATTGCCATCTGTCTTTGTCGTTCTTTAATTTTACTTTTAATGAGGGGGTCACCCTCCATTTTTTTATGTTCATCCTTAATGTCTTGTTTGGACATGCGCAGATTCTTTTCATATTCGAAGCGTTGATATAGATAATCAAGGAACGCTAAGATAACCAACAGCATACCGACTGAAATTCCCAACTTGACGACCTGCCAGCCCGTAAACTCTAGCACTGCTTCAAGTGTAGAAAAAGAAAGTCGTGGAATCTTATCCTTGATATCCCATAAGATCATGTAAACAACAATCATTCCTGCTGTGATCTTTAAAATAGATTTAAACAATTCAACAATGGTCCGCATCGAAAAGATTTTCTTAAATCCTTCGATTGGATTTAGTTTTTCTAGTTTAAATTGAATTGGTTCTAAAGAGAAAAGCACCCCGACTTGCAAATAGTTGACCACTAACGCGACCAACATGCAGACGCCAAACACCATACCCAGAATCTTGGCTGCCTCTTTGACGACCTGCAGGGTAATCACCTGAAGATTTTCAGCATTTACTTCCCAGGTCGCATAACTGCCCAACGATTCGCGTAGAATGCCTTCAAAGATGCCCAACATCCAAGAGCCAGCAATCATCAACAGAAAAAACACGGAGCTGATCATAAAAGCGGGAGCCAAATCTGAACTTTTAGCAACCTGCCCTTTTTTACGAGAATCCTGACGTTTTTGAGGAGTTGCTTTTTCTGTTTTTTCGCCGTTAAAAAATTGCAGATCTACTGTCACAAAAAAACGTGGATGACTCATCATGCTCCTCCCAAAATCCCGATCAATTCCGCCATGGCCTGAAACATCTTGGAAATATAATTACTGAGTACTAAAAAGAATCCAGGCATTATGAAAATGAGCATTAAAAAGCTAATTAACAGTTTCAAAGGTAAACCGACCACAAAGATATTAAATTGTGGCACCGTTTTGGCGATAATACCAAGAGAGAGGTCTACCAGAAATAAAGCAATGACTATCGGAATCGCCATCATGAAGGCACTCAAAAACATCTGCGAGAAAGCCTTTAGCATAAACTCTCCAAATGCTTCCGAAGAAAACGAGATTCCCAATTTGCTAATAGGGATTGTCTGATAGCTTTTGAGAATGCCTTGAATCATCAAATGATGTCCATTAATACTCAAAAAATATAAGGTAGCTAGGATTTCTTTCAAACGACCCGTGACTGGTACATAAGCACCCGTAGCAGGATCTACAACGTTAGCCATAGCTAAACCCATTTGCATATCCATGAGTCCACCCGCTACCCGTACAGCCGAAAACATGAGCTGTAACAAGAACCCCAATAACAAGCCCACGATCGTTTCTTTTACTACATAAGCAGCAAAAGTGATATCAAGCGGAATTTTATCCACAATGGGTACATAAGCAAAACTGATGAACGCCATAGCAGCAGCGAAGCCGATCTTAAACTGGTTAGGCATACCGCGTTGCGTAAATAGTGGAGCCGATACCACAAAGGATATAATTCGCACAAATACCAGCAGGTACATGGGCAAGAACGTTTCAATCAGTTGCATATTCTACCCCACAAATCTGTACAGGTTACCCATGATATTTGCTGTAAATTCAATGACAATACGTAGCATCCACGGCCCAAAAATAAGCAAGGAAAGAAACACAGCCACGATCTTCGGAATGAACGCCAACGTTTGTTCTTGAATTTGTGTTGTTGCCTGAAAAATACTCACCATTAGCCCGACTAACAACGCAATTCCCAAAATAGGGGCAAGCACGATCAATATGGTATATACCGAGGATTGCGCAATTTGTAAGATCATATCTGATGTCATGTTTCATCAGGCCTCCTAGAAGCTTAAAAAGAGTGATTTCACAACGAGATACCAACCGTCCACCATGATAAACAACAGGATTTTAAACGGTAGTGAAATCATGACAGGTGGAAGCATCATCATCCCCATACCCATCAAAATACTAGCGACAATCATATCGATAACCAAAAATGGAATAAACAACATAAAACCGATTTGAAAAGCTGTTTTTAATTCGCTGATTGCAAAAGCAGGAACCAAGGCTACAAGAGATACATCTTCAATTGACTTTGGTTTTTCAGATTTCGAGTATTGTAAAAATAACGCTAAATCCTTTTGTCTAGTCTGCTTTAGCATAAACGATTTTAACGGAGTAACTGCTTTATCTAATGCTTGTTGCTCCGTGATTTTTCCCTCCATAAACGGTTTTACTGCGGTATCATTAATGGTTTGAAATGTAGGTGCCATGACGAAGAAAGTTAGGAACAACGCCATGCCCACAATCACCTGGTTAGGTGGCATTTGTTGAGTAGCCAATGCGGTACGTACAAACGACAACACCACTACAATACGCGTAAAGCAAGTCATTAAAATTAAGATGCTTGGCGCTAAGGCTAGAACCGTAAACATTAACAGCAATTGAATAGAAGAAGCCGTTTTCTCGGGACTATCTGCTCCCCCACCGATTTTAAACTCTACCTGTGGAATTTTGTTCAAAAGCCCCGCTGCATCTGATGTACTTGCTTCAGCAACTTGTGTATAGGTCATCAAACAAAGAAACGTTGCACATATTAATAGAAGTGGCAAAAATCTGTTCATGACTAATCCCCTTTGCGGCGGTTCTGTTCCCATTGATTCTTTTGTTGCTCCGCATGGGAGACTTCCCGCCACTGTTCGTCCAGTAGCTGATCAAAAGAGGCATCTGTTTGTTGAGTGTACGTGGATGTAGTCTTAGATTGTGCTTGAAACAAATGACCAAGCTTATTCCATGACCAGTCAGGAGCTGTTTTATTCTCGATATCGGCTAAAATAACATCCAACTCATCGCCGGGTGGAATCTGGCGAATAAGCTGAATATTATCCCCTACACCTAACACATATAGCGAGTCGCCAATCATCACCAATTGAATGGACTTACCTGTTCCAAGAGAATAGCCTCCTACAGTGCGAAATGGACCACTTTCTCGAAAACCTCCAGCTTGTCTCTTTCCTAACCATTTGAATAAGAGATAGATTAGCCCGACAACGACTGCCAATGAAAAGACGATTTGGACCACATATCCAAGAATACTAGGGCTTTTTGGAACTGGAGAATCCGTAGATAACTCTCCCCCAGTCCCTTGTTTTCCCTGTTTTGCATCCTGCTGTAACCAGTCAAAAGCCGATCCTTCTGTCTGTTTCGCCTCCGCATAACTAACTGTTGGTGAAGGCGCTACTACAGCAAAAACTAGTAACATTGCCACGAACAAACTACGAATGTTCATTGCATTCATAATCGTTTAGCTCAACGTCTTTTTGATGGCTTCGATTACTCGATCCGCTTGGAAAGGTTTTACGATAAAGTCTTTCGCACCAGCCTGAATAGCGTCGATAACCATGGATTGTTGTCCCATTGCGGAACACATGATAACACGAGCATTAGGATCCATCTTGCGAATTTCCTTCAAAGCTGTGATACCATCCATTTCTGGCATTGTAATATCCATGGTTACTAAATCAGGACCTAATTCCTTATACTTTTCAACTGCTTGCGCACCATCGCTCGCTTCCCCAACTACCGTAAAACCATTTTTCGTCAAGATTTCCTTTACCATCATTCTCATAAATGCTGCATCATCCACGATTAACACTTTGTTAGACATCCTACTGTTCCTCCTTAAAGAAATCTGCTTATTGTAACTTCTGTACACGATCCCATTGACTAATAATATCGGTTACACGCACTCCGAAGTTTTCGTCAATGACAACGACTTCACCTTTTGCGATCAGCTTGTTGTTGACTAATATATCAACAGGCTCGCCCGCTAATTTGTCCAACTGAATAATAGAACCAGCAGACATCTCTAGTATATCGCGAATTAGTTTTTTTGTACGACCCAACTCAACAGTTACCTGAAGCGGAATATCCAATAGCAATCCTAGGTTCTGCTCATCTGGTTGAGCAACATTATTCCCCTGGAATGGTGTAAATTGTGCTGGTTGAACATTTGCTGCCGCTACCTGTGAGTTAACCGCTCCCCCAGCCTGTTGCGGAGACTGCGCATATGGTTGTGGATACGGCGGATATGGATACGGATATGGTGCATACCCTTGATTTGGTGGGTAGCCATATGGTGCTGGTTGCGGTGGATACGGATGCGGTGGTTGTTGTTCATAACCGCTCGGAGCCGCACTCATCGGCATACCAGGTGCTTGTTCCATTACTGGTGGTTGAGGCGCTGATGCTGGCATTGGCGCTTCTGTTGCTGCTACAGGTGTTGCTTGCGGAGTTGCAGCTGGTTTTCCAAAATCCATAGAAGATTCATGCATGATAGAAGCTGTTGCTGATGTTTCAACCATCTCCGGTCCTTCACTTCCCATCAAACGACTAATCATTTGTTTGGCAAAATCAATTGGTAAAAGCTGCATAATATTAGAATCAATTAGCTCTCCTTGATCTCCAACCTTAATTTGGAAGGAGATTTTGACAAGCTCCTCACCACTAGGCAATCCTTCTTCTCCTTGGCCATTCTGTAAATCCATCATATCAATCCCAGGAGGAGAAATGTTGACTAATTGATTAAAAATGGTCGACATTGAGGTTGCCGCAGAACCCATCATTTGGTTCATCGCTTCCTGCACAGCACTCAAATGCATTTCTGATAGCTCAAGCCCGCTATTTCGACCATCGCCACCCATCATTAAATCTGCAATGACAGAGGCATCTGCTACCTTAATAACAAGCATGTTGATACCTTGAAATCCATCCGTATATTCAACATGCACCGCAACATGAGGTCGTGGAAATTCATCGACTAACTCACTTCTCTTCACGATGGAGACTGTTGGTGTCGTAATATCTACCTTTTGACTTAACAGAGTAGATAACGCGGTTGCTGCACTGCCAAACGAAATATTACCGATTTCGCCTAAAGCATCTTGCTCAAAGGGAGAGAGATATTCATCAACATCAGGGATGTTGTTCTCCACTTGCGTTGGCTCCTCAGAGAGGTTATCGTTGGCTTTTAGCAAGGCATCAATCTCTTCTTGAGACAACATATCTCTACTCATAGTTTTCCTCCCCCTCCTCTATCACTTCATCGATTTGTACAGCTACCTTACCTTTTAATGTACCTGGCTGCCCGTAGAATTTTAGGCAATCGCCCACTTTGATATGTAATCTGTTATCGATGGTTTGGTCCAATTGAATGACATCACCTTGTGTTAGTTGTAAAAATTCTCGTACGGTGATGGTGCTTGTTCCTAGTTCCGCACAAATCGGCAATTTAGCAGTTTTGACTTGATCTTCTAAAAGCTGTCTTTCTGCTTCATCTCGTTGTCGTCGCTGTGTTGAGAACCAGTATTGCCCAGATAATTTTGGCATGATCGGTTCTAATACCACGTGCGGCAAGCAAAGATTAATCATGCCTGTCGTATCACCAATCTTGGTGCTAAAGGAAATAACAGCAACAATTTCATTAGGTGAAACAATCTGCATAAATTGCGGATTCATTTCCAGAACTTCCAAATATGGATCTAATTCAATAATTTGCTTCCAAGCTTCGTGAAAACTATCTAGCGCCTTGCTGAAGACGCGTTCCATTACGGTCGTTTCAATCTCGGTCAATGCTCCCATTTTATCAGGGATCATTCCTTGACCGCCCAATAATCGATCCAACATCGCATAAGCGATATTTGGATTTACTTCCATTACCATTCTACCTTCTAAAGGCGGTGCCTCAAAGATATTTAGGATGGTCATTTTCGGTATAGATCGGATAAATTCGTCGTATGGCAACTGGTCAACAGAGGCGACATTAATTTGCACGAAGGTCCGAAGCTGCGCTGAAAAATAGGTAGTTAAGAGTCTGGCATAATTCTCGTGAATTCGCGTCAGTCCACGGATCTGATCCTTAGAGAAGCGAAGCGCTCGTTTAAAATCGTATACCTTGATTTTTTTCTCAGCGTCTTCTTTTTTTAGTTCATTAGCATCCATTTCTCCAGAGGAAAGAGCAGCTAATAACGCGTCTATCTCACTTTGTGAAAGTACCTCGGCCATGGCGGTCACCTCCTTTTGCGCTTTGTTTCATCCCACTCATCGTTTTTTCCCATCTCTTATGTCTTTTTTAGGTTAGTCGTGCTAACGAGAATGATTCTACCATCTTGCATAATTGTATTAACATCATTTAGAACTTTGGCCTCAAGCTTGTTAATGCCTTCCGTTCCTTTTAAATCTTCTGGAGTCAATCCAGCCAAGCTTTTAATGATGACCTGCTTTACTTGCGGCAATCTTTTTTCTAGTTCAGCTTTACCATTTTTACCATCTGCTGTAATGCTAAAGCGTACCACCACAAAGTTATTGGTTAAAAGATTGGTGGTAATGTCTTCGGTATCTACCGAGTATTCCTTCATTTCATCTGCATTTAATGCCTTAACTA
Source organism: Brevibacillus laterosporus DSM 25 (assembly GCF_002706795.1). Lineage (NCBI taxonomy): Bacteria > Bacillati > Bacillota > Bacilli > Caryophanales > Paenibacillaceae > Brevibacillus > Brevibacillus laterosporus. The sequence continues at coordinate 404,241 of NZ_CP017705.1, forward strand.
CCTCAGCTCCATTAGCTGGTTTCGATGGAGCAAACGTGTACATGTACATAAAGAATGCTGCCACACCTAACAGAGTGATAGCAATTAAAATAATAAGTGCCATATTTACTAATTTATTTTGAAACATAGCGGCCTCCCGTTATTAGCTAGATTCACTTGGTTGCTCAAGCGTCTTTGCCAAATACGATTCCTGATAAAACTGCTTCATTTGAAGAATGATGTCTTCGACTGTCTCTTTGACCAGATACTTCTTCCCAGTGGTTAAGGTAATAATGGTATCTGGTGTTGCTTCTACTACTTCAATATGAACCGCGTTTAAATAAAATGTATTTCCGTTAAACCGGGTCAAGCGAATCATCGAACGACTCCTTTCAAAGGTGGTAGAGGAGGAGAAATTCCTCCTCATACCTTATCGTTGTGATGCTTATAATTATTTCTAATTACTGTTTGTTACCTATCGTTTTAGGTTCACCAGTTCTTCCAAAACACTATCGGAAGTTGTAATGATACGTGAATTTGCTTGGAACCCACGCTGTGCAACAATCATTTCAGTGAACTCTTCACTAAGGTCTACGTTAGACATTTCAAGTTGACCGGAGATGACTTTGCTATTCGCTTCGGTTGGATTGGTTATTTCATTTCCTGTATTTCCTGAAGCTACGGTTGTTTGATACAGGGAACCACCTATCTTTTCCAATCCACCTGGATTGGATACAACTGCTATCCCAATTGTAGCAATTTCCTCAACTTGTTGGTCTTTAGTAACTCCTATGACTCTACCATCCGCCCCAATTGAATACGAAACGTAGGTTTCTCTGTCAATCTTAATAGGTGCACCATCAGCATCTAATAATCGAAGTCCCTGTGGATTAACAAGCTCCCCTTCAACATCACGTACAAATTCACCAGCACGTGTTAAATATCTAGTATCTTCGCCATCCGATACTACAAAAAATCCATCACCTTCAATAGATAAATCAGATGAAAGCCCTGTCGTTTGAGGACTCCCCACAGAATGAACCACATCGATAGAAGCTACTTTACTTCCCAACCCTACTTGCATCGGGTTAACACTTCCTCTTGTTTCGGAAGTTCCTGATTCACTACCAACCTTTTGGCTCAAAATATCCTGGAACATTACACGGCTTTTCTTAAAACCAACCGTATTCACGTTGGCAATATTATTACCAATTACATCTAATTTTGTTTGAAAACCCTTCATGCCGGATACACCGGAATACATCGAACGAATCATTAATAAACCTCCCTGTTTTTTAAAGTTTGGATTACCTCAGTCATTTGGCAATCCGTGGGCTTCCTACATGAGGGCCGGCCCTATTTATACAAAGACTGCACTGTCAATATTGGTAAATACATTTTCCTTCATTCGACTTTCATCCATAGCCGTAATTACCTTGTGATTAGAGATGCTTACGACATAGGCGACATTATCCATTAAGATTAGGGACTCTCGTGCTCCTTTGTCCCTCGCCTTTTGAAATCCACTCTCCAGCCGTTGCATATCTTCTGGTTGCAACTCGATTCCACTCTCTCGCATCCGCTGTACAGCATGTTGACTAAAGGAGAGAGCTTTTGGAGAGGAGCTCTGCTGGGTCGTTAAGGAATCAGAAAGCCATTGATCAAACGGCTTAGTCGTTGGTTGCGAAGCCCCCGTCTGCTTAGGAGTGGAGAGCCGCGAAGGATAATAGGTGCTTCCTACACGTATGTGATGGTTCAAAGCTATCCCTCCATCCTTATACCCTTTATGCGTTCAGGTCTACGCGAGATGCTCCCAGCCTTGTATTGCTTTCACGTTCACCTTCGAGAACACTGTCAAAGGAAGCCTCTGCTTGCTCGTTCTGTGCACCTTGATCCTGAGATTGCTCACGAGCCTGCTGACCGCCATTCTCCTTGCCCTGATCAAAAGAGAATGGAGTGGAATTATTTTGTTGGCTTACTTCCAACTTATCCACTTGTATTCCCTGTTGGGCAAAAGCGGTTCTGAGTTGAGCCATTTGTTGATCCAGCATGTCTTTACCGTGCTTGGAGTCTGCAATAAAGTGAGCGGTTATCACACCATTGTGTGAGCTAATGCGCACATCAACTTTACCAAGCTCCTGTGGATACAAGATTAGTTTCGCTTCCGTAACCCCTTGGAGTGTACCCACTTTCAGCTGACGGACAAATATATCCGTAACCTGTTGTGGCATTTGTTCTGCTCGAACAGGGAAGCTTTTCATTTCTGATGCTGTTCCTGCTTGTTTTTGTACCGGAGTAGTTGAAATGTTCTCCACTTGGAGTTGAGTTGTCGAGTCGACATCAGCTGTCTCCGGATTCATAGCTACTGGTGCGATCGCTTCCTGTAATGTAGATTGGAACGATTTCACCTGAATGCCCGCTTCCTGTCCATATTGGCTCAATGCATGATGAACGCGAACCGGTTGCATTTGGGTAGAAATTTGATTTGAAACCTCTACTCGATTAGCTGTAGTAGGAGTCAACTGCTTTTTCAATTGAGGAGTAACCATTACGGATTGTTGCTCTTCAAGAACCCCATCCTTTTGTAAAGAAATCCCCATTTGTCCCAACGTTTTTTGCACAGTTTCAAGCAATTTTTGATAATCTCCTTTTGCCTGATCAGGTGTCATCGTCGGTAGTTTCTGCAACAAATCAGTTAATTTGTTAGCATCTTCCGTAGACATTCCTTGAGCTGTCAAAGCTTGAAGTAAGGTTTGTTTTCCCTCAGCCGTTGTAAGTGTGATGATTGGAAGCTTGCCTCCAGAAGCTTCTTCAGCTTGTCCATCCCCATTGCTGATTTGCTGTTCTTGTGGCAAGAGCATCTGTTGATTGGTTCCTAGCAACTGCTGAAGCATCGCCATAAGGTCTCCTAATGCACTTGCATCTTCTTCAGAAAGACCAGGAAATTCCACTTCAGCCATGTTAGTAAAGGCTCCAACCGCTAGGCCTAATTGCAAAGAAAAAACTCCTTGTTCTTGGCCGGCTACAGAAGCTTGTCCTCCATTTAATGCAGGAGTAGCTCCTGTCGTACCAGTTCCCATAGGCGTTACAGTTTGCATGTTTCCAATATTCATCTAATCACCTCCTATATAATTTCGTTGCTATGTAAACGATGAAGAACATTTGTACTTCATCGAGGCAACGCATTCGTTAAGCGCGCTGCTAATTCGGGGTTTGACTTGCTAATTTCACCTAATAACTCGCCCCGTTTATTGTCAGATACTTGTCCCAGTACACTTAAAGCGCGTTCTGTATTGATTTTATACAATGAGATTAAAATTTTAGATGCATCTCCTGTATTCATTGACTCAAAGCTTTTATTTAATCTCTCTGCATCTATTTTGCTTGATTCTCTAGTTTCACTTAAGGCTTTCGTTAAAATTTGGACCCGCTGTTGTAGTGCAGCGATGTCATCATCTTTTGAAATTTGATTATCCTTAAGTAGGATAGAAATATCCGCAGCCTTCTTCGGGTCCATCTTCGCCAACAGCTGAGCCTGTTCGTCCGTTTTCATCTTTGAAAGAACAACAACGGCTTCTTCCTTGCTAAGGTTCCCTACGATCGCAGCAGCATTTTTAGCCGACATAGAACTATAGATCTTAGCTAAATCCTGAAACTGCTTTTGTCTTTCTTCCTCTTTTATGCGGTTTTCTTCAGTTGTTTTTTGTAAATTAACAATTTGTTTTTGCAAAGCCGCAATCGTGGTATCTTTTTGACTTACTTCTTTTTGCAATTGTTCAGCGGCCTGTTTACTTTTCGTTGCTTCCTCATTTACCTGAGCCTTTGCTGGTTCTGTTTTGTTATCCTCTACCGTTTGACTAGTTGGTGCATCGTCTGGTATTAGCTTTTCTACATATGGAACGCTATTTAGCCAATCTTTTACGCTTCCCACGACATTGTAGCCAAGGAGGCTTGCCAAGATTCCAGCTAACAAACTAGCAAATAAGGCAGGAATAACAATGATGTATAAGAGCCACTCTAGCCTGTTATACTCGCGTTCCTCCTGGATTTCCTCTTCCATGAAGACGCCTCCTTTCACCCCTGCTTCAATTGTCGGCGGAATCGATTCGTACCGATCTCATCCATTTCTTTTTGTTCTACCTGGTTTTGCCATTCTATATACTTGGTTTGAGCTTTATCACGCAGGGTTGACCATAGCTTGGATTCTTGCAAATGGAAATGCAATTTTTCCTTGCATCGTTCGATTTCTTTATCACAACCAATAATGCGACGCTTTTGCGTGGCAATCTGGCGGTCTACTACCTGCTGAAATCTCGTAACGGCTAATAAATCTGATGCGCTGCATGCATCATGTTGCATATCCACAAGCGAATCGGACATATCATTTCGCTTATCAACAAGTCGGTATAGCTTTTGCTCTTCTTGTTGCTTTTGTTGTACCGATCGACCAAATGCCCATTGTGCTTGTTCTGTTTCTTTTTCCTTTAAATCAAGTACTTTTTGCATATGAAAGCGAAAAGGCTTCACGTTACATCACACTCCCAAAATGAGCGGTTAATGCTTGTAGAGTCGTATTAAAATCGGATGGTTCGTTAACCCCCTGCGCCGTAAATGCTCGGATAGTCTCTCTATGGCGAATGGCGGCATCAATTTCTCGATTCGTCCCCATCTTGTACGCTCCAATATTAATTAAATCCTCTGCCTCTTTATATGTAGCCATGTGTCGTTTTAATTCCTGAGCTGCTTGTAAATGTTGAGGAGAGCAAATCTCACTCATTACCCGACTTACACTTTGCAAAATATCAATCGCCGGAAAATGTCCTCGTTGAGCAATTTTGCGATCCAAAACAATATGACCATCTAATATCCCACGTACAGCATCAGCTATCGGATCATTCATATCATCAGAGTCTACCAATACGGTATACAAAGCGGTAATACTACCTTTATCTGAAGTACCTGAACGTTCCAATAGCTTAGGTAACATAGCAAACACAGACGGGGTATATCCACGTGTAGCTGGTGGCTCACCAATGGCGAGGCCAATCTCACGTTGGGCCATAGCAAAACGCGTCACAGAATCCATCATTAACATCACGTTAAGTCCACGATCTCTAAAATATTCAGCAATCGCAGTAGCAATCATCGCACCTTTAATACGGATCATTGCTGGTTGATCTGATGTAGCAACTACAACTACAGACCGTTTTAATCCTTCTTCGCCCAAATCACGTTCGATAAAATCACGCACTTCACGTCCACGTTCTCCGACAAGAGCAATAACATTAATGTCAGCAGTCGTATTGCGAGCGATCATGCTCATTAAAGTACTTTTCCCTACACCAGAGCCGGCAAAGATACCTACACGCTGGCCTTTTCCCATGGACAATAGGCCATCTATAGCTCGTACACCTAGGCTTAGCGGTTCTGCTATCCTCGGCCTTGTCAATGGATTAGGAGGCGTGTTATCAGTTGGATAGTTCGTTAGCCCATATGGAAGTGATTCATTTGACAAAGGACGACCAAGCCCATCAAGAATACTTCCTAAAATTTCGGGTCCTACCTTCACTGATAAAGGTCTACCTGTAGCTACTACATCACATCCAGGACCGATATACGATAAATCACCAAGTGGCATTAATAGAACCTTCGTATCTCGAAACCCCACCACTTCAGCCATAATTGGTTCTTTGTGATGAGGCGATTCAATCATACATATCTCGCCTAATTTAGCCTCAGGTCCTTGGGACTCTACAGTAAGTCCCACTACCTGCGTCACCTTACCATTTATGCGGTGAGGAGTGATTGTTTGCATAGCAACTTTATATTTTTCTGCATTTAATGTAATCATTGGGATTCACTTCCCCGCGCTACGTCCATCAGAATTTGTTTTATTTCTTTTAGTTGGGTATCAATTTTGGCATCCACACTTCCGTAGGCTGTCCGGATAATGCAGCCTTCATCTTCTACCGCATAATCTGGATAAATGCCTAGTTCCGCTTGCCCATCGATTAACGAAAGCAGTTGTTCGCGATGCTCTTCGACAAAAGGATACAATTTGTGATTCACCAAAATAGATACAACCCCATGCGAACGTGAGCTTTTTAAAGCCTGTCGAACAATCTCAACGACTTTTTCAGGTGCTAGCACCAGCTCATCATGAATGATTTTACGAGAGATTTCCAAGCTTAGCTCAACTAAGAATGGCTCGGCTTCCGCTATAATACTCTCTTTGGTCTGATAGGCTTGGGTTAAAACATCCTTAGCCTTTTGAACATTTTCTTCTTGTTCGAGGCGTGCATTCTCCAAGCCTTGCTCCTGTCCAAGAGTGTAACCTTCTACACGAGCCATTTCTTTGGTCTCCTGCGCCATTTCCTCTGCTTCTTTTTGCTGTTGCTCCCACCACTCGGCTATTTCCTGCCGAGCTTGCTCGCGCATTTGCTCTGCTTGAGTAGAAGCATCAGCCATAATACTTTCAGCTAACTCTTCCGCATCTCGTATAATGGCCTTTGCTTCTTCTTGCAGTTTCTGATGTTCTATAACTTTATTTTCCAGCAACATTTCTTCTACTTCATCCGTCTGTACTTGTATAGCGGCATTCATTTGCTGAGTCACTTCAAGTACATAGGTATCCACAGACTGGACATATCGATTTGCCTTAAAAATCCTAGACAATGATATCATCTCCTCCACCGCGGGCGATGATGATTTCTCCAGCTTCTTCTAAGCGGCGAATGGTAGCAACAATGCGGGATTGTGCCTCTTCGACATCACGCAATCGCACAGGTCCCATAAATTCCATCTCTTCTTTGAAGGTATCTGCCATCCGCTTGGACATGTTGCGGAAAACCGTTTCGCGTACTTCTTCACTTGCCACTTTAAGCGCAAGTTGCAAATCGTTGTTGTCCACATCGCGAATAACGCGTTGAATGGAACGATTGTCGAGTGTAGCAATGTCTTCGAATACAAACATCCGCTTTTTGATCTCTTCAGCAAGCTCTGGGTCTTGAATCTCTAGTGAATCAAGTATGGTTCGTTCCGTACTACGGTCAACACCATTTAATATGTTTACAATGGATTCAATACCACCCGCTTGTGTGTAATCCTGGGTTACAGTTGCGGAAAGTTTTTGTTCCAATACCTGTTCTACCTGAGCAATTACCTCTGGAGATGTGCTATCCATTAAGGCAATCCGTTTAGCTACATCTGCCTGACGATCCTGTGACAGTGATGACAAGATCATAGATGACTGTTGTGGTTCTAAATAAGCTAGTACCAATGCAATGGTTTGTGAATGTTCATTTTGAATAAAGTTAAGGATTTGGCTAGGATCCGCTTTTCTAGCGAAGTCAAACGGGCGCACTTGCAAATTGGCTGTCAAACGGTTCAAGATATCTAGCGCCTTGCTCTCTCCTAATGCTTTTTCCAAAATTTCTTTTGCGTACGTAATACCACCTTGTGCTATTACTTCTTTGGCAACTGCAATCTGATGGAATTCTGCTAGTATTTTGCCTTTTTCTTCATGATCCACTTTACGTACACTGGCAATCTCCAGTGTAAGTTGTTCAATCTCATCTTCACGTAAATGCTTAAATACCTGTGCCGAGACATCTGGACCAAGCGAAATGAGCAAAATCGCAGCTTTTTGCCTTCCGGATAACTCTTTTGCGACACGAGCCACTATACTCACTCCTTAGTCTTCTGCTAGCCACGTACGAAGCAGAACGACGAACTCGTCTGGATTGCTTCGAGCCAATTTTTCCAGCTGTTTACGAACCATCGCTTCATCTGTATCATCTTCCAACGAAGATAGATCTGGAATATCAAGCGAAGGAGTAAAAGGAAATTCCTCTTCGAACTCTACCTCTTCTTGCTCTTGCTGTTTGCGTCGACGAATAAGCACGAATGCTAGTGCTCCTAAGGCTAATAATGCAACTGCCCCAACTCCATACATCATGGTTGGAGTAAAGAAGCCATTGTTGTTATCGTCTAGCTTGCCGGAGAACGGTTTTGCAAAAACAGAAATACGCTTGTTCACTTCATCATCGGGTAAATTCTTATTGCTGACGGCTACACGAACAACATTACCAATTACTTTTTGTATGTTTTCTTTGGTAGCGTCATCCAACGTTCCCCCATTTGGAGGCTCAACCCCAACGTTGATAGAAATATCGACAATTTGATATGGACTAGCGGTTACATTCTTAGTTATACGGTTTACTTCACGATTGACAGTGTCAGATAGCTCTTCATATTCACTATTGCTACCTTGAGCTGTAGCAGATTGATAGCTACCAACCTGATTATCACCTGTACCGGCTACTCCACCAATAGGAGGGGTACCTTGTCCGGTATATGCTTTTGATAATTTTTGAGAACTAATTATAATACCTTCATCATTTACAACAGGTGAAACCAAATTTTCGACTCGGTTTTCTTTTGAGAAATCCATTTGTACCATTGTATGTACGACAACTTTATCTCGTCCCATAATGGTGGACAGCATGTTGAATAAATTTTTCTGTATTTCTCTTTCTACTTTGTTACGTATCCGCTCTTGCTGTTCGAAAGCAGTCATGGAACTGCCCTCTTCTTTACTAGCTAACTCCAACGTATTGGAATATTGATCGGTAATCGTTATGTTTTCTACAGGCAAATTTTTCACTGAACGTGAAACAATATGATATAAGGATTTGATTTGTGCATCGTTTAATTGAGTACTTGGGTCTACCTCTACCATGACTGATGCTGTGGCTTTATCTGTGTTATCTGTAACAAACGTGGTTTCTTCCGGCATGGTTAGAATAACTTGAGCCGTGCGAACCCCTTTTACTTTTTCCAAGATTTTTCGAATCTCCTGTTGAAGAGCATCTTTCTTCATCACTTCAAACTGGCGATCGGTCATGCCAAACATATTATTAGAAAAAATTTCTGAGCTGATGCCGGCATCTTTGGGAATTCCTTGTGCTGCCAAATCAACTATGACATCTTGTGCCATCGTTTGTGGCACCTCAATGCCTGTCCCATTACCTGTTAATCGATATGGGATGTTTTTTGCTTCTAGTTCTTGTTTGATCGCACCAACTTCTTGCTCACTCAATCTGTCATATAAATTTACATATACAGGACGAGAAGCTATGTATAAATAAAGGGAAAGCGCGATAAGTAGGAAAAGAGCTGAAGCACCTATCAATAGTTTTTGTTTTTTCGTGAGCTTGTCCCACATTGTCTTTACCTTGTCTCTATATAACAATAAACGTTCGTTCATGGTTCACCTCTACAGAGCTGCATACCAGTTTGGAACCTTACACCTGCATGCGCATGATTTCCTGATATGCTTCGATCGCTTTGTTACGTACTTGCATCGTCATTTGTAACATTAGAGAAGCTTTTTGACCCGCTACCATCACCTGATGGACATCAGTCACTTCTCCAGCTGCATATTTCATTGACATTTCTTCTGAAACTAACTGAGCCCGATTCACTTCATCCAGGGCATCGGTCATATAGGCCGAGAAATTTCGTGCTACTTCAGCCGGTGAAGCTGTGTTTTTTACTTGTAGCGGCTGTGCATTTATGACTGAACCTATGTTATTAATTTCCATCTGTCAGCCAACCCCTTTATTATTTACCATTAATCTCTAGTGCCTTTTGCATCATGCCCTTTAGTGCATTCATAGCTGTAACGTTTGCCTCATAAGACCTAGAAGCAGAAATCATGTCAATCATTTCTTTTGTCACATCTACATTAGGCATCAGGACATAGCCATCTAGGTCTGCGTCAGGATGCTCAGGATTATAGACCCGCTGGAATTGACTATTGTCCTCCTTAATCCCGGTAACATGTACCCCCGACTCCTGACGGCCTTCTACATTCCCGACTGCCGCTTGTAGAAGATTGTCGAAAGACTCTCCTGTTCTTGGTGATAATTCTACCATCTTACGTCGGTACGGTTGCCACGCTCCATCTACGAATTTCCCACGCGTCGTAGTGGCATTTGCGATATTAGAAGCAATCGTATCCAGCCTTAGCCGATTGGCAGTCAAGGCAGAGGCACTTGTATCAATTCCACGAAACAGACTCATCTACTATCTTCCTCCCTCAACAACACTCTTCATTTTGGTAAAGTATCCATTTGTTAACTGAACGAGGCCATTATACCAGATGGTGTTTTTGGCCTGTTGGCTCATTTCAAAATCAACGTCCACATTGTTTCCATTGTTTTGAATTAACGTTTCGTTGTTCGTCATAGTCTGGGCCTGAGGGATTTTACCTAAACCTGTGCCAAATGGAATGTGTCTCTGATTCGTTCGATATGCTTCCAAGGTTCGACCATTATTTCCTTCCAATGCCTCCTTCAACAAGCTTTCAAACACTACGTGCTTGCTTTGAAAATGAGGGGTATCAATGTTAGAAATATTGTTGTTAATCACTTTTTGTCTAAGCATAGCGGCGTCCAATGAGTTTTCTAGTACATTTAATTGCGTAGATTGAATCAAGTTTCTCTCCCCTCCTTTGTGCCTAAGCTTACATTTTTCTTCTATTTTCTTTGCAATTCGACATCTAACACGCACCTATAATACCATGAAGAAAACTACTAAGAAAGCCCTATCTTACTAGGACTAGGAAAAATGTTACAAAAGTCTCAATTGGTGAAAACGCCCATAAAAACAGTGCTTTTTACCAATTTTGTCACATTCGTTTCATAAATGTATTAATAATGTGAATACTTATTGTGAATACTATATAAATAAGTGATAAATATGAAAAAAAAGAGAAGAAGGTCAATAGACCCCCTTCTTCATTTTTCAATAAAGCGCATAACAACTGGGTTTTATGTCAGTTTATGGCGTTTTAAGCTTTTCTAATTCCGGAAGAAGTTTGCCATTCAGAACTTTAATAAATGTACCCTTCATACCCAAAGAACGAGATTCAATTACACCAGCACTCTCTAATTTTCTCAAAGCGTTAACAATAACAGAACGTGTGATGCCTACACGGTCAGCAATTTTTGAAGCAACAAGTAGGCCTTCTTTCCCATCTAGTTCTTGGAAAATATGCTCAACTGCTTCAAGTTCACTATAGGACAAAGAACCAATAGCCATTTGTACAACAGCTTTACTACGCGCTTCTTCTTCGATTGCCTCTGCACGTTCACGCAAAATCTCCATACCTACTACAGTAGCGCCCACTTCAGTTAGAATTAGGTCACCTTCGACAAATTCTTTGTTTACACGTGCCAAGATCAATGTACCCAAACGATCTCCGCCACCCATAATCGGAACAATTGTAGTCCAGCCTGTAGGGAATACTTCTTTCATTTCCACTGGGAAGGCACTATGTGGACTGTTAACATCTAGGTTTGCAGATGTTTCTTCTACTTTTAATAGACCATTGCTATATTCTTCTGGGAAACGGCGATCTTCAAGCATTTTGCGAATACGATCATTATCGATTTCTTGCGCAATTGCATATCCCAGCAATTTTCCTTTTCTACTTAAAACGAAAATATTCGCTTCAATAACGTCGCTTAGTACGCTAGACATTTCATTAAAATTAACCGCGTTACCAGCCGTTTTTTGAAGCATACGGTTAATCCTTCTAGTTTTTGTTAGTAAATCCATCGTATATTTCCTCCTGACATCTTCTCACAAATAGATCGCCAATATATGTTTTCTCTCTATAAAATGTATTGACTTAGGTCGCGATTCTGTACAATACTATTTAACTTTTCTTGTACATATTGAGCGGTAATATTGATCACACTCAGATTAATATTTGGTGCTTCAAATGATAAATCCTCAAGCAATTTTTCTAATAAGGTGTGTAGCCTTCTTGCTCCGATATTATCAGTACTTTGATTCACCTCTGTTGCCAATCGTGCTATCTCATGTATAGCATCTTCAGAAAACACAATTTTAATTCCTTCCGTTTCCAAAAGGGCTTGATATTGTGTAATTAAAGCATTCTTAGGTTCTGTCAATATTCTTATAAAATCTTCAACTTTCAAGCTTGAAAGCTCTACTCGAATCGGGAAACGCCCCTGTAATTCCGGAATTAGATCAGATGGTTTGGCTACATGGAACGCCCCAGCAGCCATGAAAAGCATATAATCTGTTTTCACTGGTCCATACTTGGTCATAATCGTAGAACCTTCCACGATCGGTAAAATATCACGTTGGACTCCCTCGCGTGACACGTCAGGTCCACGGCTATCTTTTCCGGCGATTTTATCAATCTCATCGATAAAGATAATCCCAAATTGTTCTGCTCGAGATATTGATTCTTGAGTCACTTCATCCATATCTACCAGTTTTTGAGCTTCTTGTTGAATCAAGATTTTACGTGCTTCTCGGATGGCCAGCTTGCGTTTTTTGGTTCGCTTAGGTATCAAGCTTCCAAACATTTCCTGCATCTGATTACCCATCTGCTCTGCACCAGGAATTTGCAACATATCAAGCATGGACGGCGACTGATCTTCTACCTCTATTTCGATCTCTTCGTCCTCCAGCTGACCTGCCGCCAGCTTCCAGGCCACTTGTTTACGCTGTTGCTCCAGGTTTGGATCTTCCTGATCGTTTTTTTCGGTTTGTTGCTGGTTAGAAAATAACATCTCAAACGGATTCTTAAAGTTGTTTTGCTGTTTCTTTGAAGGAAGTAAAAGCTGAACTAGCGCTTCTTCAGCATTTTTCTCCGCCTGTTCCTTGACTTTTTCCATCTTTTCCATTTTGACAATCCGGATAGACGATTCGACTAAATCGCGTACCATCGATTCTACATCGCGACCTACGTAACCGACTTCTGTATATTTCGTAGCTTCTACTTTTATAAACGGAGCTCCGGTTAGCTTTGCGATACGGCGTGCAATCTCCGTTTTTCCGACTCCAGTGGGTCCAATCATCAAAATATTTTTTGGAATCACTTCATCCCGAATTTGTTCCGGCAAGCGACTGCGACGATATCTATTGCGAAGCGCTACAGCAATGGCACGTTTGGCCTGCTGCTGCCCTACAATGTATTTATCCAAATGTTCTACAATCAAGCGGGGGGTCAATTGCTCCCAATTTATTAACAAGGACATCTCTCCCTACCCTTCCATTTTCATGTCTTCAATTACTAAATTCGTATTCGTAAAGACGCAAATTTCAGCGGCTGTTAAAAGACTGGCTTCAGCAATTTGCCTAGCTGTAAGCTCTGGTGCAAATTTCTTCAAAGCCCGTCCCGCTGCAAGGGCAAAATTTCCGCCTGATCCGATGGCCAAAATGCCGTCGTCCGGTTCAATAATTTCCCCATTACCTGAGATTAAAAGAAGATGCTTGCGATTACACACAATCATCATAGCTTCCAAACGGCGTAATACTTTATCTGAACGCCACTCTTTTGCCAGCTCGACCGCCGCTCTCTGTAAATTCCCATGATACTCTTCTAGTTTGCCTTCAAAAAGCTCAAACAAAGTGATTGCATCAGCTACAGAGCCAGCAAATCCTGCCATAACTTCTTCCCGATATAGTCTTCGTACTTTTTTGGCTGTATTTTTCATTACCATACTATTGCCAAACGTAACCTGACCGTCTCCTGCCATCGCCGCTTCACCCTTATGCTGGACGGCAAAAATGGTTGTAGCATGAAATTGTTCCATAGTCGTTCACCCCCTGTGAAAATTTGCACGCGGATGTGCAGTATCGTATACCTCCCGTAATCTTTCTTTTGTGATGTGGGTGTATACTTGTGTAGTGGAGATATTCACATGTCCTAATAGCTCTTGTACCGTCCGCAAATCTGCCCCTGCATTTAGTAAATGAGTGGCAAAAGAATGACGGAAACTGTGCGGTGAAATCCCTAGATGAAGGGCTGCTTGCTGTAGATACTTATCTACCATTCGGCGCACACTACGATCAGATAAAGGGGTTCCCCTATAATTTAACAAGAGTATTGGGCTATCTTTTTCAGCCTTGGATAGTAACTTCGGACGACCTGCCTGTAAGTACTTTTGCATGGCTTTAATAGCAAAACTCCCAATTGGCACATACCTTTCCTTAGCACCTTTACCGAAAACAAGAGCGATTCCATTCTGAAGGTCAACATCATTCATTGACATTGTAACCAATTCAGACACGCGCATTCCACTTGCGTATAAAAGTTCCATAATAAGGAAATCACGAAGACCAAGCGGTGTAGATGTATCAACTACACCTAATAGAGTTTCTATTTCATGCGGATACATAAAGGTAGGTAGCTTCTTCTCTACTTTTGGTGTAGATACCATCTGAAACGGATTTTGATCCAGATGCTCTTCACGCATTAAAAAGCGATAAAAGCTCCGCAAGCTAGACAATTTTCTCGCAATACTTCGACGGGAAAGACCTTTTCTCGCAAGATGAGCCAAAAAAGACCGACCATGTAAATAAGAAACAGCAGCAAATTCGTTGATTTGTTGCTGTTTCATAAATACGACAAATTCATTGATATCTGCTACGTATTGCTTCAGCGTATGAGGAGAGACGTTTTTTTCCACCTTTAGGTAATGGATGTAAGATGTGATCCATGCGGAAAACTCTGATGAATTGTCCATCTGAGATGTACTCCTCCCAAATCACATATATAGTAACATAGCGTTAAACAATGAAACAACTTTAATTATGTCTTTTATGTGTAAAATTCTGAATACTGCCAAGCGCCCGTTCAGCGATCTTTTCGTTTTTTTCCTTTTTGTTCCTAATTTTAATTCCTAAACTTGGCAAAAGACCAAAATTAGCATTCATTGGTTGGAAATGTTTGGCGTTGGTTGTTGTGATATAATGTGCCATACTGCCCATTACAGTCTCCACCGGAAGAACCATTTGCTCTTCTCCCTTAGCAAAACGCGCCGCATTAATCCCCGCTAATAACCCAGAAGCTGCAGACTCAACATAACCCTCAACACCAGTCATCTGTCCCGCAAAAAACAAACTATCCCGCTCTTTATATTGATAAGTTGGCCGCAATAGTTTTGGTGAGTTGATAAACGTATTTCGATGCATAACTCCGTAACGAATGATTTCACAATTTTCCAGTCCTGGAATCAATTGAAAAACCCTCTTTTGTTCTGGCCATTTTAAATGAGTCTGAAACCCTACGATGTTGTACAAAGTTGCAGCACTATTGTCTTGTCTAAGCTGAATAACAGCATGCGGCTGTTCTCCGGTGCGTGGGTCAATTAGCCCTACTGGTTTCAATGGACCAAATAGCATTGTTTGACGCCCACGAGAAGCCATGACCTCAATCGGCATGCACCCTTCGAAAAAGACTTCCTTTTCAAATTCCTTCAGAGGAACGGTTTCCGCAGAAATTAATGCATCATAGAAACGATTAAATTCCTCTTCGTTCATTGGACAATTCAAGTATGCTGCTTCCCCTTTATCATATCGAGAGGCAACAAACACTTTCTCCATGTCAATTGAATCCTTCTCGATAATAGGTGCCGCAGCATCATAGAAATACAGATACTCTTCTCCCGTAAGCTCCTTTAATTTCTCAGAAAGTGCTGGTGAAGTAAGCGGACCAGATGCAATGATCACAATGCCTTCAGGGATTTCCGTAATTTCTTCGTTCACTACCTCAATTAACGGATGGTTGCGTACGGCTTCCGTAACATACTCTGCAAACTCATGACGGTCAACAGCCAAAGCTCCACCAGCAGGAACCTGGCATCGATCTGCTGCCTTCATGATTACAGAATCAAATTGACGCATTTCTTCTTTTAAAACCCCAACAGCATTGGTTAATGAATTAGCTCGTAGTGAATTACTGCAAACCAATTCAGCAAATTTATCTGTGTGGTGCGCAGGGGTTTGCTTCACTGGTCTCATTTCGTACAACTTCACAGCAACACCAGCCTGAGCGATTTGCCAAGCAGCTTCACTACCAGCAAGACCTGCTCCAACCACAGTTACAAAAGGTTGTGTCATGGTGAAAAATCCTCTCTATACCTACTATTTAATTGATAAGGGGAATAGAACAAAAAGTTCTATGAATCCCCTTCTTCTTCGTAATCACATTTTGTACAGACAATATTTACGCCTTGTTTTTTTCGTTTCTTTTCAACAAGCATCTCGCCACACTTCGGACAAGGTCTGGAAATTGGTTTATCCCAGGATAAAAATTCACATTCCGGATAGTTGGTACATCCATAGAAAATGCGGTTCTTTTTGCTTTTCCGCTCTACTACTTCACCACTTTTACAGCTTGGGCATTTAACATCAATATGTTTGACAATTGGTTTTGTATTTCTACAGTCTGGAAATCCAGAACAAGCCAGGAACTTTCCGAAGCGACCTAATTTGTAAACCAAATGCTTTCCGCATAGTTCACAAATCTCATCTGAAACTTCATCTTTTAGTTCCACTTCCTTCATTTCTTCTTCTGCAACTTTAACCCGTTCAGCGAAGCCTTGATAGAACGAATCGAGAACCTTTACCCAGTCTGCAATCCCTTCCTCAACCTTATCGAGCCCTCCCTCCATTCCAGATGTAAATTCTACATCTAAAATCTCCGGGAAAAACTCTTCAATCATAGAGATGACTATCTGACCAAGTTCAGTAGGTATAAACCTCTTCTCTTCTAAAGCAACATACCCACGCTTTTGAATCGTTTCCAAGGTAGGAGCATATGTGGAGGGACGACCTATTCCATTTTCCTCCAACGTCTTGACCAATCTTGCTTCCGTATAACGTGGTGGTGGTTGTGTGAAGTGCTGTTTTGGTTCGATTGCTTGTTCAGATAGAATCTGCCCTTCTTCAATCGGAGGTAACAGCTTATCATCTTCATTGGAGCCGTCATCATTTCCCTCAACGTACACTTTCATAAAGCCTGCAAATTGTACTTTAGAACCGCTGGCACGAAACATTACACCATTGTTTTCTATATCTACGCTCATTGTATCAAGAACGGCTGAGGCCATTTGACTTGCCAAAAAGCGCTCCCATATCAAGCGATACAATCGAAGTTGATCTCGACTTAAGTGTTCCTTCATGTCATCAGGCGTGCGTAAGACAGACGTAGGGCGGACTGCTTCATGTGCATCCTGAGCATTCTCTTTTTTAGGTGCTTGACGAGCTTCTTTTAGAGAAAACTCTTGCCCATACTGGTTCGTAATGAATTCTTTCGCTTCGTCTTGAGCGGTCTGTGATACGCGTGTTGAATCTGTACGCATATACGTAATTAAACCGACAGTACCTTCTTTACCTAAATCAATACCCTCGTATAATTGTTGAGCAATCATCATTGTCTTAGCGGTACGGAAATTAAGCTTGCGAGCCGCTTCCTGTTGCAAGGAACTTGTGATAAAAGCAGGTGCTGGATGACGCTTGCGTTCCTTCTTTTGCACCTTTACGACTCTGTATTCGTCTTTCTTGATTTTTCTCAAAATCTCTTGCACATTCTCTTCTGAAGAGAGTTCTACTTTCTCATTAGCATATCCATAAAAACGAGCTTCAAATGGTTTTTTGTTGGATTCTAATGTAGAAGTAATCGTCCAATACTCTTCAGGAATAAACTGCTGAATCTCTTTTTCTCGGTCATTTATCATTTTCACTGTTACAGATTGAACACGACCTGCACTCAAGCCCTTGCGTACCTTCTTCCATAAGATAGGACTAATATTATAGCCCACGAGACGGTCCAAAATTCTGCGAGCTTGTTGAGCGTGAACCAAATCCATATTAATGTGTCTTGGATGCTTAAAAGCATCTTTGATAGCTTCTTTCGTGATTTCGTTAAACACTACACGTAGAGGCTTTGATATATCAAGACCAAGATATGTGGCTAAATGCCAAGCAATAGCTTCCCCTTCGCGATCCGGGTCAGCTGCGAGATATACTTTAGTCGCTTTCTTAGCTGCATCTTTCAATCCTTTTAAAATGTCACCTTTACCACGAATGGTTATGTATTTGGGTTCAAAATGGTTACCAACATCAACCCCCATTTGACTTTTAGGAAGGTCGCGTACATGGCCCATTGACGCTTTCACGACATATTTGCTGCCCAGATATTTACCTATCGTCTTTGCTTTCGCCGGGGACTCGACGATAACGAGAGTATCAGCCATTCTATTTTTTCCCCCTTACAAAATGAATCTCCCCTATTATTCAATACGAGATATCCATTTGTCAAACTTCTAATATTTTCCTTCTATACTTCTCTTCTTCTATAAAATTGTCCAGCTTCCTCTTCGATCAAACCTTTTCCTACCAATAAAAGTAAAAAAATATGAAAGTCTTTCTGAAAATCCTTTGATATTCTGAGCTTTATTTCATCTATATGAAGACTATTTTCTTTCATACTAGATAATATGGCTTTCTCACCTGCTGACAAATGCATTGCCTCCGTATCTAAAGGTTTCTTTTGGAATGTAGCTTGTAAATGATAGGGTAATTCTTCTATGATGTCTTCTAATGAACCTATTAGTTTCGCTCCTTCTTTTATCAAATAATGAGTCCCTTCACTCCCTTTAGCAAAAATGGAACCAGGAACAGCAAATACCTCTCTATTTTGTTCCAAGGCACAACGCGCAGTAATAAGTGATCCGCTTTTCGCTGCTGCCTCCACAACTATTGTCCCCCAACAAAGTCCACTAATAATCCGATTGCGTTCAGGAAAAAAACCAGTTCTTGGAGCAGTTCCATCTGAATATTCAGATATAACCAGGCCATGTTGTGCCATTTGAGCATATAATAACCTATTTTGAGCAGGATAAATCTGATCCAGTCCATTTCCAAGAACACCAATTGTTTCTGCCTGATGTTGGAGGGCCGTCTGATGAGCAATGGTGTCAATCCCTTTAGCAACACCTGACACAATGACCATGCCGGATTTAGCTAGACTACTTACCAGCATCTTACAAACATCTCGACCATAAGCTGAAGGATTTCTTGTGCCCACAACACCGATCGAGATTTTACGTAGTAAGTCCAAATTTCCACGATAATATAAAAGAATAGGTGGATCAGGTATCTCCCGTAAATGATCTGGGTACTCTTGATCCCAATACGTGATGAATTGGATTCCCTTTCGTTTCCTCTCTACCTTTTCCTCATATACCTGTTTTGCAGTAATACCAGTAAGAAAGCCCCTATCTCCTTCTCTTCTTCCTAGCCAGTCTAGGTTATATGGGGGCTCAAAGCTTCTCTTTTCTTCATATATAGCCCATAGTGTTTTTCTACCTACGCCACGATGTCTACTCAATGTATATATCCAATCACGGTCCTCTAGCTCCCTCATCTATCTTCACTCTTTCTTTTTCTTCATTATAAAAAGAGTAAGAGGGATAGCACAAAAATAAAAAAAACAAAAAGCCAAGCAAACCCAAACATTGCTCCAAATCTTGTTTTTGGAGTAGTTCAGCTTGTTGACTTTTTGGAAGTAATTATTTGCTCATTACTTTGTCTAGCATTCCTTTTTCTGTAAGGAATTCTACTAATGTTTCTCCAATAACAGCAGGGGTTTTAGCAACACGTACGCCACATTCTTCTAATTTAGCAATTTTCTCAGCAGCAGTTCCTTTGCCTCCTGAGATAATCGCTCCTGCGTGACCCATGCGTTTGCCTGGAGGAGCTGTTTGACCACCGATGAATCCAACTACCGGCTTTTTCATGTTAGCTGCAATCCATTCAGCCGCTTCCTCTTCTGCTGTACCCCCGATTTCACCAATCATAATAACCGCTTCTGTATCAGGATCTTCATTAAATAATGTTAATACATCGATAAAGTTGGTGCCGTTGACTGGATCGCCACCAATACCAACTGCTGTTGATTGACCCATACCACGGGTTGTTGTTTGATGCACTGCTTCATATGTCAAAGTACCAGAGCGGGATACAATTCCCACTTTACCTGGTGTATGGATGTAACCTGGCATAATCCCGATTTTACACTCACCTGGAGTGATTACCCCTGGGCAGTTCGGACCGATTAAACGAGTCTTCTTGCCTTCCATGTACCGTTTCACTTTAACCATATCAAGAACAGGAATTCCTTCAGTGATGCAAATAACCAAATCAAGCTCGGCATCTACAGCTTCCATAATGGCATCTGCTGCACCTGCTGGCGGTACGTAGATCACAGATACAGTGGCACCTGTTTTTTCTACAGCTTCCACAACGGTATCAAAAATAGGAATCCCATCTACTTCTTGTCCACCTTTTCCAGCGCGTACGCCACCTACCATTTGTGTTCCGTATTCAACAGCACCGCGAGTATGGAACAAAGCTGTAGAGCCTGTAATCCCCTGTGTAATCACTTTAGTATTTTTATTAATTAAAATACTCATCGCGTATGTTTCCCACCTTTTTATCGTCTTCTTGCTTCTGTAACGGACAATATCCTACTTTACGAGAGCAACGATTTTCTCGGCCCCATCAGCCATGGAATCAGCTGCAACGATATCTAACCCTGAATCTTTCAGGATTTGTTTACCAAGATCAACGTTTGTACCTTCCAGACGAACGACTAGAGGCTTGTCCAAACTTACTTGTTTCGCTGCTGCTACTACACCGCTCGCGATAATGTCACATTTCATAATACCACCAAAGATATTGATGAAAATACCTTTCACCTTAGGGTCTGACAGAATGATTTTGAAAGCTTCCGTTACTTTCTCTTCTGTCGCACCGCCCCCAACATCTAGGAAGTTGGCCGGATCTCCACCATAGAATTTAATAATATCCATAGTTGCCATTGCCAAACCAGCCCCATTCACCATACAACCGATGTTACCATCTAGGGCGATATAGGATAGATCATATTTAGAGGCCTGAATCTCTTTTTCGTCTTCTTCTTCTAAATCACGTAATTCCAATACATCAGAATGACGATAGAGGGCATTACTATCAAAGTTTAATTTTGCATCCAAAGCCATGACTTCGCCGTCACCTGTAACAACTAGCGGGTTAATCTCAGCGATGGAACAATCCTTTTCAACGAACGCTTGATATAAGCTCATCATGAAACTAGCTGCTTTATTTACTAACTCAGCTGGAATATTAATCGCAAAAGCCAAACGACGAGCTTGGAATGGTAGTAAACCCGTAACAGGATCAACTACTTCTTTAAAAATCTTCTCAGGTGTATGAGCTGCTACTTCTTCAATCTCTGTACCGCCTTCTTCTGATGCCATCATGACAACACGATTGGTGGCACGATCAACTACTACCCCTACGTAATATTCTTTCTTAATGTCACAGCCTTGCTCAATTAGTAAGCGCTTAACTTCTTTGCCTTCTGGACCTGTTTGATGGGTTACAAGCACCTTACCAAGAATTTCGTTCGCATATGTACGGACTTCATCCAGATTCTTAGCGACTTTAACACCACCAGCTTTTCCACGACCACCAGCATGAATTTGTGCTTTTACCACTACGACCTGGGTGCCAAGCTCTTCTGCTGCTTTCACTGCTTCATCTACAGAAAAAGCTACTCGACCTTCCGGTACCTTTACTCCGTATTGTTTTAGTATCTGTTTTCCTTGATACTCATGAATGTTCATTCTGCAACCTCCTATGGCAGTTTGAATCAATAATGGTGAGCAAAAGTATAATTTCTTGCTAGACCAAGCAAAAACCAGCCCTAATAGGCTCTGGTCGGGCAAAAAGTGTCAATGTTATGACGTATTTATTTTACGATAAGATATGAAAAAAGTCACTCACTTAATGGTACGTTATCATTTATGAACTAAGTAAATTATTTAGTCTTCCATCGTAAATAGAATAGATTCAAGATTCGTTTGTAAATTAGGCCAATAGTATTGCTTACCTCGATAGAAAACATAATCTCCCTCTATCTTCATTTGATACTGTTGTTTATTGATATAGAAGATCAGATTCAATGATGTTGTCGAATTTTCTTGATGTACAATGGTAGAGGTGGAATGTTGTGTACGTGTAAGTACACGAATCACTTGATGTATTCTACCCTGTTGCATAAGGTTCTGTTTGTTAAGGTGAGCTTCTCTCCTATTGTCTTGTTGTTGGTAATTCTTCGCTTCCAATCGTGTTGCTTCATATAATTCCTCCCATACCGTCTTTTTAGGACTCTCTGGCAACAACTTGGTTACCAGTTGATACAAGGAGGAATTTGTTTGATAATAAATCGTTTCTCTTCCTACCACACAACGAAGTAATGTTGGTTGGAGTAGTTCATAATGAAGTTCATTCTGTCTCTGAGGATAGCTCACCTGATAGGAAGGATAAAGTGGGTACGCCTGAACAGGTCGGTCTACCATTTTGCTCTCTGATAACAATTTAATAGCATCTTGGGCTACTGCCCCTCGCACTGTCAGGGTATTTGTCTGGGGTAAGTCTAGAGCTTTGAATTCTAACCCATCCAGTTCTTGAACACCTATAATAGCTAGCCCAAGTTGCTTTCGAGCGGTTTGATAGAACACACTTGCATTTTCACCTCGATATGTATTGTTTGCATAGGTGAAACCATGCTCTCCAACCTCCATAACCAGTGGAGCTTCTTTTTGTCTATAGGCAATTAGTCTAAATTTAATCTCCTGATCCTCCAGCCTGTCCTTTGACATCATCAATGACAGGCGACGACCTGTAAAATTTTTCTCAAACTCTTCCATAGATAATGGTATTTCTTGTCCGGTTGTAGTGAGGACAGAGACACCTACCAGTGCCTGAAAAACCTGTGAAAGGTCTACTTTCTCCTCTGATCCATAA
Organism: Brevibacillus laterosporus DSM 25; assembly: GCF_002706795.1. Taxonomy (NCBI): domain Bacteria; kingdom Bacillati; phylum Bacillota; class Bacilli; order Caryophanales; family Paenibacillaceae; genus Brevibacillus; species Brevibacillus laterosporus. The sequence goes on from NZ_CP017705.1 coordinate 426,924, forward strand.
CCGCTTGATTGCGTGGAGCAACCAACAACGACGAAACAAGTCCATATAACGGACATCAAGCAAACATGCCAGCTTTTTTTCACGCATGTCCCCTCCTGATCTGTTTCTTTGCTGTATATCTACAGCAGTCCTAGGCGACGGCTAATATCGCTGCCTAATTTACGTTTTACATAAATTTCGCCGATTTGATGAGGATCTTTGACAATGAAGGAGCGATTGTTTGTTCGAATCGAGACATATTTTTCATTATTTTTATCTAGTCCGCACATCAATTCATTACCAACCTCTACGAATATACTAACTACAAATTTTCCCTCTACCTCCCGTAAGGAGATTTTGGGAAAAGGGTGTAAAATCGGCGTAGTCTTAATTTGAATATACTGCGTGATAGCAAGTAAGTATTTATCAGGATCACCATAATGAGCTAGCTCATCGTTCACGCCCACAATCTTTGAATCATCGCTAATGCCTAAAAATATATTACCATTATTACTATTGGCAAAGGCGACAATCGCTTTGATGATCGCTTGCTTTGAATTTAAGAAGTCCTGCTTAAATTCAATCATATCGTTTTCACCCAGCTTAGTAGCTATTATAGGGTCATCCAATCTGCCTAAATGGCGAAAACGACTCAGCGCTCCTAATCGATAAACATAATCTTCAAATAGATCGGCTGGTAATGATATATCTTCAATGACTGCATCCATCTTTTGCCATAGCTGATAGGTTTCTTTAGAAAAACACATATCAAATAGAACCGTGCTCCCTAACGACTTCATGTTCATTCCAACTGCGACACTGTTACGATAGGTAGGTTGATAAGTATCCACTCCCCTTACCTGCAAAACCCCTTTTTCAATAAGGAAGTCAAAATATACACGTGGTAAAACAAGTAACCGTTTAAGTAGCATTGGATGTATGGAAGGAAGACGATCATGGAACAAATCAAACAGAATTTCACTCTCCGAGACACGATGGATCTCTGCAAGAAATGTACATAAGGATTTCATCATTCACCCCGTTGCCTTTCCACTGTTTTTATGAAGATGTTCATTATGCAAGCTTTTCGGTCAAATCAATCTTCTTTCCCGTTAAGAGGCTCCTTACTTTTACATATCTTATTCCTTTTTAGTTTATGTTACCTGTACTCATTTCAATTAATTTTTCTTATCATACTAAAGTAATATTACAAAACAAAGACAAAAACTGATCTGATTTCAATTTCTCCGTTCTTACTGTTTTTTTAACAGAAAAAGCGCCCCATAATGGACCGCTTTATCTAAAATGAACCTATTCAAAAATAATGTTTCATTAAGTAGCCTACCCAATCAGGCACTTGTACATCTGAAACATGATCAAAAGCTGGGAAATATGGTTTCATATCAAGTACAGGTGTCCCGTGTATGGCATCTAATCCTTTTACAATCAAACGATCTTTGTGGATATCCATAATTGCAACAGCCGTGGTGCCAATAGGGGTAGGTCGATGTTTAGCCCGTTGTGCGAAGATGCCGGTCACTGGCATATCTTCTCTACCCTGGGGCCTCCTAATAAGATGCTTCTTAGTTTGAAATGATGATTTATGCATGTAAAACAAAATCATTACGTGAGAAAAGCTCTCCAGGCCAAGTAAGCCCTCTTGAAAAGGAGGATAGATAAGTATCTCTGATACGACTTCTCCCCATTCCTCATCCTTTCCTTCTAACACTGGGGATTGAACCACACCGATGGATTGTACTGAAAATGACATTGACACACGATCAATCCTTTCCTTCTATCTACTCCATATCGAGTCACATACTCTCAGAAGATATCTATAGCATAACTCGCGCCTGATTTTTACAGGTATTCAGAAAAGACTATTCATTATCGAAATTTTAGTCAACAAAAAAGGGAATCACTTATCATACAGAAGCGATTCCCTTCCCATTCATTTATATGTGTTAGCTTTCCTTTACCTATTTTTATATCTGCTTACTTGCCAACTGCTGTTACACGTCCATTTTGAGACACAAGATAAATAGTACCATCCGCACCAATAGCAGGTGCTGAGACTGTATTGTCTTTCATGTTGTATTCCCAAATTCGGTTTCCTTTTTGATCAAGTGCACGCAACATGCCGTTTCCTGTTACCATATAAATAACCCCATTGGCGTCAATGATTGGTGCTGAATCGATCTGATGACCGCCGTTAAAGGACCATTTTAATTTACCGTTTTTAGAATCTAATGCAATAAACATACCGCTATCTGTTCCAACATAAAGTGTTCCGTTAGAATCAATCGCAGGTGACGAGGTTATTTTCTTTCCAACAGAAGTAGACCATTTTTCTTTCCCATTGGATGCAATCGCATATATCATTCCATCCTCTGTACCCAAATACAGAGTACCATCGTTTCCGATTACTGGAGATTGCTTCATAGGAGCATTTAATTTCAACGTCCATTTCATTTTTCCTGATGCAGCATGGACAGCATACAATTTACCGTCAGAAGTCCCCAGATAGACCACTTGATCCTTTGAAATGATGGGAGCTGTAGTTACAGGTGATTTTGCACTAAATGTCCATTTTTCGGATCCATTCTCGTTAAAAGCTTGTAATTTACCATCGCCAGTTCCTACATAGATCGTTCCATCTGAACCAAGTGCAGGTGACGTAGTTACTTCACCAACTGTACGTTTCTCCCATTTTTTCACTCCACTTGGGTAAACAGCAAACAAGGAATGTTCAGACGACCCCGTATAAATCGTTCCATCCTTTCCGATTACACTACTAGACAAATCACCTTTTAGCAGAGCTTTCCAGTTAACACGCCCGTTTTGATAGGCATAAAGTTCTCCTCCATTAGAGGCTACATAGACTGTTCCATTGTCTGTAACCACAGGTGAGGATTTAATAGATTTTCCCGAAGTAATTGACCATTTCTCTACTGGGTTAGGAGCAACATTATAACGTGATTGGCGGGTCCAATTATATGTAGAAGGTTGTGCTGCTTGATAATCATAGGTCCCAGCTTGGTAACCAGTTCCTTGCGTAAATGCTGTCTTAGTTTGAACTGGCTTCACTGCTACAGGCTTCGCCAGAATTGCCTGAGGTACTATCACTGAAGACAATATCATGGTACCCGCTACTAACAGTTGTATTCTACTCTGCTTTTTCATGTTAATTCCCTCTCTTCCACAGGTTTTTAATCAAATCATCATGTAATTCTTTTATTCCGACTACACGCACAGAAAATGATGGGTGTACTACCATAAACGTGCGTGATTTCCTTTTGAATATACTGTAAATTGCTAGGTGAGTCCACCGTTTATTGTCAGGTAATTTCACCCATTCTTGTCTTAGGACTTTTGCCTGAATACCATTGAAAATATATTATGATGGTTCTGGTAATCCCATTCTTCATTGAATGTGAAAAATTATATGATGCACTTGTTGCATAATTTTACACGTTTTACATAGGAATGAATCAGTTTATGATTGTTCAAAAAAAAGAAGGAAGGTCTTTTCAACCTTCCCTCCAATGATCTAACAATTACTTGAATGATGTTAGACCTTCCATATTTTGTTACTCTCGTTTATTTGCTTCCTCTAATTCTTCCACCATGAGAGATAGCTCCGTCCAGCGTTCCATGGCTTGCTCCAATTGACTGGCTATCTCTTGCTCCTGCGCGAACAGCTCCTGTGCTCGCTCCACATTACTACCAGCATTTGCAACCTGATTTTTTATCTCTGAGAGCTTTTCCTCCAATTCAGCAATGCGATCTTCTATTTCATCCCAATCTCGTTGGTCTTTATAGGATAATTTTTTGGTTCGATTTCCACCTCTAGTGGCCTGAGTGGATGATTGATCTGATCTTTGTTCCTCCGCTCTTCCTTTAGCCGCTTTTTCAGCTAATGCTTTCTCTTGCTTACTCTCGTCTAGGTACTCAGAATAATTTCCCATATAATGACGAATTGTTCCTTGCCCCTCAAAAGCAAACAGATGCTCAACCGTTCGATCTAAGAAATAACGATCATGTGAGACAGTAATAACAGCCCCTGAGAAGTTATCTAGATAGTCTTCTAAAATACTAAGCGTTTGTATATCCAGATCATTCGTAGGCTCATCAAGGAACAAAACATTTGGCTCGCCCATTAACGTCCGTAGCAAATACAGACGGCGACGCTCCCCACCAGATAGCTTAGAAATGTACGTCCATTGCTGATTGGGGGTGAATAAAAATCGTTCCAGCATCTGCGAAGCGGACAAGGTGAATCCATCAGCTGTTTTGATTTGTTCAGCCACTTCTTTAATGTATTCAATGACTCGTACGTTTTCATCCATTTCTACATTTTCTTGTGTGTAGAACGCAAGCTTAACCGTTTCTCCTGTTTCGATAGTCCCACTATCAGGTTGTAGGCGACCTGCAAGCATGTTTAACAGCGTTGATTTTCCACTACCATTAGGTCCAATAATCCCAATTCGATCTCCAGGTACTACAATATAGCTAAAATCGGTAAGGAGTGTACGTTCACCAAATGCTTTAGAGACCTTCTCTGCTTCAATTACCTTCTTACCAAGACGACTTGCCCCCAAAGCAATATCAAGCTTGGCCTGTGGACCCTCTACTTTCTTGTCACGTAGCTCTTCTGCTCGCTGTACCCGTGCTTTTTGTTTAGTGGTTCGTGCTTTAGCTCCTCTTCTCAGCCATGCCAGTTCTCTACGCAACAGATTTTGTCGCTTGCTTTCTTGAGCCATTTCATTTTCTTCTCGTTCTGCCTTCTTTTCTAGAAATGATGCATAGTTACCTTCATAGCTATACAGCTTACCATTATCCAATTCAAAAATTCGATTTGTTACTCGATCAAGGAAATAACGATCATGGGTTACTAGTAATAATGCACCCTTAAAGGAAGAGAGGTACTCTTCTAACCATTCTACCGTTTCATTATCAATATGGTTGGTTGGCTCATCTAAAATTAGTAAATCGGCAGGTTGAATTAGCGCACGGGCCATCGCTACCCGTTTACGTTGTCCACCAGAAAGCTTCTCTACTTTCTGCACAAACTGGGTAATTCCTAACTTGGTGAGTATCGTTTTTGCTTTGGTATTTGCATCCCAAGCATTAGTTGCGTCCATTTGTTGCTGGGCACGTAATAACCGCTGTAGCTTGCGCTCGTTCTCCTGATCTTGCTGTAGTTCTTCCAAAGAAACCTCGTATTCTCGTAATGCCTGCATGAGAGGGGTATCTCCATAAAATACTTGCTCTAGGACAGTTGAACCTCCATCAAATTCTGGATTCTGTGGCAAATATTCTACTCGAAAATGATTGGAATGAAGGATTTCCCCCTGATCAGCTTCCTCAATACCCGCAAGAATTTTAAGCAAGGTAGACTTACCTGTACCATTTACACCAATCAAACCAATTCGCTGGTTCTCAGCAATATGAAAGGAAATGGAGTCAAATAAGATTTTTTCTCCAAAACTTTTTTTAATATGATCCACTGTTAGTATATTCAATCTGATCATCCTTACTTCTATATAAGATGTCCGTTCGTAATACTCTACAAAATCTGTTTTTAACGAAACGTAGAGTAAAATATTGTTATCGTACATGGACTTACTTCTCATTGTACAAAATGACAGGCCTAATGGGAACAGCTAGCACGATTTTGAAAGACGAAATCATTTTTGTTGCAGATACCCTTTAACTTTTTATACAGTCAAAATTAGATGGTTTATAGCATAGGATCGCTCTATTTGAGCTTACATTACATCTAATGTATACATTGATAGGTTTGAACTTGATTTTATTTTCCTTATTCAGATGACTTGAAAATGGATTACATCTAGTTCAAATCAACTTGTAATGACTGGTAAAGGGGATATCTAACATGTATGCAAAAATTTATTCAGCTACTATTCATGGAATAGATGGCATGCTAGTTACGGTAGAGGTTGATATTTCTAATGGATTGCCACACTTTGAAGTGGTTGGTTTAGGTGGTAGCGCTGTTAAAGAAGCACGGGATCGTGTCCGATCCGCCATACGAAATTCCGGATTCGACTTCCCTATGCAGCGTATTACCGTTAATCTAGCCCCTGCAGATGTGCGAAAAGAAGGATCAGTCTTTGACCTAGCGATTGCCTTTGGAATCTTACTAGCATCTAAACAAATTGAAATGACATCAGCTATTCCACTCATTATCGGTGAACTAGCACTGGATGGTAGCTTACGCCCCATTCTAGGTGTTTTGCCCATGCTATTGGAGGCTCATCAAAGAGGTTTTTCGAGAGTAATTTTACCCACTGCTAATCAAGCAGAAGCAGAGCTCGTTCCTTTAGAAACCATGCCTGTACCTCATTTACGAACAGCTGTGGAGGCTAATAAAGGGAACGAATGGGTCCATGTAATCGATCCTACTCTAGTTAATACTGACTACACTCATCCAAGCTCCATTGAGCTTAGAAACGAAAGTAGACATCCTAATGCGATTCCTTCTTACGATTTTGCTGATGTCATGGGACAACATTTCGTAAAAAGGGGGCTGGAAGTTGCAGCAGCTGGATTTCATAATGTAATGCTAGTTGGTCCGCCTGGATCAGGAAAGACTTTATTGGCCAACTGCATTCCATCCATCATGCCTAAAATGACCCGGGAGGAATCCTTTGAAGTAACCAAAATTTACAGCATTGCGGGCTTAACAACTCGGCATGGACTCATTGTCACCCGCCCCTTGCGTGCACCACACCATACTATCACCCAAGCCGCTTTAGCAGGTGGTGGATCTCAAATCCCACGACCGGGAGAGTGTAGTCTGGCTCACGGTGGAATCCTTTTTCTTGATGAAATGCCGGAATTTTCTCGGGGGGTACTTGAAGTATTACGACAACCTCTTGAAAATGGTCAAATTACCATCAGTAGGGCCAAACAAGCCTATATGTATCCAGCACGTTTCTTACTAATTGGATCTATGAATCCTTGTCCATGTGGGTATTATGGTTCCAAAGATCAAAATGTCTGTCGTTGCTCACCCTTACAAGTATTAAAATATCGTTCCAAAATCTCTGGTCCCTTACTAGACCGCATTGATATTCATTTGGAGGTTCCTCGTGTTTCAGTGGAACAGTTAACAAAGCGAGAAGGGGAGGAAAATTCAGCTTCAATCCTCACACGTGTGGAGATGGCTCGTAGTATCCAATGTCAGCGTTACCGTCAAAACAAACGTTTTTCATTTAATAGCTCGATGACTGGACAAGAATTACGAACATATTGCTCTCTTGATAAAGGCGGACAAGAGTTAATGAGCATTGCTTTTAATAAACTAGGGCTGAGTGCTCGTGGATATGATCGTATTGTTAAAGTTGCTCGTACTATTGCTGATTTAGATGGTTCTCTGGATATCAAAACTTCACATGTAGCAGAAGCAATTCAATATCGTTCATTGGATAAGGCTATTTTCGCGTGACCCAAAAAATATTTCTTACAAACAAGGTAACCATACGCCATTTTTGGGTAAATAACTGTTAGGTATGTTTCCTACCTATTATCGAAGTGAATTCATAAAACAAACAAAAAAATCTCTTCGATAAGATAGCGACGTATTCACAATACACAGTGTAACAATTGAGTACTATTTTTATGGGCAGGAACCATAATAAGTAAATAGTCTCGTGAAAGCGGAATCAAAGTTATAAATGTTAGTAGAATATTCACTTTTTTAAAAGAAGTAAAGATTGACTTATTTATTAAATATTGGTACGATAATAATCAGATAACCTGTCGAATTTTGACTAAATACATCTGACAGAGAGGGGATTTACACCTATGAAATCAACAGGTATTGTAAGAAAAGTGGATGAACTAGGACGTATCGTTCTTCCTATTGAATTGAGACGTACATTAAACATTGAAATCAAAGATCCTATGGAGATCTATGTAGATGGAGAACGCGTAATCTTGAAAAAATACTTACCATCTTGTATCTTCTGTGGAAACGCAGACCAAATTACTCACTTCAAAGGTAAAATCATTTGCCATGATTGTCTGAATGATATGCCTGTTGGCACGAAAGAATAATTTTTTATTGTTACATACGCACTATTTATGTTTTCCTTTATGTATTATCAAAAAAACCGTTCTCTTCTTCGGAAGAAAACGGCTTTTTTATTTCACCAGGAAAAATATAGTTCTTGCACAAAAAAATGGCTGTCATTACGTCATTTCTGACTAAAGACAGCCAAACCAGATGTATTACTTAATATGGAGGAGTTACAACTTGTCGAGTACATTGTATTTTACGCTCGAAGATTAACTATTGATGTAGATAAATCACTATGAACCGCCTATTTCTTACAAACTAGATAATTGTCGCATTATCAACTAGATATATTTGTAATGCTCAAGACCTTCTTCGGTCTGTGAAAGATCAGGGGAAATCCATACTGCAATAGCATCAATCCGAAATGTATCATAGGACTGATTATGATTTTGGAGGTAGGCTAGAGCTAGCTGTCGCAATTTTTGTTGTTTACGTGGAGTTATAGATTCAACAGGACTTCCATACTTTGGAATAACTCCTCTTTTGCCTATTCGAGTCCGAACTTCAACAAATACAACTGTCCGCTGTTCCATCGCAACTATATCGATCTCACCTTGAGAGAGCCGAACATTACGACCAATAATACTATAGCCCAGGCTTTCAAGATAATCACTCGCTCTACCTTCCCCGATTTGACCAATCAGCCTTCTTCGATCTGTCATTACCCCCACTCTTTCTTATCTAATCGATATACAAAAGCAAGAATTTCTGCTACCACCTGATATAATTCAGGGGGAATTTGCTGCTGTAAATCCAATTTAGACAGAACCTCTAATAACGAAGGGTCTTCCTGAACAGGAATGTTATGTTCTTTTGCCTTTTGTAGAATACTCTCGGCAATATAACCGCCCCCTTTAGCAACCAGGCGTGGAGCATCGTCTTGATCTTCTTTGTATCGCAACGCGACTGCTTTCTTTAATCGTGGTACCGGATTTTCTTGAAAGGCATTGTTGTTAAATGATCGTTCCATAACGTTCTCCCCCTTTCTTTATTAGACACGAAAATCAACACCTGTGTAGTTACTTTTCATTTGCTCTGTTTCTCTTGTAAGTCCGCCATTTCCAGATTTGGCATCTGGTAGTGGCAGTACACGTAAAATAGATAGCTGATAGCCCACTTCCTGGAGTTGCTGGGTAAACGTTTGCTTTTCTGACTGAATCAGTTGCTCCAACCATGCTTGATCATTATATACCTGAATAGTTGTAATTCGATTGACAATGCCTACATCAACCATGGTCATACCCAGAGCATGTAAATCTAATTGAAAAAATAATCTACAATTTCCTGGGTCTAATTGCCCACCTTTTTGTTTACGAGCTTCTACTTGTACAAAAGCCGTATCTTCTCCTTGCTCAGTCTTAATTGGAATTTGCATCATCACATGCGTCAGTGGTTGCGTCTGCTGAGATGTCGACATCATTAATTGTTGTCCAGTAATATGTTGGAGCAATTGCTCTGCCGTTTCCTTTAATGCTAAAGATACGCCTTGTGAAGCCTGTGTAATTTGTAATAACAAACTTTTTATATTTTGTAATTGCTGTTGATCAATTGTTTCTGTGCCTGTCCGTCCAGCTTGAAAAATATTTCTTTCATTAGTGACACCTAGCAATTCCAGCTTTTGTTGCAAAATTCCAGTACTCTTCCGTAAATGAGATTGATCCACTGATGATCCCTCATTTGATTGGGAGGATACTGCCTGATTATTTACGATAGATTGTTGGTTAGATGACTCTTCTGAGGCGAGCATGCCAGAAGACTGGATCGTCGTATTCACAGTAGAATTCTGCACAGGAGCTTGAACACTGGATTGTTGTTGACTATTTTGGTTAGAATCCCCTCTAGCATTGATTGTTTGGTTGCTATTCCCTGTGGTAATGACTGATTCTGTAAGAGTGCGTGTCGTTCCAGATGAAGGAAGTGAAGATGATTGACTTGTACCTTCTGTTTGTTGCAAAGCAGCCTGTCCTCTTCCCCCATTAATATTCCCATTCAATTGGGTTTGCGCATCTGCATCTGCTCCACTTATAACTCCAGCATTTACTCCTTTTTGCACATTTGACCCTTGAGTGGACAAAAAAGTAGTTGTGTCATCGGCTAAGGATGATGACATAAGCTTCTGTTGGTTTGGTGATTGATTCGAAAGATTCTGCTGTTGCCCTGTTTGCTGACCTAATCCAACAGATGAAGCTCCATTTTGTAATCCTACTCCTGTTTGTTGTCCTGTCCCAGCTTCTTGGTTGCTTATATTTTGTTGTAATGACGTTTGCGAAGGATTCCCCATCACTTGTTTTGGCACCATTCCTGAGTTCCCATTTAGCAATGGCGTCTCTTCATTTAGCTGTAGCGGTAATGATTGTAATAAGGTTGCAAGAGTTCGTAAAGATTGTTGCAATTGTGGTGACGTAGAAGCTGAGGAAGCGCCTTGCGATGCTGTTTGAGTCTGCTCAGCAGCTCCTGCTGCCTCACTCTGTAATGGGAGTGTAGCTAGCGTATCAGTAACCTGTTGTAAAAAAGCACGAATAGAGTCAGAAATATTATTTCCAAATAAAAAGCTGCGCAACGCCATGACTACATCCTGCGTGATTGGAATTTGTTTAGTAAGTGCTGTTTGCACGGATTGCATGACATCTGAACCTGATCCTTGTGTTTTTATAATTTGACCAAGCTCCATTAATGTTTGCTTGTTTACAGGCAAATTTTTATCGAGTAAAAATTGCAGGGCTTCTTTTAATTCCGGTTGATTAGGTAATCCAAAAGAGCGTAATAAGCCCTCCTGAGAGGCTTCTTTGGTGGTTTGACCTGCCTCCGTATGAACCACCTTCAAAGTAAGTGGCTCTGTATTCCCTTGAACCTGTAGCCATGCTTTTTGACCCGCTTCCAAATTCGTCTCCATTTTAGCAACCATTTGCATTCCGCCAATTTGGACGATAGCCCCTTGTTCCGGAAGTACTTTTACTATGGTTCCCTTTACCACCTGATTAGGGCTTAGCTCGATCTGTTTGTTTCCACTTGTGCGGGTTTGTTGCAACATGTTAGATAGCAGTTGACCAGCTTGGATCATCGTTCGTCCTCCTTTCATGTAAAAACAAATAAAAATTTATTCCAAAGAGATATTTATGTACGAAATAGGCTAGAAAGATCCTCATCAATGCTGGTTGTGATCAGTAAAGATTCTTGGCCTTGCTCGAACGTATCTGATTACTGCTCTATCCGGTAATAAGTTCCTTAACTCCCCCAAAGGTCTTGCGGTGCAATGCTGAAGGACCATACGTTCGTAAAGCCTGTAAGTGTTCCGCAGTACCATAACCAGCATTTTGTTCAAAGCCATATACCGGATACTCTGTAGCATATACTTCCATAAGACGGTCACGCGTCACTTTAGCTACGATTGATGCAGCCGCGATGGAAACACTTTTGCCATCACCGCCAATAATAGAGATCTGTGGGGTTTCTAAACGTGGTAAATGTACAGCATCAATTAAGCACAGGTCTGGAGTGATTCCTGTCTCTTTTACTGCTATATACATTGCTTCGCGCGTCGCTTCCAGGATATTAATTTCATCAATGCGCTCAGCAGAAACGATCCCAATACCCACAGCTGTTGCTTCTCGCATAATTACTTCATAATAAGCTTCTCGCATAGAGGCACTCACTTTTTTGGAATCATTTAAACCTGGAAGATAAAAATCAACGGGCAAACAAACGGCTGAAGCAACAACTGGACCAGCTAGGGGGCCTCTTCCAACTTCATCGATACCTACTATGTATTCATTACCTTGTGACCAGTACAATTTCTCTGTTTCGGTCATAGCTTCCCAAAGGGCTTGCTGCTTTTTCAAATGATTTTCCTGAGTAATAAATCTGCGCCATATTGCTTGAACACCTTTTCTTTGATCTGTAGAGAGTTTCAAGCGTTCCTCAGAAGACAGCTGATCTGCCCCTTCAACCCATTCTCTTATCTTTTGTATCGACATTTCCGCTATGTTCATTAATTTTCTCTCCCGACTTCCTTTACTTTCTCTCTTTATTTTATCGTAAGACTAGCCTTGCGACAAAAATTTTTCACGTCTACAGTCATTCAAATAATCTACTACTATCAATCAATAAAACAGTAATGATTATTCGTTGCCAAAATCTTTTGCATCAGCTGAGTAAGCAATACGAATTGGATGATCCAAAACATTTCATCTCTTTGGATCAAACAAGCAAAAACCCCTGCCATTGCGGCAAGGGTCCATACGTACTTTATTTATTCATCATAGATAGAACGCGGTTCGCCAATCGCTACTTCCATTTCCCAATCAATCGGGCGCTCTAACGTAATTTGACCAATCTTTCCTGAGCGTAGTTCACGTAACAATAACTCGGAAGCTTTGTCATAGTCAATATGACCACCTGATGCCATACAGCCACGTTTTTTCCCGATCATTTCAAGTAATTCTACGCCATCTTCAGGTAGATCAGTTAGCTTATAGCGGTCTTTTAATCGCTCTGGATAGTAATGCATCATATAACGAACTGCGTACAAGGCCACCTCTGAGAAATCAATTAGTTCATCCTTAATAGCACCACTTGCAGCTAAGCGTAGTCCTACCATTTGATCCTCAAACTTAGGCCAAAGAATACCTGGTGTATCCAGAAGCTCCAGTGTATCGCCCATTTTTACCCATTGTTGTGATTTTGTAACAGCAGGACGATCTCCTGTTTGTGCAACAGAGCGTTTGGCTAGACGATTAATCAGTGAAGATTTACCAACGTTTGGAATACCCAAGATCATGATTCGTACTGCTCTTGCCAGCATTCCACGATCTGCACGTTTTTGTAACATATCTGAAGCTAATTCTTGGCATAGCTCAGGGAGTCTATTAACTCCTCTTCCTGATAAAGCATCAATCGGTAGCGTACGGACGCCTTGTTCTTTAAAATATCTCGTCCACATTTCTGTTACAGCTGGATCAGCCAAATCTGCTTTGTTTAATAATATTAAACGTGGTTTTTCTGCCACGATCTCATCGATCATCGGGTTACGACTAGACAAAGGTAGCCTTGCATCCAGAAGCTCGATGACCACATCAATTTGCTTTAATTTTTCCGTTACTTGGCGACGAGCTTTGGCCATATGCCCTGGAAACCATTGGATTGTCATCGTACATTCACCTACTTTTTTACACAGCTGTTTACTTGATTAGCGTGTCATGCGTATATCTTTTAAAGGCCAGAAGACGAACTCTGCCCGGCCTACCACTTTACTTACTTCAACTGGACCAAACTCTCGGCTATCTGAACTATTTTGGCGATTGTCCCCCATCACATAAATATGCCCAGGTGGAATCGTTAGTTTTTCGAAAGGAGTGGTTAGTGGTAGATCCTTCTCTTTTTCCGCAAGATCACGTTTCTCTTTTAAGTATGGCTCTTCCACTACCTTATCATTAACATACAAAACATCGTCTTTTACTTCAACGGTGTCTCCCGCAACAGCGATGACCCGTTTAATATAATCACGTTTTTCAGACGCATGGAATACGATAATTTCCTCACGCTGTGGCTCTCTTAGATGATAGAGAGCTTTGTTAACCACGAGTTTTTCTTCGTTATGCAAAGTAAAATCCATGGAATGACCCTCGACGATAAACGGGGCAAATAAAAAAGTACGGATGAAGAATGCTAAAGCTATTGCTATGACAATCGCTTTAATCCATTCCCAAGCTTCATTTTTCTTCTTGGTAGTCGAGGCGTTTTCGCTCATAATCTTTCCTCCTGCTCTAGAGTCTCATTTATCTATTATATATGACAGAAGATATCTTTACACTTTATAAGTGCATCTATCTGAGATGAACTGTATTTTCTAGAGAACTGAGGGCATTCAAAACCGAATGTAACTGAAAAAAGGGGGACTGGCAAGCAGCCCCCCTCTTATTCTTATCGACGAATTTCTTTAATACGAGCAGCTTTACCTACGCGATCGCGAAGATAGTACAATTTCGCACGACGTACGCGACCATGGCGAACTACTTCAAGTTTGTCGATCTTCGGTGTGTGTAGTGGGAATGTACGCTCAACACCCACGTTGTAAGAAATCTTACGAACAGTGAAAGTTTCGCTTACACCAGTACCACGGCGGCGGATAACAACGCCTTCGAACACCTGAATACGCTCACGAGTACCCTCGATAACCTTAACGTGTACACGTACAGTGTCACCAGGACGGAACGCAGGAAGATCCTGTTTCAGTTGTTCTTTTTCCAATTCACGAATAATTTGATTCATCATGATTCACTCCTTCCACACAGACGTTCTTACTCGCCTCTATTGCTAAACCTCTAGTTGGGTTAACGAACGAGTAGCGGACCGTCGAAGTCAGCGGCAAAATTGCCACAAGTGATATTTTAGCATAATTAAAGGCTATTAACAAGCATTATTGGAAAATAATCAAGGATAAAATTCCCTCAAACTACTGATATAACCGGACTATAAAAATCAGTGGCAATCAGGTTCAGGTATAATTCTGCTTTCCTTGCTTGTGAGCATTAAGAGTCACTCTCTTCTTGCTGAATTTCTACTAGCAACTTTTCGATTTCTTTGGTTTTCTCGATCTTCTCCAGTAACTCTGGCCGGCGTTGCCAGGTGCGCTTTAGAGATTCTTTCAATCTCCATCTTTCAATGTTCGCATGATGTCCAGATAATAGAATATCAGGCACCTTCCAGCCTCTGAAGTCAGCAGGACGTGTGTAATGAGGATGCTCTAAAAGTCCCGTAGAAAAAGAGTCTGTTACAGCAGACATTTCATTACCTAGAGCTCCTGGCTGTAAGCGAACAACACTATCAATCACAACCATAGCACCTAATTCTCCACCTGTTAGCACATAATCACCTATAGAGATTTCATCCGTCACCAGATGCTCACGAATCCGCTCATCATAGCCTTCATAGTGACCGCAAATGAACACGAGATGTTCTTCCCGAGCCAACTCTTCTGCCATTTTTTGATCATATCGTCTTCCCTGCGGACACATTAATATAACGCGCGGTTTGAAAGCACCCTCACGAACTGAGAGGGCTTCCACAGCATCAAAGATCGGGTCCGGCTTTAAGACCATGCCACCACCGCCTCCATAGGGAGTGTCATCTACGTTTCCATGTTTGCTTTTCGAATAATCGCGAAAGTTAATCACTCCAAAATCGACGATTCCTCTCTCTGCTGCTTTTCCTAAAATACTGGTAGAGAATACCCCTGTAAACATCTCTGGGAACAGTGTTAGTACATCAATACGCATGATCTAACTCTCCTCTACAGCAATCCATCCATGATGTGGCAAATTACTTTTTTGTTCTGAACATCTACCTTTTTAATGCAATCATCAATGAAAGGTAGCATGATTTCTTTACCATTATTTCCTTTTACCACCCAAACGTCATTGGCACCTGGTTGTAGAACCTCTGTAATTTTGCCTAATACTTCACCTGTGTCCGTAATCACTTCGCAACCAATGAGCTGATGGATATAAAACTCGTCTTCCTCCAGATCTAGTAGTTCCGTTTCAGGAACCTTTAATTCCCCACCCTTATACTTTTCTACGTCATCAATGGATGAGTACCCTTTAAAGGTTAAGATGGTAAAATCTTTATGTTCACGATACGAAGCTATTTCAACGATTACCGGTGTAGTCAAGCTTGGATGGAACAAATGCAATTTATTACCTTTTTTAAAACGAACATCTGGGAAATCTGTTGTAGAAACAACACGCATTTCTCCACGTAATCCCTGTGTATTAACCAATTTCCCTACCGTATAAAATTTTGGTTGTGTCACAAGCTTTTGCCTCCTTGACGTATTTCTATTACAATCCCATCACGAATAATAATTTCGGCATCCGCCATTTTTTCATTCCAACGGTCCCCTACTTCCATTTCAACTTGACTTTTAAGGGTCTGCTGATGGAGTTCACTTTCTAAGGGAAGCCTTTCTACTTGTTCCAGTTGAATAGAAATAAGCTCCAATTTTTCACGTAAGGTTCCTTCTTCCTGATCCAACCGTTCCAAAGCTAAACGTACCCCTTCGCTTCCTCTTTTTTCTGCTTCAGCTAATATTTTTTTACGCTGGAATCGCCATTGCTCCAATTCCATATGCACATATTGTGCTTTTCTTTCGTATTCTTCCCGTAATAACGCCTTTGTTTTCTCCGTTAAAACAACTTTTACATGCACCAATCTCTCAATGCTGATCATAGGCCCCGCCTCCCGACAGCTAAGAAAGTTATTTCGTTGCTTTCGTTTATATAAACACATTTAGTAACGTTATACCTTTGCATGTGGGATTAACACGTATGTAGATACGAAAAAAGACTGGAGAAACCCCCAGTCTTTTTTATACGATTTCAACGGTAATCCGCTTATCAGTCTGCACTGCAGCAGCCGTTACAACCGTCCGCAGGGCTTTCGCAATGCGACCTTGTTTTCCAATAATCTTACCCATATCATCTGGATGAACGGAAAGCTCGAAAACCAAGATACGCTCCTTGTCCACTGCGTTCACTTTCACATGTTCCGGATGATCCACAAGAGCTTTCGCGATCGTTTCGATCAAAGCCTTCATCTAAAGATCACCGTCCCAATCTTACTTCTTGCCGATTTTTGCTTCGTGTACTTTCGCAAGTACGCCTACTTGAGAAAGCAAGTTACGAGCTGTATCGGTAGGTTGCGCTCCGTTCATGATCCATTGAACAGCTTTCTCGCTGTCAATGTTAACCACTGCTGGTTGAGCAACTGGATTGTAATAGCCGATCTCTTCAATGAAACGACCATCACGTGGGGAACGAGAATCCGCAACTACCACACGGTAGAAAGGAGCCTTTTTAGAACCCATGCGCTTTAGACGAATTTTAACTGCCATGTTGTTCACCTCCTAAAAGAATCAACGATAAACGTTGTATGTGTCTATATATCTGAACTATCGCCTTTATAGAGCGAAGAGAGTTCAAGCCTACATTATTTAAACGGATTAAATGGGAAGTTGAAGCCACCTTTTTTATCATCGGTATCTCCACCCATGCCACCAAACGGATCGATTGGTGAATTCCCTTTAAATGGAAGGAATCCGCCTTTTTTCTTGCTTTTCTTTTTCATTTTGTCCGTCATGCCTGTGAATTGCTTCATCATTTTCTTCATATCTTCGAACTGTTTGATAAAACGATTCACTTCCTGGATCGTGGTTCCGCTACCAGCAGCAATACGCTTGCGACGGTTTGCATTCATGACATCAGGGTTAGCGCGCTCTTCCTTTGTCATCGATTTCACGATGGCTTCCGTACGAGCGATTTGCTTTTCATCCACCTTTAGATCTTTCATGCCCTTCATCTTATTCATGCCAGGCAACATTCCCAATAGGTCCTCAAGAGGTCCTAACTGGCGCATTTGCTGCATGGAATCCAAGAACATGTCAAAAGTGAATTCCCCTTGGCGCATTTGGCGCTCCATCTCTTTTGCTTTATCCACATCGACGTTTTCCTGTGCTTTTTCTATCAAGCTCAGTACATCGCCCATACCCAGAATGCGTGATGCCATACGATCTGGATGGAATGGTTCCAAGGCATCAAGCTTTTCACCCATTGCTGCGAACTTGATCGGTTTACCAGTCACTGCTTTAACGGACAGGGCCGCACCACCACGTGTGTCTCCATCTAGCTTAGTAAGAATCACACCTGTAAGCTCTAATTGATTGTTAAAGCTCTCTGCTACATTGACTGCATCCTGACCAGTCATAGCATCCACAACCAGCAAAATCTCATCTGGCTTTGCCACTTCACGCACTTGTTGAAGCTCTTCCATAAGAGTTTCATCAATGTGCAGACGACCTGCCGTATCAAGAATCACGTAATCGTAGTGATTTTCTTTAGCATGTTCAATCGCTTTCGTAGCGATTTCTACAGGACTGACTTGATCACCCATAGAAAATACAGGAGTACTCAGTTGTTCACCTAGTACTTGTAGCTGCTTAATTGCAGCAGGGCGATAAATATCGCAAGCAACTAGCATAGGCTTACGATTTTGTTTTTGTAATAGCTTAGCCAGTTTACCGGTTGTGGTTGTTTTCCCCGCACCTTGTAGACCAACCATCATAATAACAGTCGGTGGCCGGTTAGAGACAGCTAGCTTGGAGACGTTACCGCCCATAAGCTCAGTCAGCTCTTCATTTACCACTTTAATAACCATTTGTCCTGGCGTTAAGCTTTTCAAAACATCTTGTCCAACTGCACGTTCCTTGATGCGAGCGACAAATTGTTTCACGACTTTAAAGTTAACATCTGCTTCCAATAAAGCGAGACGTACTTCACGCATCGCTTCATTTACGATGGTCTCGTCGATTTTACCTCTGCCACGCAGCTTATCAAAGGCGCCCTGCAATCGGCTTGCCAAGCTTTCAAATGCCATATGTGCCCCTCCTAATCCATCTCTGACAGTTGGCGGAGCAAGATAAGCAATTCCTCTCTCGTATCGTCCCCACCTGTGGCCTCTACCAGATTGATCATCATCCTCACAACCTCTTGACGCTGTTCGTATTTCGCTGTTAGCTTCAGCTTCTCGTCATATTCATACAGCTGCTTTTCAGCTCGCTTGATATGATCATAAACGGCTTGTCGGCTTACTTCATGCATTTCTGCAATCTCGCTTAACGATAGATCATCCAGGTAGTAAAGCTCAAGGTATTCACGTTGCTTTCCTTTTAAAAGAGAAGCATAGAAGTCAAATAAGAGATTCACTTGATTCGTTTTTTCCAGCATGGAACCAATCCTTTACAGTTAGATCGGTTGCTACTGTGTAAAGTTCTTTTCCTTTACAGAGCCAAGTAATATACTATACAATCCTGCGCCTACTGTCAAGTCTTTTTGTTGACATTAATTTTTTCTATATAAATTCTACAAAAACAGCGTTCGTAAGCTCACTATTCTTGCTTGGATTCAGCTTCCTGTTCTGCCTCTTTTTCAATCAAGCCAGCAAACAGTGCATGTACGAATTGCTCTGGATCAAAGGCTTGTAAATCATCCATTTTTTCACCCAAACCTACATATTTCACCGGTATATCCAGTTCATTGCGGATAGCAATAACGATACCACCCTTCGCTGTACCATCTAGTTTGGTCAATACAATGCCTGTGACACCTGCTGATTGCCCAAAAGCCTTAGCTTGATTCATAGCATTCTGTCCAGTCGTAGCGTCTAGAACCAACAATACTTCGTGTGGAGCATCCGGGATTTCTCGTTGTAGGACACGGAAGATCTTATTTAGCTCCTCCATTAGATTCACTTTGTTTTGCAAGCGCCCCGCCGTATCGCAGAGAAGAATATCTGCCTTACGTGACTTAGCCGCTTGCACCGCGTCATAGATGACAGCTGCCGGATCAGCGCCCTGTTGGTGTTTAATCACGTCTACACCAACACGATTCCCCCAAACCTCCAACTGCTCAATCGCTGCCGCACGAAACGTGTCCCCCGCAGCCAGAACTACTTTTTTGCCTTGTTGTTTAAACATATGGGCCATTTTACCAATGGTGGTGGTTTTCCCTACACCATTTACCCCTACGAATAACACAACATTTAAACGTCCTTCTTCTATCTGTAATGCCGTATTGTGGGCTTCATCATTACGTAATAAGTTAACTAGCTTTTCCGATAGAATCGGTTGCAAGTCAAGAGCATTCTCAATCTTGTGCTTACGAACCTCACCTCGCAAATCATCAACGAGCTCCATCACTGTATTTACGCCTACATCAGCTGCTATTAGAATCTCTTCTAGCTCTTCAAAGAAATCCTCATCAATTTTTTTGTAACGACGGACTAAATCCTCTACTTTTTCTACTAAAAGATCTCTGGTTTTGGTTAACCCATCCGTAAACTTCTGCGTTACCTCTTCTGATTTTTTAACGATGGAATCACGAAGTTTTTTAAAAAAGCTCACAAATGACCCTCCTTGAATATTGTTTCTTTGTTTTTCATGATGCGTTGAGTCTACAAGACTACAACTATCTATGAAGCTGAATCAATCAGTTTTTTCGTTTCTTCAAGCTTAACAGACACCAGCTTGGAAACGCCGCCTTCCTGCATAGTAATACCGTACAAAACATCAGCACTTTCCATAGTACCTTTCCGATGTGTGACACAAATAAACTGGGTCTCACCGCTAAAGTGGTGCATGTATTCTGCAAAGCGGCTGACATTGGCTTCATCCAGTGCGGCCTCGACCTCATCTAATACACAGAATGGCACTGGTTTTACACGCAGAATGGCAAATAATAGCGCCATAGCTGTTAATGCGCGTTCTCCTCCAGATAACAAAGCTAAATTCTGCAATTTCTTACCAGGCGGTTGAGCCACAATATCAATTCCTGTTTCCAGCAATCGATCCGGTTGTGACAATAAGAGATCAGCTCGACCTCCTCCAAACAACTGCACAAACACATCCTGGAATTGGACTCGAATCTCATCAAATGTCTGTTGGAAACGACGCGACATCTCTGTGTCCATTTCAGCAATCACCTGATAGAGCATCTCTTTTGCCTCTATTAGGTCTTCTTCTTGTTTACGCAAGAAATCTAACCTCTCTGCTAGGCGATCAAACTCTTCAATTGCTCCTAAATGAACCGTACCGAGTGCAGCTATTTGCTTCTTCAATCCATTAACTACCACCTGTTGCTCAGCAATCTCTCCCAGCGGAGGATATTTCTGCTTGGCAAGGTCAAAGCTTAGCTCGTACTCTTCTGATAGCTTGTTTAGCAAATGATCTAATTCCACTTCATACCGGTTTCCTTTTACCTCTTCGGCATGTAGTTTCTCTTCAAGTGCTTTTACTTGTTTACGAATCTCTTTTACTTCAAGCTCCAATTGCTCCTGCTTAGCAAATAGACTAGCTCGATCTCCACGTCGTTCAGAAATTAAGTTGGCAACACGGTCCTTATCCTGGCGAAGCTCGGTGATTTTTTCATCCAGCTCTCCAAAAAATGAATCATTATTATCATCCAGACTATGTAGATCCATCAATGCCTGATTTGCTTCTTCCCATTCTTTCGTCAACAAGGTACGTTGTTCACGCAAACGCTCTACCTGTTCAATTCGAGAAGCATGCTCCTGCTTTACTTGAGCCACCAGCACCTTCAGACTGGTAATCTGCTCATTCATTTCTTCCTTGCTAAGCATATGCTCTTTTCGTCTTGTTTCTGCTGTAGCGATGGCGGTTGTGAGCAAATGCTCTTCTTCCTCTAGCCCTTTCAATTGCTGGGTAAGTTCCATCAGCTTATGCTCAGCATCGTTCATCTCTTTTTGATAGAGAGCCATATCCTGATCAAGTACAGCCATACGTTCACGTAATGACTTTCCAGATAACTCCGCCTGTTGTAACAACCCTTTTAATTCCTGTTCACGTAAACGGAGAACTTCTCCCTGTTCACGCAACTTTTCCTGTTGTTCCTCTGCTTGTTTCGCAGTTTTTGTAACAGCATCAATGCTAGCCTTTTTCTGTATCATTTCATTATGCAAGGTGTCTAACATACCTTCTAGCTCTTCTACCTGACGGTTGCGCCCTAGAAGATTGGCATTGTTCTTCTTCACAGCTCCACCTGTCATAGAGCCGCCTGCATTAACGATATCACCATCTAGCGTAACCACCCGATACCGGTAATGACAACTTCTCGCTACACGGTTTGCTTGCTCCAATGTTTCAGTAATAATCACATTGCCAAGCATAGACTCGACAACAGCGCGATAAGCTTCATCAAAGGAAACAAGACGACTGGCAATACCTACCACTCCGCTTTCATGGCGCAATTGCCGTTCATCTTCACTGGTAAGTGAACGAGAGCGAATCACCGATAGTGGCAAAAAGGTAGCACGCCCCAGATTATGCCGTTTCAAGTAGGTAATCGCTTCACGTCCCGCTGCTTCGTCGTTTACGACCACATTTTGTAGCGCTCCACCCAAAGCAACCTCGATAGCCGTTTCAACCTTACGCGGTACCGTCATTAGCTCAGCAACCGCTCCGTGAATTCCTTTCATGCCTTTTTCACGAGCTCGTAAGATTTCTTTAACCCCCTGCTGGAAGCCTGCGAAATCATGCTGCATCTCTTTTAATAAGTCTAATCTAGAGCGTGTAGCTTCCCGTTGCTGTTCAAGGCGACGTACTTCCTTTTCAGCCTCTTCAATCTGTTGTTCTTGTCCGCGAGTTTCGGCCATGAGTTCACGGAAACGGGTTAAGGTTGTATTTAGCTTTTGCTCAATTGTTGCCAGTTCAGTGGCATGCCCTTCACCTGTATGCAGCTGAGTAGACTCTTCACTAACCAAGCGATCACGATCTACTTGCAGACGTTCTATTCGCGCCTTGCTGGTATCACGCGTCTGTTCTTGATGACGAATATCATTACGAAGGCGAGCCATTTCATTAAGCTTATCGAAGTAATCGCTTTTCAGCTTTTCCAAGTCATCTGTCAATCCACGCACGACAACCTGGAATTCAGATTCCGCCTTCTTGAGCTTTCCTTCTGCTTCACGCATCTTTCCCTTGGCTTCTTCTCGACGTGCCTCTTCCGCTGTCAGCTCTTCCTCTAAGGCATGCTGCTTCTCGGTTAAGCGATGCATTTGCTCCATCGTTTGCTTACGATTCGCTTCAAGATTTCTTTTGCGCTCCCGCAATACCTCACGGCGACCCTCTACCTTCTCCGCCTCTTCACTAACCGTTAGCAATACCTGTTGAAGCTCTTCAATTGATTCGTCAATTTGGTTAACCTTGTAACGAGCTTGCTCCAGCTCAGCTTCTTGCTGGCCTGCTTGCGCGGTACGCTTGGCCAATTGGTTTTCAAAATCAGCTGACTGTCGTTTCGTTTCTTCCCATTTGGCATGCGTCTGTTCGATTTGCTGCACGTAGAGGGCTACCTCATGCTGGATCAGCTTTTCATGTAGCCCTTTATAGGTCTTTGCTTTTTCAGCTTGCTCCTGCAGTGGTCCTACTTGCTCTTCTACCTCATTGCGAATATCATAAATGCGCACTAAATTTTGGGTAGTTTCATCCAGTTTCTTGCCTGCTTCTCGCTTACGAGTTTTATATTTTACAATTCCGGCTGCTTCTTCAAAAATGCCCCGGCGATCTTCTGATTTTGTACTAAGTATTTCTTCGATTCGTCCTTGTCCAATGATGGAGTAGGCTTCTTTTCCCACACCGGTATCCATAAACAGTTCCATGATATCTTTTAATCGGCAGGAACGCTTGTTAATAGAATAGTCGCTGTCCCCTGAACGATAGACTCGACGTGTAACGGTCACTTCGGAGTATTCGGTATCCAAAGAGCCATCCGAGTTATCTAGGGTCAAAGATACTTCCGCGAAATTTACCGGTTTGCGCGTATCGCTACCAGCAAAAATAATATCTTCCATCTTGGAGCCACGAAGCGACTTGGCGCTTTGTTCACCAAGCACCCAACGAATCGCATCCGATACATTGCTCTTGCCGCTACCGTTTGGACCAACTACCGCAGTCACTCCCGGTACAAACTCCAATTCGGTCCGGTCTGCAAACGACTTAAAGCCGATCAGTTCCAACCGTTTTAAATACATGATAATCTCCCCTAAACATACTCAATCCTCTTTAACTCTCCTAGTTTATCACAGATGACCCATTTGGCGTAGGGTGACTTGGGAAATACCTGATTTTCTGGCGTGTTACCATTTTTTCCATATATCCTGCATTTATAGAAAAACTAAGCTTTATTTAGAATGAAAACAAAAGAAGCCCTTACTTTGTTTTCAGCCAAAGTAAGGACTTACGATTCCTACTATTCAAACCATGTTTCTATTATTGGTTTGCTCTGCACTTCATCCTAATTAATTCGTCAGTGGTACTTTCCAATTAATGTTGCGGTCTTCTACAAGCGTTTCATCTTATTTCAAAATAATTGTAAATAACTTTTCATCAAAAAAAAGACTAAGCCCCTACCTTGTAGATAAAACAAAGTAGAAGCCTAGTCTTTTTTATAGGTTTACAGCTATTTTTATGCTTTCGTCTCAATTTTCATGAGAGCAAGTGCAGCAGCGCGTTGTTCTGCCTCTTTCTTGGAACGACCAGAGCCTACTCCCAACTGATTCCCATTCAATATCACTTCGGATACGAACTCACGATTGTGGGCAGGCCCTCTCTCTTGCAAAATTCGATAAATAATTTCTCCCAAGCTGTCCTGTTGAACAAGCTCTTGCAATTGACTTTTAAAATCGGTCACTTGTGTAAATTCACCTTTATCAATGCGCGGATACACATATTTTTCTAGGAATTGAAAAACCGCATCCAAGCCTTGATCAAGGTACAAAGCGCCGACAAAGGCTTCAAAAACGTCAGCGAGGAGAGCTGGACGTTGTCGCCCTCCTGTAAGCTCCTCGCCTTTTCCCAATAGCACCAGTTCACCAAAATGAAGCAACTCCGCAAACTTAACGAGTGACGGTTCACATACGATCGCCGCACGAAGCTTGGTCATTTCACCTTCGCTCATTTTCGGGAACATTTTGTAGAGAAATTGGGAGACCGTTAGCTCCAACACCGCATCACCTAAAAACTCCAAGCGTTCGTTGTCAGAAATCCGTTTGCCCCTTTGCTCGTTCACATAGGAAGAATGGGTGAATGCTTGCCGCAACAAGGACTCATCAGTAAATACGATTCCGATTTTTTCTTGCAGCTGTTTAAAATTCATCCCTCTCACACCTTCCCTCACCGAATGCATACCCTACTCCGCATAACGTTTTAAAAGAATGGTCGCATTATGCCCACCAAAGCCAAACGTGTTAGACAAGGCATATTCCACCTTTGCCCCTCTCGCTTTGTTTGGTACATAATCCAGATCGCATTCTGGGTCAGGGTTCTCTAAGTTGATGGTTGGAGGTAAAATCTGGTCACGCAGAGCATAAGCCGTCGCCATCGCTTCGATTGCGCCTGTTGCTCCCAACAGATGACCTGTCATCGATTTTGTAGAACTCACAGCTAACTTATAGGCATGCTCGCCAAACAGGTTCTTAATCGCTTTTGTTTCAGCCACATCCCCAGCTGGAGTAGATGTACCATGTGCATTGATGTAGTCCACTTGCTCAGGAGATATGCCCGCATCTTTTAACGTATTTAACATACAGCGGCGTGCACCGTCTCCATTTTCATCCGGAGCAGTAATATGGAACGCATCAGCGCTCATACCGTAGCCAATTACCTCGGCAATAATGGTTGCTCCACGTTGTTTAGCGTGCTCTAATTCTTCCAAAACCAATACCCCAGCACCTTCACCCATAACAAAACCATCTCGACCTTGATCAAAAGGACGACTTGCCTTTTGTGGTTCATCATTACGAGTAGACATTGCTTTTAAGGAACAAAAACCAGCCATCCCCATCGGACGAATCGTCGCTTCTGTTCCACCCGTAATCATAACATCAGCTTGACCGAACTGAATGAGACGGAAAGCGTCACCAATTGCATTCGTACCTGTTGCACATGCAGTGATTGCACTCGAAGTTGGACCTTTAGCCCCCAACTCGATAGAAGCAATTCCAGAAGCCATATTAGCGATTAGCATAGGAATAAAGAACGGGCTAACACGACGTGGACCTTTCTCCACCAAAATCTGATGTTGTTCTTCCCATGTGCTAAGTCCACCTATTCCTGAACCAATATAGACACCGATACGCTCAGCATTCTCATCAGTAATGGTCAAATCTGCGTTTTTCACTGCTTCCTTCGCTGCTGCCAGACCAAACTGCACGAAACGGTCCATCCGACGTGCTTCTCGTTTATCCATATATTGTTCTGGATCAAAATCTTTAACTTCTGCTGCAATTTTTGTAGGATAATCGGTCGCGTCAAAATTCTCAATCGGACTGATCCCTGATTTACCTGCAAGCAGGTTCTTCCAAAGGGTTTCTGGGTCTTTTCCAAGTGCAGTAATGCATCCGAAACCCGTAATGACTACTCTACGTCTCATGTTCATTCACCTCTATATAAATCAGCTTGCGCATCCTAGCTTTACATTATTAGTAACGTACGTCTGTTGAAAAAATCACTTATTTGCGTAAAGGGAGAAGCCCCGTCGAAACGGAGCCCCTCCTTAGCGATTACTTGTGGGAAGATATGTAATTAACTACTTCACCCACAGTAGTAATTTTTTCTGCATCTTCATCAGATATCTCTAGGTCGAACTCGTCTTCTAATTCCATAACAAGCTCAACTACGTCAAGAGAGTCTGCCCCTAGATCTTCTTTGAAAGAAGCTTCCAACGTTACTTTATCTTCGTCTACACCTAAACGGTCAATGACGATTTTCTTTACACGATCAAGAATTTCTGCCACTTACTTCACCCCCTCTCACGTATTATACGGGATGTCCCTAGTAAAAACCAGTTTACATATACATACCGCCGTCTACATGTAAAGTTTGCCCTGTCATGTAGCTAGATGCATCAGATGCTAGGAAAAGGGCTACATTAGAAATTTCGTCAGCTGATCCCAGACGGTTAAATGGAATTTGTGCTAGAATTCCACTCTTGACATCTTCAGGTAGAACATCTGTCATATCAGTGTCAACAAATCCTGGAGCAATAGCATTCACCTTAATGTTTCGTGAAGCTAGTTCACGAGCAGTGGTTTTGGTTAAGCCAATGACTCCTGCTTTGGCAGCCACATAGTTAGCCTGTCCTGCGTTACCTAATACACCTACAACCGATGTAATATTGATGATGCTTCCACCACGTTGTTTCATCATTGGACGAGTCAACGCTTTTGTCATATTAAATACGCCTTTTAAATTGACGTTGATAACCTCATCCCATTCTGACTCTTTCATACGCATTAAGAGATTATCTCTAGTAATTCCTGCATTATTTACGAGAATATCAATTTTTCCAAAGCGCTCCAACGCTTCTTTTACCATATTCTCCGCTTCTTCTGTATTTCCTACATTGGCGCGAATCATAATTGCTTCACGACCCAGTTTTTCGATGTCGGCCACTGTTTCCTGAGCTTTCGCTTCGTTTCCTGAATAATTAACGATGATATTCGCTCCTGCTTCCGCATATTTTAGCGCGATGGCACGACCGATACCACGAGAAGCTCCTGTAATCAAAGCTACTTTACCTTCTAACATTAACATGCTTCTCCTCCTCCAACGAATTCAGTAAGTGAATCCATGTCTTGCAGGCTAAAGATTTTTATGTTGGCTTCTTTTGGTGCAATTTTTTTCACCAGACCAGCTAATACTTTTCCTGGACCGATCTCAACAAACGTAGTCACGCCTTGCTCGATCATCCAAGCAACCGAATCTTCCCAAAGAACAGGAGAAGATACCTGTTCAACCAAGCTCGTAGTGATTTCACTAGATTTCGTCACAGGACGTGCCGTAACATTCGTCACTACTGATACGTTGGCATCGTTTATTTCGATATCAGCCAAAACAGCTTGTAAAAGCTCAGCAGCTGGTTGCATTAAAGAAGAATGGAAAGGTCCGCTAACATTTAGTGGCATGACGCGTTTAGCGCCCGCTTCTTTTGCCAGTACTCCTGCTTTTTCTACACCTTCAGCACTACCTGAAATTACAATTTGTCCTGGGCAGTTCATATTTGCAAGCTGAACAGGATATCCGGCTTCGGTAACTTGTTCACATATGCTTCGCAAATTTTGGCGGTCCATATTAAGTACAGCTGCCATAGCCCCTTGGCCAGCAGGCACTGCTTGTTCCATAAATTGTCCACGAGCTCGTACGGTTTTCACAGCATCAGTAAAGCTGATTGCTCCAGCAGCTGCCAGTGCAGAATACTCGCCCAAACTGTGTCCTGCCACGAAATCCGGCTTCAGATCAGGGCATTTTTCTTGTAAAACCCTGAGAACAGCAACGCTCATGGTCAAAATAGCTGGTTGCGTGTTTACTGTCAAACGCAACTCCTCTTCAGGTCCTTCAAAACAAAGATGTGAAAGCGAGAAGCCTAACGCTTCATCCGCCTGACTAAAAATCGCTTTTGCCGCTGATGATTCTTCACATAACTGTGCTCCCATTCCAACAAACTGAGAGCCTTGTCCTGGAAAAACAAATGCTAGTTTATTCAAATCCATTCGACTCCAATCCCTGTGTACTTCGTATTATTCGCCGTTTTGCTCACGTGTGCACCATGTAAGCAGCGCTGCTCCCCAAGTCAAGCCGCCACCAAAGCCAACGAGAATAACATTGTCTCCTTCTTTTACTCTTCCCGATTGGATTGCTTCATCCAATGCAACAGGAATAGAGGCAGACGACATATTTCCATAGCGATCCAAGTTAATTACCACTTTATCTTCTGACAAGCCAAACCGTTTCACAGCTGAATCAATGATACGTAGATTCGCTTGATGTGGTACCAAGAGATCGATTGCTTCCTTTTCTAAACCTGCTTTTGTTAAAACCGTTTCAGTTGCACTGTTCATTACACGCACGGCAAATTTAAAGACTTCATTGCCTGTCATGCTCAAATAGTGCATTTTGTTCTCTACTGTCTCTTTCGAAACTGGGTAACGTGAACCGCCAGCTGGTAGACTTAATAACTTGGCGCCAGATCCATCCGCGCCTAGATCAAATGCTTTAAAGCCCATTCCCTCTGGAACAGGACCAAGAACAGCGGCTCCTGCACCGTCACCAAACAGTACGCATGTATTTCGATCTTCATAGTTTGTAATTTTGGACAATGACTCTACCCCGATTACCAGCACATAACGATACATGCCATTCGCGATAAATTGTGTAGCAGTCGTTACCCCGTAAATGAAGCCAGTGCATGCTGCTGAAAGATCTATTGCTGACGCTTTCTTAGCACCCAATCTTTCTTGTAATATGCATGATGTAGATGGGAAAGAATGGTCTGGGGTTACTGTTGCCACAATGATCATGTCAATCTCTTCAGCACTAATATTTGCCTTGTTCAGCGCTCTCACAGCAGCTTCATAGGCTAGGTCTGAAGAAGCTTGGTCTTCCGCACAAATTCGGCGTTCACGAATTCCAGTACGAGAGGTAATCCATTCGTCAGAGGTTTCCACGATCTTTTCCAAATCGGCATTACTTAACACTTTATCAGGTGTATAGGAGCCTGTTGCCAGGATTCCTACAGGACGTAATCCATTCATTCTTTTTCCCCTTTTCCGCTATGATCGATCTGTAGCTCCTTCAAGATGAGCTGATTGACATCAGACTTGCAAAAACGCGCCGCTGCAAGCAGGGCATTTTTAAAAGCTTTTGCATCGGATGAACCATGCGCCTTAAAGACAGGTCGTTTCAATCCAAGCATCGGCGCACCACCATACTCTGCATAGTCCATGCGGTTAGCAAAACGCTTTAGACTTGGTTTTAAAATAGCAGCAGCCAGTTTATTCATGAGAGTTGAAGTAAGCTCACGTTTCAACTGGGAGAATATTGCTAATGCCGTTCCCTCTGTGTTTTTTAATAATATGTTGCCAGAGAAGCCTTCACATACCAGCACATCGCAAGCATCCTCTAATAAGTCTCGTGCTTCTACGTTTCCAATAAAATGTACCGGACTCTCTTTTAGCAAAGGAAAGGTGCTTTTTGCCAGCTCATTACCTTTTGCTTCTTCCGTACCGACATTTAGTAGTCCAACACGTGGTTGTTTAATTCCTAAGACTTTTTCTACATAAAGGCTACCCATAATGGCATATTGCACAAGGTGTTGCGGTTTGGCATCCATATTGGCACCAACATCAAGCACCAAAGTAACCCCACCCTTAATCTTAGGAATCATCGCAGCAAGAGCTGGACGCTCAATTCCCTTCATACGTCCAGTCACAAGTAAGCCAGCTGTCATCAGCGCGCCGGTGTTACCAGCTGAAATGACCGCTTCTACTTCCTCTTGACGTGCTAGCTCAACAGCTTTCACTAAGGAAGAATCTTTTTTACGGCGTACTGCTTTGACCGGTTCTTCATCTGTTGCTATTTTTTCTGTTGTATGTAAAATCTCAATATTAGATGGACGGGGTGTAGGCAGATAGTTGCCAATAGCTGATTCATCCCCAACTAAAACAATTTGTAAGGAGGGTTCAACAGCGATAGCCTCCAGAGCTCCTTCTACAGCACTGCGGGGTGCATGATCGCCCCCCATGGCATCAAGTGAAATACGCAAATACAATTCCCTCCTGTTTCTTTCTGCTCTTACTACTCCCGGATACGAAACACCCTGAAGGTAGCAGTAAACACATTTTCTCCTTGGACCTTCGTTTCGACGCGCACCTTGCTTTCGTCCCCTTCCGTAGAACGAACCACAGCCTTGGCAACTAGCTTCTCACCTTGCTTCACAGGTCGGATAAAACGCATGCGGGCTGTAGCCGTTAAAGCAACATCCGCGTCGATGACAGCAACGGCCAGGGAGTTGGCTTGAGCAAAAATGTAATGCCCACGAGCAATTTGTGTTCGATGAAACACATGCTCCTCTGTTATTTCTAAAACAGAAATTCCATAATCATCCAACTGTAGATCTATTACTTCGCCAATCACTTCTTCAATTCCTAGTGATTTGACTGGATCCAAACTTTTTTCTGCAACAGTCTTAATCCGTTCACGTAATTCCGGTATGCCTAGCTCTAAACGATCCAGCCTGATTGTTTGAATGCTAACATCAAACATCGTAGCCAAATCTTCATCCGTAGCGAATGGATTTCGTTCCAGACTATCCACGAGCTGTCTTTGACGATCTCTCTTTGCTATGCGAGCGATTTTCGGCACCCCCCTTAGCTTTTTCTATCTATGCTTACGAGTTGTTTTTAATACCAGGTACTAAATTAGTATACGGGAGGGAGGGTGTTTTTACAACCCTATTCATAAAAAACAACTTAATCCGTTATAAATTCCCGTTTGAATAGAAAAAAAGCAAGGTGATTATCTCACCTTGCCTCTTACTTATTGAACCACTTTCTTACCTTTGTAAGTTCCGCAGCTTGCGCATACGCGGTGAGCTAGTTTGTGTTCGCCGCAGTTATCGCATTTAACCATACCTGGAATCTCTAATTTGAAGTGCGTACGACGCAATCTTTTACGAGTTTTGGAAGTTCTACGTTGAGGTACTGCCATCTTCCTTACACCTCCTTCGAAGTCAAAATGTCTGAAGGTTCCCCATATAGAAACTCAAGGCATAAAGCCATAAGTGAAATGGTTATCTGTGGAACCGATGTATGTGGGTTAGGACCAATTCACAGGAATCGACCAACCCGTTCAAAAATGAAGCAATTCATCCAAAGAGAAGCGCTTCATCTTGAAAACAAGCTTATTCTTCTGCTTGAATGAAGAATTTCTTTAGAGCTTCTAAACGCGGATCAATACGTTCTGTGGAACAATTGCATGACTGTTCATTGCGGTTGATTCCGCAATTCGAGCACAGTCCCTCACAATCCTTGGAGCACAATGGAAACGCTGAAATCGACAACAGGAAGTCTTCTTCCAGGAACGGGTCCAACTCGATCTCTTCGCCAGTCACCTGATGAATATCGCTATCCTCATCGAATTCGATATCGGATGTATTCGGCGCAAAGGTTTCAGAAAAAGGAATCGAAAGCTGTTCCGTGTACGGTGTCAAGCAACGCGCACAAACGAACTTAGCTTCTGCTTGTATTTCTCCCTTGATATAGATTAAGCCACCGAGCTCCACAGCCTCTCCCGTAACGCTTACGGGTGATAAGTCTCGAATCTCTTGATGACGCTTCTTTAAATCCTGGGAATCCAAGTTTGTTTGAAAAGGAAGTGGTTCTCCTTTTCTGTGGTGCAATTCTATTAGTTTAATATTCATGTTATCACCTCATGCACAACAAAGATGATTATAGCTTTTGCCTACATCTTTGTCAACCTATTTTCCTTGACACCTTATTAGCTGCAAATAGAATTTGCCAGAACAAATGAACTTGTCTACACTACCAGTACAGATAGGTTCTGGTAGAAAGGATGTAATTTTTACAAATGAAAACAGTGGGCCTTATAGTAGAATACAACCCTTTGCATAATGGACACAAGCTTCATTTTTCGTTAGCGAAAAAAAAGACAGGGGCTGACGCCTGTGTCGCGGTCATGAGCGGTAACTTTTTACAACGGGGTGAACCTGCCATCGTTTCGAAATGGGCTCGAACCGAGATGGCTCTTCGTTTAGGTGTTGATCTGGTAATTGAACTTCCCACCCTCTTTGCCACCTCTAACGCTGAGTTGTTTGCCCATGGCGCAGTCTCGCTGTTAGATCGGATCGGTGTAGTAGATACGCTATGCTTTGGTAGTGAAAGTGGAGACATTAGTTGGATGAAACAAGCGGCACAGCTGCTAGCGCATGAAACACCTGAATTTTCTCATTTACTAAAAGCAGGTCTACGTGATGGTCTCCCTTACCCTAAGGCGTACGCTGAAGCAGCTCACATGTACCTCGCTGATCGTGGCATTCACGGTACCACCCTCGATCAACCAAATAATATACTCGGTTTTAACTATCTCCTATCGCTGGCTAGGTTAAACAGCAAAATTGTACCTGTCACCATTCAACGCCAAAAAGCAGGCTACCATCAAGAAACGATCACAGACGAGCAGATAGCCAGCGCTACTGCTTTGCGAAAAATATTGACAGATAAACAGCAAAGTGTAGCTACAGTCGCCTCTTACGTACCTAAAACTACCATAGATGTGTTGCAACGTGAATGGAATTCGGGACTTTGTCCTATGAGTTGGGAGGATTTCGTTCATCCTGTATTCCATCGTCTCTTACAGCTCACTCCACAAAAACTTGCCGCGTACCATGAAATTGAAGAAGGCATGGAATACCGGCTCCTTGAATCGGTACGGCGATCAAAAACAGTTGCAGAGGTGATCACTTCCGCCAAAAGTAAGCGATATACACAAAACCGCATTCAACGTATGTTACTTAACGTGTTACTCGATGTGACAAAAGAACAAATATCTACTTTCAACCTCCGACATGGGGCCTCATACGCCCGTGTGCTTGGGTTCAGCCAGAAAGGAAGAGAATTACTCCAGCAGGCTAAACAAAAAAGTGCAATCCCTCTCTACACGAATGTACGAGATGGATTGCACCCTATGCTTGATATTGATATTCGCTCAAATGCTTTGTACCGTTTGGCGCATCCTACTTGCATCGAGCAGCCCTTTTTGGAGGAATATCGACGAATTCCTTTACAAATCACACCTGAGCAATAGAGAAACTTACTCTGTTCCCTTTGGCTTTAGGTGCTGTAGATACTGAAGTGCATCATCTACCGTCTTTACTGGTACAATCCGCATAGAAGTGTGAATACGTTTCGCTGTTTCCACCGCTATTTCATAGTTTGATTTATCGCCGCTCGTATCGTTTGGTGCAAAAAATATTTCTGCTCCTGCGGCATCAGCGGCGATAACCTTATGATTGATACCCCCGATCCGCCCTATTGTACCATCCGAATTCATTTCACCCGTTCCAGCGATACGATAGCCACGCGTTATATCGATTTCTGAGCGCAAT
The DNA here is from genome assembly GCF_002706795.1 of Brevibacillus laterosporus DSM 25. NCBI lineage: Bacteria > Bacillati > Bacillota > Bacilli > Caryophanales > Paenibacillaceae > Brevibacillus > Brevibacillus laterosporus. Next base: position 460,533 of record NZ_CP017705.1, read on the forward strand.
TGATTATAAATTTCCAAGGTAAACATTAAGCCTGCGGATGGTCCCCCAATATTATTAGCGGCAATCGTTATTTTTTTATCAAATAGGATACGCTTTTGATCCTGTGGTGTAATACCGAATCCAGCTCGATGGGACGTAGCTCCGTTATTTTCTGGTAATTGAACCAAAATTAATTCCGCTTGCTCTTCCTTACCATCCCGTTTAAATTGCAATTGGATGGCATCCCCCGCTTTCTTTCCTTCTAATAAGAGGAATAGGTCATTCTTATTTTTCACAGGCTTGTCGTTTAGCGAGGTAATGACATCGCCTACCTTTAATACTTTTTTAGCTGGAAAGCCATCCATAACAGACAAAACTAGGACTCCTTGATCTTCCATTTTGACTGGATAACCTGCTTTTTTAAGAGCAACCGCTTCTGCAACCTGTTGAGAGCGTTGCATGACCAATAGCTCTCGTTTTGCGTAATCTTCATCGCTTTCACCCTGAGCCGTAATAAATTTATCTGAAATAAGATCAGCATCCTTAGAAAATTGTGCGTATACATACCATAAAGGTGTTGCTCGGGACATACGTACGGTGGTCAACATAAATGTGCCCTTCTCGTCCTTCACGCCACCCTCTACAGTAATCATGGGGGCAAGCTCTTTTGCCGTTCCAGCGCGCTGAACATAATAAGGCATAGGAATATAGGTACTCATAACCATCAGAATCATGATGATCATAGCTACAAGGACGGCTACATTACGTTTATTAGTTTGTCTTAAGCGCTCGTTCGATTGATGTTCGTTTTGCATCTGTTTCCTCCCAATTCTTTATCATCTCTTTAATTTGATCAACATGCATACGAGCCGCTAGCTCTCCTAATTCCACAATAGAATCTATTTGTGTAAACGACAAGCTACCAATGTGGCCTACATCTGGACGAATAACCAAATCTGCGGATAGCATCCGGTGGCGCAAAATCTCCCGTTCCATTACATCAATCGTCTGGGCAATCACATCAAAGATGGTTGACACTTTCATTTTAGTATCAAAATTGGCTACATCAATTGCCAAGACTAGATCAGCACCCATTTCTTTCGTAACTGTTATCGGTACCCGATCAATAACACCACCATCCACCAGCATCCTGCCGTTTACCTGTTCTGGTACAAAAATTCCTGGCATAGCAATGCTGGAACGAACAGCGATATCCACCGGTCCCTCTGTAAAAACAACTCGCTCTCCCGTTTCTATATCTGTTGCTACGATTGCCAAGGGGATTTGTAGTTCTTCAATATTTTTGCCATGAGTCAATAAGCGAATGATTTCTTTTATCTTTTGACCGGCTACTAATCCCATATGAGGGACAACCAAATCTAGCCAGTGCTTGCGTTTTAGATTTATCGCCAATTTTTCCATCATGTCTGGTTTCATCCCATTGGCATAAAAGGCCCCTACCAAGCTCCCCATACTACTCCCTGCTATATAATCAACAGGAATATCATGTTCTTCAAGTACTTTTAGGATGCCGATATGAGCAAAACCACGTGCACCACCAGCACCAAGTGCTAAACCAATGGTTGGTCGTTTCTTGTCTGTCATGAAAAAACGCCTCCTCCCCTCATCATATGAAAACAGCCCACTTCTCCATTCATTTTTTAGCTATAAGAGAAGATGAATAGTTTGTACCTTTCCAACGTAGACATGTACTAACGCTTACATCCGGGAGGGTTATATGTCGCATCGTTCTCCTTATCTCACAATTAGCTTGGCGATTTTGTCGCTCCTTTTGGTTTTCGTGCTTATTATTAATCCGGAGCCTTCCTTTCAAGCTGCTGTTCGCGGATTAAACATCTGGTGGGAAGTTGTCTTTCCTGCTCTTCTCCCTTTTATATTTGTATCGGAGGTTCTGATGGGAGTTGGTGTTGTTCATTTTATCGGGGTATTGCTGGAGCCACTGATGCGTCCTCTATTTAATGTACCTGGTACAGGAGGGTTCGTACTGACAATGGGGTTCTCTTCTGGCTATCCAGTCGCTGCCAATTTAACCACTCGATTACGGGAGAGAGGCCACATTACAAAAGTAGAAGGAGAGAGGCTCGTTACCTTTGCTACCACAGGAGATCCGCTATTTGTTATCGGAGCAGTAGCTGTTGGTTTTTTTAACAGCGAACAGCTTGGATATGTAATCGCCTTTACCCATTATAGTGCTGCTATCCTGCTTGGCATTCTCTATCGTATGTACTCCCCTGCTTCCTCCATTACAGCTACTTATGAAAAATCACAGCATCCCTTACTTTACCGGGCCTTACAAGCTATGCATCGCGCCCGAATCAGTGACAATCGTCCCTTTGGCAAGCTAATGGGAGATGCAGTGCAATCCGCTCTACAAACCTTGATGGTCGTCGGGGGGTTTATCATCATGTTCTCAGTCTTACTTCAAATGATGCAGACAGTTGGCATCACCAATTTATTAAACCGGATTCTCTTTTTACTATTGGGTCCCGTTGGATTTACGGATGCGATGGGTAAAGCTGGTTTGGCTGGGTTGTTTGAAGTAACAATGGGTGCCCAAAACACTAGTGAAATTCAGGATATCTCTATGATGACGAAAGCAGCTATTACGGCTGCCATCATATCTTGGGGTGGTCTAAGCGTCCATGCCCAAGTTGCAAGCATATTGAGCAAAACGGATATTAGTGTAAAGCCTTATCTCATCGGTCGAGCTATACACGCTACTTTAGCAGCTTTTTTAACTATCGTTTTCTGGAAGCCACTTACTATCATTACTCAAAATGTAAATACGAGCATCCCAGCATTTTTACCTAGTGAACACTTACTACAAGCTAAGTCGTGGTGGTTAATCTTTTCACAAATGAGCACCATTGCAGCTTGTATCGCAATCGTCTTATTTCTAATATGTTTCTTACTACACAAGCTATGGAAGCAATAATGTAACCTATCTTTAGGCAAACACAAGGAAGGGTAAGAAACTCATGTTCCTTACCCATTTGTTTGTGCTTACCTTACTGGTTAGCAAAGTTTCTAGCTATTTCCCTGTAATTCCTGAAATTTTAACCGCATTGATTGCTCTACAATCGGTGGCACCAGATCAGTTACATTGGCATCGTACTTGGCGAGTTCCTTTACAATGCTTGAACTCAAGAAAGAATATTGATTATTTGTCATGACAAATAGTGTTTCAATCTCGTCATCTAGCTTACGATTAATCGAGGCCATTTGCATTTCATATTCAAAGTCAGATACTGCTCGCAAGCCTTTTAACAAAACCCGTGCTTCTTTTCTTTGCATATAATCAATTAACAAACCATTAAATGTATCTACTTCTACATTAGAATACTCAGCGGTTACCTCACGTAATAATGCCATACGCTCTTCTAGTGTAAATAATGGTTTTTTATTTGAATTAACCAGTACAGCTACAATTACCTTGTCAAAAATTTTAGCTCCACGCTTAATGATATCTAAATGCCCATATGTAACCGGATCAAAACTGCCTGGGCAAACTGCTATTCTCATGCTAGGAATCTCCTTCCACTGTATAGCGATAAATGGTAACCTTAGTATCTCCATAGGTAGAGCAGCGATATTGCTCACACAATCCAATTTGCTCAGGCAAGGTTAGCTTTGAGTCATGCTCCGTCACAATCCAAGCATCAGCGGCTACTAAATGTAACTGTTGTAGTTGTTCAATCTCTTGCTCAAGCTTTTGCTTCGCATAAGGAGGATCGAGAAATACCAGATCAAATTGTACTCCACGAGTAGAAAGTACCTTAAGGGCACGTGCTGAATCAATTTTATAAACCTCTGACTGCTCATCCAATCGCATGGTTTTAAGATTTTGTTTGACCGTGCTGAAAGCTTTACTATCACTGTCTACAAAAATCGCTTTAGCAGCACCGCGACTAAGAGCTTCAATCCCTAAGCCCCCTGTCCCTGCATATAGATCCAAAGCCCATTCCCCATCAAAATAAGGTCCTATCATGTTAAAGATGGATTCCTTTACTTTGTCTGTTGTGGGCCTTGTACTTGTACCAGGTACAGTGGCTAGCGGACGACCTCTGTGTTCTCCTGAAATCACTCTCATTTTCTCTTCACCTAACTTGTATACATATCCGTTGTCACACTTTTTTGTGAGACAGTAGTTTTCATACTACCATATAGGTAGGAAAAACGTAAAATTTCGCTACCGATAAAAAATATAAATCAGAATGTATAAGTTACCAGTTTGCTGGTAAAAATGTGTTACAAGCGATGCTATGGTGTCGCTGACAACCGCGGAGAAGACTTACGTTTCCCCATAAGCTCTTCCTCCGGTTTCTCCTCTCCCATAATTGAAGTCAGTTCAGTTGGCACCTCATGTAGATAGGAGCATGATGGTGACAGGTTTCCCCGTGTGGAAACAGCTTGAATGACTGCCTCACTCTTCTTAAGAAGAAGTGGGGTATTTTTTTGTTCAAAACAGGGATATTAGTAAACGTCCCCATTCATAAAGAATATAAGGAGGCCAACATGGCTGCTAAAAATCCATCAGAACGTAAAATTAAAGCTTCTAAAGCTCAATCGCAAGCAGATCGCACTGGTGTTGGAATTGAACGTGCCCGTGATATGCAATCGCAAGCAGATCTTGCTGACGTCAAAAAGCATAACCAATAATTATTATAGGCGTCCCAAAAGTTACATGCCAATACATCATGCCTCCTTGTGGATACTATTTTTATAAGGAGGCGTTTTTTATGCACACCGTTTGGAAAGGTTCCATTAGTTTTGGTTTGGTCAACATCCCTGTGCGTATGTTTACAGCAACGGAAGATCGAGATATTCGGTTTCGTCAATTGCATAAGGAGTGCCACACGCCGATTCGGTACTCCAAGGTTTGCCCGACATGTGATCGTGAAGTAACTTCCGATGAAATCATAAAAGGATACGAATATGAAAAAGGTAATTTTGCTATGATTCAAGAGGAAGATTTAGACAAGATTGCCCCAGAAACAAAACGGGCTATTGAAATTGTCGATTTTGTTCAGTTGTCCGAAATCGACCCAATTTACTTTGATAAAAGCTACTATCTCTCCCCACAGGAAACGGGAGAAAAAGCTTATTCCCTACTAAGAGTCGCTCTACAACAGACAGGTAAAATTGCAATCGCTAGAATCACTTTACGTAATAAAGAAAGCTTGGCCGTATTACGTATATACGAAAACGGTATGGTGTTAGAAACGATCTTTTATCCAGATGAGGTACGCTCTTTAGCTCAAGTACCAGCTCTCCCTCAAGCTGATGCCCCCTTAGTCGAGAGTGAGCTAGCTATGGCCATTCAATTAGTCGAAAGCATGTCTCGTCCCTTCCATCCTGAACATTACCAAGATACGTACCGACAACATTTACAAGAACTCATTCAGAAAAAGCTGGAAGGTAAAGAAGTGGCAACGGCTCCTTCCGCACCACGAGCCAATGTCATTGATCTCATGCAGGCGTTAAAAGAAAGCTTGGCACAAGCTGAAACACCACCAGACTTGGCTACGAAAGAAACAAAAGAGAACCGTGACATAGTGGAACGTTATCCTGAACCACGCCCTATAGCTCAGAACCCCAAAAAGAAAGGTAGAGCATCTGCGACTACGGCTACAACAGAGCTGTCTCCTGATACCAGCTCAACTACCGTAACAAAAGCCCTACGACGCAAAAAAACACAAACACCGACTTCTAATTAATAACGAAAAAGCTGAGGGCTCAGCTGGTTGCTCTCAGCTTTTTCGTTTTTACTTTCTATTGACTATTATTTCTATAATAAATTCTTAATTGGGGTTTCCAAATCCATTGGCTCAATTGGCGACTCAAAACGGTCCACTACATTCCCTTCACGATCCACTAAAAATTTTGTGAAATTCCATTTTATGGAGTCATCCATCAATGTCTCAGGAAACTTTTCTTGCAAAAACATATGTAAAAGCCGACCAGATGCCTGTGACTCATCAAAACCAGCAAACGGAATTTCCTGACATAGGTAGCGGAATAGTGGGCTCGCATTCGTTCCCTTTACATCCGTTTTTGCAAATACAGGGAATTTCACTCCATAATTTAACTCGCAAAACTGAGCAATTTCCTTGTTATTTCCTGGTTCTTGTTGCTCAAATTGATTGCAAGGAAATCCTAAAATTTCTAAGCCTTGGTCCTGGTAACGATCGTACAGCTTTTGTAAATCTGTATATTGAGGTGTAAAGCCACATTTGCTAGCTGTATTAACAATGAGTAAAACCTTACCTTTATAACGTTCTAATGACACTGTTTCCTCATTCATCGTTTGTACGGAAAAGTTAAATATGCTCAAACTCTTCACCATCCTCTCCATTACATTATAATCATTCTAAATAAAATCTCGCAATTACTTTTGCACTTTGATACAGTTTTTTTGCATTTACAACGTAACATTGTTATGTTACGATCATTTACACAAAATAAAATATCATCCTTATATAAGGAGGTCACCCCGATTAATCAGGAATTGCTTTCAAAAAAAGAATTGTTAGAGCAAACCGGAATCTCCTATGGTCAGCTTTACCGCTGGAAACGAAAAAATTTAATTCCCGAGGACTGGTTTATTCGTAAATCAACCTTTACAGGGCAAGAGACTTTTTTTCCTAAACAAGAAATCCTTCATCGAGTGAACAAAATTCTAAGCATGAAAGATGATCTGTCACTGGATGAATTGGCAGATATGTTCTCACCCATTCCCTTAAATCATTCAATCAGCCGGCAAAGCATCCTTTCACGAAACATTGTTACACCAATTTCACTTCAGCTATATGAAGAATCTTTTGATCAACAGCAGGAATATCCTTTTGAAATAGTCCTATCCTTGTACACTGTTGATCAATTACTTCTCAGTGGTGAGTGTAGTCAGGAAGAAGCCAAAACCGTTCTACGTACCTATGCAGCTAACTATGCTTCCTTACAGGGAAAAGCTACTGAACTCATTCTCGTTAGAAAAATGGGCATGTCAATCTGTTTATTCACAATGTCCCCTGACGAAATATATTGGGAAGAGCATGCTCGAATTGTTGCACGTCTTTCGCTTCCCGTTTTACTCGAAAATTTAAAACAAAAATGGGACATACTCAAGGAGGAGTTGTAAATGGTAAAAAGAGAACCAGATGATCTCGTAATCAATGGATCTATGAAAGTGCCTGGAGGAACATTTCATTCCGTCAAAATAGCAGGTAGTGCAAAAATAACGACTGATCTTGTATGTAGGGAATTTTCTTGCGCAGGGCACGCCACTGTGGATGGAGATGTAGAGTCCGAAACCTTCGTCGTACGAGGTAACTCCTCTATTCATGGAAACGTTGAAAGCCAAATCATGAAAATTAGTGGAAATACAAAAGTAAATGGTCAGATTAAAGGTCAAGAAATTAACATTGATGGTAGCATTCTCGTGGAAGGCTCTTGCCATGGGGAAGAGATGAGAGTACGTGGTTATACTAAAATTGCTGGTGATTGTGAAGCGGAGTCTTTTCAGACATATGGTTGCTTTCAAATCGACGGATTACTGAACGCTGGACGAATTTATATTCAACCAAGTGGTGAATGCAGAGCAAAGGAAATAGGTGGAGAGCATATTGAAGTAAGACGAAAAGGCTCCTTCCTCCCTTCCCTACTTCGCCCGTTTTTTACCAACTGCCTAACTACGCATATTATTGAAGGTGACGATATTTATCTTGAAGATACCAAAGCAACCATTGTCCGAGGCAATCATATCACCTTGGGTCCTGGATGCGAAATTCAGCTAGTAGAATATAAAACTAGCCTTATTTGCGACGATAAAGCAACCGTGAAGGAAAAGGTACAACAACAATAATATCTATTAGAAAAGCGATCTGTATATCCAATCATCCCATTGTTACGAGGTGGCATATGAACCCAATCATTCCGTTTGAACCAACCATTTGTGAAAGCATTCCTCAAGGCTCTGAATGGATAGCCCAGATTAAATGGGACGGTGTTCGCATCTTAACTTATTTTGACGGTCAACAGGTGCAGCTTTTTAACAGAAGAAATAATGAAAGAACCTGGCACTATCCTGAAATCACAAATATCGCTACGTATTGTTCAGCCAGTTCCATTATTCTAGACGGTGAAGTAATTTCCCTTGGTTCTACAGGAAAGCCATCCTTTCATGAAGTAATGCGTAGAGACGGAATTCGTCGTCTTGAAAAAGTACCTCATGTACAATCCCAGGTGCCCATTACTTATATGATCTTTGATATCCTATTTGTTAATGGGGACTGGGTCAATCACCTCCCCCTCCGCGATCGGCTAGAACTGTTACAACAGTGGATCGAGCCTACCGAACATATTCAACTCGTAACCAGCCATCCCGACGGACAGGCGCTGTATAAGGTCGTGCAACAGCATCAACTAGAAGGGGTTGTATTAAAAGATCTAACGAGTAGCTACCTCATCAATGGAAAAGATAAGCGTTGGCAAAAGAAAAAATATTACCGTGACCTACTTGCAGTTGTCGGCGGTGTTACGTTTCGCGATCAAGTAGTCAACTCCCTTCTTCTAGGTCTCTACACACCTGATGGTCACTTGAACTATATTGGTCATGCTGGTACAGGAAAACTGACAAACGCTGATTGGCTAGCATTAACACAATTTATCAAGCCACTCATTCAAAAACAAATGCCTTTCATAAATCGCCCTGTTCGCTATAAAGATGCTAGTTGGATTGCACCTGAACTAACTGTAAAAGTTCATTTTGCTGAGTGGACAGACGGTTTAACATTACGACAACCAAGTATTCAAGCCTTTGTCGAAGTACCTCCCCAGTCATGTCAGTTTGATTTATGATGGCTCGCTGGTGTATGATTCACTTCCCCACCAAGCTTTATATAGTGCTTCTATTCCTGGTGTTATCTCTTCGATTGGAATGGCACCAAAGCCTAACAGAAGTACAGGGTACTCAGATGTTTCTGAGTTTTTTCGTTGTCCCCCATGTTGATAATACTGCTTGATGGAATAGACCTGACAGTCCTGTTTCCTAGCCCGTTGAATCAATTCATCCTCTGTATAAGTTGTATGGATGCGAATCAAGATATGTAAACCAGCTTCACTCCCGATAATTTCGATATGCTCCCCCATTGTTTTCGTTAGCGTTTGAAGCAAAATGCGATGCTTTTTTGCATACAGATTTCGCATACGTCTGATGTGCCGAGTCCACTCCCCTTTTTGTAGGAACAAGGCAAGTGCATATTGAATCACTCTTGGAGCAGTCTGTAGATACTTTTTCCATATCTCCTGGTACTGGGTAACCAAGCTTTGAGGTAAGATCATGTAACTAATTCGCAGGGATGGCAATAACACCTTAGAGGCTGTGCCAAAATAAATGATCCGCTCATTGTTATCTAACGCTTTCAAGGCTGGGATAGGCTTCGTGCCATAACGAAATTCTCCGTCGTAATCATCTTCAATCAGATAAGCCCCCGTTTCGTTTGCCCAAGCAATTAATTGCAGTCGTCGCACAATAGACATGACCATCCCATAGGGGTATTGATGAGATGGAGTGACGTAGGCAATATCAGCCTTACTTGCCATCAATTGATCTAAGCGAATACCATCCTCATCCAACTGAATCGGTAGTACTGACATTTCATGTGAATGAAATACATGACGCACCCGATCATACCCTGGATCTTCCATCGCTACGACAGATTTATCACGAAAGACAGTCTGGCATAATAAGCTTAATAGCTGTTGCGTTCCTGATCCGATAAAAATTTGCTCTGCTCCACATCTAATACCTCTGGCCTGATATACATACGTAACTAATGCCTCCCGCAACGGAGATTCGCCTTGATATTCACCATATGCATCCGTTCGATCTAATTCGAATTGCATCGCTTCCTGCATGCAGGCTCTCCATTGTTTTAATGGAAATACATTTCCATCCACCTTACCATATACAAAATCATATCGAGCAGGGGCTACTACATCATCTGGCTCATCCACCAACCTTGCGGAATGATCCACTACTTCCAGTGTCACATCCTTGGCCCACCCATCAGCCAATAAATCTTCCACATAATAGCCGCTTTTCTCTTTGCTTTTCACGTAGCCTTCGTCAAGTAATTGATGATAAGCTGCCTCTACTGTATTTCGACTCACCTGCCACTCTTGGGCCATCTGTCTAATTGATAAAAGTTTACTCCCGGACACTAACCTATTATTTTCAATCTCAGTTTTAATGGCTTCATATAACCGCTGATACATTGGCTTTTTTTGTTGCATCTTTTTCTTGGTAGGAAACACATGGACACCCCCGAATACCAGCTAAATCTGTACCTATAATTAATTCTCATTTTGGCTCTATGAAAAGGGTCAGATTTTCACGACAATTATGAAGTAATCCAAATTGGTATGTCAAGAATTCTTTACTCAGTAGGAGGAAAAACCATGTCCTATCCATTAAGAAGATCGCTACAAGAAGTTCATGATCAGCAAACAATTACGCATTTTTTAGAAACCACTCCTATCGGTCACGTAGGCTTTTCCCTTCATGACGAACCATACGTAATTCCTGTCAATTTTGTCTGGACAAATGGTTGTATTTATTTTCATGGATCAATGGAAGGGCGAAAAAATACGTTGATGGCTAAGAATCCCCGGGTTTGTTTTACCGTCAGCCATGAGAGGGGCACTCTATCAGATCCGATCCCCGCTCACGTGGATACCGCTTATTTTAGTGTTCTTGTTTTTGGACAAATCGAACTCATTACCGATCCGAAAGAAGCTACAGGAGTTTTACAAGTTATGCTAGACAAATATGTACCTGGTTATTTTGACCGTTCCCTATCTGAGGCTCACGTCACCCAATATCGCTCTCCTTTGGGCAGTGCGGTTGGCGTGTTTAAAATTGTTCCGACACATATTAGTGCCAAAGAAAACCCACTAAAAGAACATAAACTCTTTTATCCCGGCAAAAAAGTAACGGATGATGTGAAGAAATCACAGAAAAATCGGGAAGAATAAGGCACATCCGAATAGCAGGAGGGGTTTATTCTTGGCGATTGCTACAACAGAGTATCGTATAGACATCGAAGGAAAAGAGCTAGTTATCACAAATCCAAATAAGCCTCTATGGCCTAAAGCCGGTGTAACCAAACTCATTTATTTACAATATCTCATACAAATGGCGCCTTATTTGCTTCCTTATACAACTGATCGGTTTTTAACTGTGATCCGCTACCCACATGGGGTCGAGGATAAATCCTTTTATCAAAAAAATCTTCCAGACTATGCACCAGATTGGATTTTACGTGCTGTGGATGGCTCCATCACCTATGCATTGTTAAATGATACAGCCACCCTAATCTGGATGGCCAATCAAGCTGTGTTAGAATGGCATATTGCATTTCATACCTACCAACAGGAGTGGCCTACCGAGTTAGTTTTTGATCTCGACCCATCCACTCCCGATTTTACAGATGCAATAGAGGCTAGCCTGTATGTAAAAGAAATACTTGATGAGTTACAGCTCAACAGCTATCCCAAAACATCGGGGGCAAGTGGTATTCAAATCTACATTCCTATTCAGCCAGGCTATGCTTTTGAACAGACTCGAAAGGTAGGAGAATTTATTTGTAACTATCTAACGCAAAAGTATCCTCAAAAACTAACAATTGAACGTCTCACGAAGAATCGAGGAACGAAGTTATATCTCGATTACTTACAGCATTGGCGTGGAAAAACATTACCCGCTCCCTACACGACTAGAGCCAAGGAGCTAGCAACGGTCTCTGCCCCTTTAAGCTGGTCAGAAATAGAGAGTGTACACCCCAGTGATTTTACCATCCATACAATGCCTAAACGTGTCAAGCAAAAAGGAGATTTATTCCTTCCTCTGCAACAGCAAGAAAATCGATCCTCTCTAGCACATATTTTAGATATTTTAAAGTAAGATATTGAAAGGCATTTTTTGTTTTAATCCTTATCTTTACAGAAAAACAACTTTCATGAGAATGCATGAGGAAATACGTGCGTATTCTATGTTATACTTTCCCCATGAGTAAACATGAGGAGGAGATTCACTTTGTATGATCCGATTGCCTTTTCCATCGGAAGCTTAGATGTCCATTGGTATGGACTTATTATGGGAACTGCTTTTTTACTAGGAACATATCTCGCGCGTTATAATGCCAAGCGCTCTGGTATAGATCCCGATCACATTTTAAACATGGTGGTCTGGATTATTCCTGCCGCTATCATCTGTGCTCGTCTTTATTATGTAGCCTTTGAGTGGAATACGTATAAAGATAACTTGCTCGATATCTTTAAGGTATGGAATGGTGGTCTGGCAATCCACGGAGGATTAATTGGCGGATTTATCGCCGGTGCTCTGTATATAAGAAAATACAATCTGCCTTTCCTTACATTAGCAGATGCTATGATGCCAAGTGTTATCTTGGGTCAAGCCATCGGTCGTTGGGGTAACTTTATGAATCAGGAAGCTCATGGCGATGTCGCTTCTGCCGCATTCATGTCTAACTTCCCGGCCTTTATTCGCGAACAAATGTTCATTGAAGGTCAATACTACCACCCTACTTTCTTGTATGAATCCTTGTGGAATCTGCTTGTGCTAGCTCTACTGTTATTGATGCTGTATCAGTTCAAAAAATTTGATGGTCAAATTTTAGGTAGCTACCTCATTTTATATTCATTTGGCCGTTTCTTTATTGAAGGAATGCGTACAGACTCTTTGTATCTCGGACCTTTGCGTATTGCTCAAATAATGAGCCTAGCCCTGATGGTTGTAGGTCTAATTGTACTGGTTTACTGCTATCGTAGACAAAAAAAGATTGGCTCCAAGCAAAAAGATAGTATGTAGCAAGACCCATGACTAAATAAAGCATCCTTGTCTCTTCGTAAGAGGGACAGGATGCTTTTGTTTTTTAAAGGGTTTTTTGCTCGTTTAAAAAAAATATGAAAAGGTCATACTGGATATACAGTCATAATCGACAGGCATTTCTGATAAGGGAGGGCTGAAAGAATGACCAGTGAACTTTTAGAGGAATATCTGGATCACTTTGTTATTGTGTATTATCAACAAACCAACACTTCGAATCCTCTTACTTCCCATCATACGGAAGAAGGAGTGTTTTATGATTTTGACAGTGCTGGAATCCTGCTCCGTCAAAATAACTTGTGTTATATTCCTTTTCATTCTATCCAAAAAATCGAAATAAAAGCTAGGCCCACTCTCTGGCAACGCTTAACAGGAGTGTCCTAGCTTTTAGCTTTATAACCTAACTATTGTAAAATCTTATAGAAATACATCAAGAACACGATAGCTGATGGCAGCTAATAGAGCTACTATTGGAAGTGTAATCACCCACGTGAAGACGATACGTCCCGCAACCCCCCACTTAACAGCAGAGAATTTCTGCGAGGCACCCACCCCCATAATAGCGGAGGAAATAACATGAGTGGTACTAACCGGCAATTTCAGGATCGTAAATAGAGTAATGATAAACGCAGAGGAAATATCAGCAGAAAAACCGGAAATCGGCTTGATCTTCATAATCTTTCCACCTAGCGTTTTGATAATTCTCCATCCACCAACAGAAGTACCAAATGCCATTGCAAGAGCGGCGGATACCTTAACCCATAGAGGAATATCTGTTGTTGTAGCAAATCCACCAGAAACCATTGCAAAAGTGATGATCCCCATCGTCTTCTGTGCATCATTCGCACCATGGCTAAATGCTTGCCAAGAAGCAGACAGCACCTGTAAATAACGGAAGCCTCTATTAGTCTTGTGATAAGGCATGTTAGCAACGATTTTGGAAACGAGCTTAATAACAATAAATCCAATCACAAAGGCAATAAGCGGGGAAAAAATCAAGCCCTGAATGATTTTTATAAAGCCACCATAATTAACCGCACTAAAGCCTTCAGCTCCTACAACCGCACCCGCAATTCCGCCGATTAACGCATGCGATGAAGAGCTCGGAATCCCAAACCAAGTAATCAGGTTCCAAAGAATCGCAGCGACCAATGCAGCAAGTACTACGACTAAACCATTTTGCAATTCAAATGGATTAGCAATATCGCTACCAATCGTTTTGGCAACACCTGTATAAGTAAGTGCACCGACCAAGTTAAAGATAGCAGCCATAAGAATGGCCGTACGCGGGCTTAGTGCACGAGTTGACACCGAGGTAGCAATTGCATTGGCTGTATCGTGAAATCCATTGATAAAGTCAAAGCTTAAAGCCATAATCACCACAAGAATCAGGATGATTAATTCTGGCGACAGATTAAGCATTCTTCAGCACAATCCCTTCAACCAGATTAGAAACATCCTCAGCAAAATCAGCACAGTCTTCCAGTTTCTCATAAATCTCTTTCAACTTAATCGCTTCAATTGGGTCTTGCCCTGGTGTATTTAACAGCTCAGATACCATTTTGCGATAATTCGCGTCTGATTCATGTTCAAGAGCTTTAATATCTTTTGCGATACCCTCTACCACTTTATGATCCAGCTTACGTAGAGTGCGAATCAATTCAATTAGTTTAGAGGTTAGTTGGTGTAAGATGTTAGCTTGAGCTAGAACACGCTTGTCTACTTGTTTCACTTGGTAGAGATACATGCATTCTGCAGTACTATCAATCAAGTCAATAACGGAATCCAGTGTATGAGCCAACGCGTGAATATCCTCACGTTCCAACGGTGTGATAAATGTTGAGTTTAACTGGTTCATTATTTGACGAACAACAGCATCGCCTTCTTTTTCAACTGCTTTAATTTCAGCTACTCTCTCCTGTAAATTTTGGTAGTTGCTAACCATTTCAAAAAAGAGATGGGAACCTTTATGTACAGTCGCAGCTTGCTGTTCAAAAAGATCGAAGAATGTTGTTTTGTTAGATTTGATCATGGAAGAAATCTCACTCCTTCAGAATTATCACCTCTACGATTATATAAAACATGTATTTCTACGTAAATTGATTTATAGTCAAAATTCGACAAAACTATGTTAAGTTTTTGTAAAGATATTAATAAGATTTCATAAACCGCTAGATGACAGGGTTTTCAGCGATTTCATTTCCTGTTTTTTTGTAAAAAAATCCTTTCTTTCCTTCATGAAAAATAAATAAAAAATACCTTCATTTACATTTATTTATAATTTATACATAGATTAACTGGTATCATTTAGATATTTCTTGGTATTAGATAACAGATTGTTAACAAAATGTTTGCTTGCCAAATCAATAGGTCATTCGTATCAGATGATCTCCATTCTTTTATGTCATTAAAAAAACCAGAGAGTATCCTGGTTTCATCCTCTCATTTCTATTGTGTACGTTGTTACATACATTCATGTATATGTTCATGTAATGGAACGGGGTTGGTATCTCGATGCCAAAATTTTATCTCGCCACCCACTGGACCACAATATAAGCAATCACGTTGTTTTTTTGCTTGATACATAATTTGGTCTGCATAGGCAGTAAGTTCGGCAGCTGTAGTAGCATGATCTGGATAGGAAGCCACTCCTATACTAACCGTCACTTCACCTATTTGTTGTCTAATTTTGTTTTGCAAACGTAGACCTACATCCACTCCTGCCTCTAGGCAAGTATGCGGAAGTAGAACCACAAATTCCTCTCCTCCCCAACGTCCAACCAGATCGTTTCCCCTTACATTTTCACGTAAAAACCTTGCGAATCGCTTCAAGATTTTATCGCCTTCCAAGTGACCATGTTCATCATTGTATTTTTTAAAATGATCCAGATCAATAACCAGCAATGTGACTGAATATTCGTAGATTTTCGCTTTCTGAATTTCCCTGTCCATCATCTTAAAAAACTGTCGATTAACCAGAACCTCTGTTAGAGAATCATGATGAGCCTGTTTTTTGTAATCCTCAAGTATTTTTCCAAAATAAAAGCCCCCTGCCCCCTGAAGAACTGCTAAAAAAAATGGAACATAGACAGCTTGAAAAGAGACCTGAGAAACGGCGCCAAGCCACCACCACAAGCAACCGAGCAGAAATCCAAGACCTGCTCCTCCATATCGATATCTCAATTTGATACCTCCCCCAAGCTGGACGCTGTTTCATATCAATCAGGAGTAAATCTTTAGAACCATATTCTTTAGTTCATTTTACCCACTGATACTACTCATTTCAAGTTGAAACATTCCCTATAGCATCCCAGAAAAAGGATATTCTGTTCCTTTCCCAAAATAAGGCACAAAATAACGAATTAGGTCCAATTGCTCATCCTTTGATGTAAAGTGCTTGTATGTAGTTCTAGCATAATCTTATCGGGATCATGAAAATATATACTTTTGCCGCCTCCACGAAGGATAGGACCTTTTACTATCGTGATTTCCTTCATACGTAGCAACTCCACTGCTCTGTCAAAATCCTCCTCGTTCATATAGAAAGCACAATGATGAAAATACTGCCGTTCTAATTCGATCGGAAATATTTCCGTCCTTTCCAATAGACATATCCAAGCACTCCCCCATTCCAAGTAAGCATCTGCTCTGCCTTGATGCACCAGTTTCATTTGCAATTTCTCACAATAAAAACGTAGAGATTGTTCCAGATTTGAGACCTGTAAAGTGATATGACTAAAGCCTGTGACTCTCATATTTACATGTAAATTTGCATTTTCATTCATGCTTTACTCGCTCCCCCATCATCATTTCTTTTCCCTATGATAATGTTCTACAAGCTTAAAATCCCTAGCATCAATCTCATAAATCCCTTCTAAAATGCAACGATTTTTAAACAAGCATTTGTTCATGGATGAAGGAAATGTACTTATAAATCATACGATCTTATCCGCTTTTTCTTTTTCTGTTTTCTTATACTATACACAAAGTCGTTATGTGTCTCGCTTTGACGAAGTTTTCTATCTGTGGTTATATAAAAAGAAAATGCTTTTTGAATGGAAAGGACCCTGTTTATGAATCCTAGCTCGTACTTAGCTGATGTATGTAATAGTTTAGGTCATAATCTTCACCGAATTGGTCAGCTTACCCGTGAGGAAACCAATAAGGTATTAAAGCCTTACGATCTAACCCCTGAACAGTGGCAAATGCTTGCTGTATTATATAAAACAAATGGTGTTACCCCAACGGAACTAGGGGAGATTACCTTACGTGACAAAACGACTATCTCCCGCATTTTGCCAGGTTTATTTAAAAAGGGATTTATTTATAAGGAAGCACATCCCCAAGATTCCCGTAGTTATGTGGTTAAACTAGTAGATAAGTATCAGAGCATGGTAGAAGAATCATTAATTAAAATCCGTGAGCACTATCAAAATAGTTTTTTTGCTCCTCTATCAAAAGATGAACAACAACAATTATTACATTTGTTAGTTAAATTACGTAAAGGTGCCGGCGACTTATAAACGTTAGGTTTCATGCTACTTTTTGTCGATTAAAGGTATTATTTCCAAGGAAATGATGCCTTTACTTTTTTATGATGCTTTTTTATTACAGAAAAAAGAGTAAGAATCTCTTGATAGTAAGCCTCTTACTCTTTTTTATACACATATATGTTTGTTATTACTCGACATACAACAATCTCTTTACACGTAATTCCAATTCAAGCATTGAAAACGGTTTCGACATATAATCGTCTGCCCCTAACGACAATCCTTGTACGATATCTTTCTCCGTATTTCGTGCTGAAAGCATCATAATTCTCATCTTGCGTAAATTCTGATCTTGTCGAATTATCTTCAACAATGAAAATCCATCTATTTTAGGCATAATTCCGTCCAAAATACAAAGCTGTGGTCGCTTATTTCTCATAGCTTCCAGCGCCTCTTCCCCATCTGTTGCTTCTATGATATCTACTCCTAGATGAGCAAGCTTTGTTCTTATTATGGAACGAATCATTTGATCATCGTCAGCTATCAGCAAACATTTTTTCTGATTTGCTTCCAAATCATTCTCAGGTTCATCCATATCGAGCTTAACCCTAACAATTTGGTTACGTCCTTGACGCTTTGCCTCATACATAGCTTGATCAGCCTGCTCCAACCATTTTTGGTTTGGCATCATTTTGTCCCAATCTGCAACACCTGCCGAGAAAGTAATATGAAAATCTTGCCCATCTATTTGTACAACAGGAGCTTGTTGTAACTGATCTCGGATTCGCTCTAACACCATTGTAGCCTGTTCAGCAGATGTACCAGGGAAGGCGATTACAAATTCTTCTCCGCCATATCGCGCTAATAAATCTGTTGCACGTAAATTTTGCTGTATGATACGACCTAAACCTTGTAATACTAAGTCACCAATATGATGTCCGTATATATCATTAATCTTTTTAAAATAATCGATATCAATAAAAGCAATAGAAATGGGTTCCTGTTTCCTGCGGGTTTGAGCCAATTCAACCTGCAACTGATGATCGAAATAACGTCGATTGTTCACTCCTGTTAACGGGTCACGGAAAGCCATGTGTTCATAGTGCTGGGTTCTGGTAAGCAAGCGATAAATACAGGCCTCCAGTTCTTCAAAATGAAAGGGTTTGGTTACGTAATGGTCCGCCCCCATCCGATAACACCTAATCTTATCCTTGCTATCTTTCTTTCCAGATAATACGACGAGTGGAATCCACTTTAAAACGAGATCATTTCTCACATAATCAAAAATCTCATATCCAGATTGAGGATGCATCATTAGATCTAACATGATGAGATCAAAGGCCCGCTCCCATAATAAATGCTTCGCCTCTTCCACATTGGCTGCCGCTTCCACTAGATATCCCTCTTGAGAGAGACGTTTGACCAGATAGGTTCGCAAAACATCATCGTCATCAATTAGAAGTAATCGATATGCTTGTTTATTTACTAGCTGATCCTCTTCATTCCATTGTTTCTCTTCTTGTAACATTTCTTCCTTACTAAAGCTCTGTTCCATTTTTAATTGACTAATTAGCATGTGAGCCATACCAAACTGTTCCGGAGCTAATCTTATTCTACAATCTAATTGTGTCCATTCAAATTCCTTCACCAATAAATCAGCTACTTTCCCAATTGCCACTAATCCAAAGATAGGTGCACTCCCCTTCAAGGTATGGGCAATGCGGTAGATTTCTTGGGCCGACTGCCAATTTTGTTCATACACATAATGCCCCAGGTGCTCCTCTATGCTCTTTAGTTGATTTGTTAATTCATGCAAAAACAGCCTACGGGCCTCATGTAACTGTTTTTGATTTTTATTCGTAGTCATGGCAACATGTCACATCCACTTCCATCCGCTCCCGCTCCCCCTTCAGTTCAAGGAGACTTTCATTGTGTAAAACTGGTTACCGATTGTGAGACTCAATGAACGGTACCATTACAATAAAAGTGTTACTTGTTTTTAAGTGGGAACTGTCGTAATTGTTTTATCTGCTGGGTATTGGCTGTCAAATATATGACGAGTTGATTGTTATTTTTGTTACTTGTAATACATATCCAATCGCACAATCAATCCCTCTATGTTCTTATCACTTTTGTGAAGTGTGATATCATTCTGTATCTTTCCCTTAAAAGCAAGGTAGCAGGTACTTTACCAAGTACCCGCATGCCTATCAATCTCTAGTAAGCACTGAACCCTTCTGTATATGCGCCTACATCGTTGATTAAACGTCTGAATTCACTATCGTCAACATACTGGCCTGCCAACAATCTGTCATGGATAGATAGAATTCGCTTGTACATTTTATAATCAGGAGTAATAAAGACGAGACGTGCCTTATCCTGACGAATTAATGTGTCTCGTATTCCACGAATAATGCGATTGTCGTGTCCATCAACATTTAATTTTAAACTTAGCTTTGGTCGAAGTTCACTCGTTGGATCACGTTGGATCGGTTTTCGTTCATACTTTCCGTTAGGAGTTCCATCCGTGATCACACCGATTACCATGGTATCTCCATAAATAATCGCTTTTGCATCAAGAACTCCAGGTACTTTTTTTGCGCGTTCTTCCACGGCGGTTAACTGATAGCTATTTGTATTTTTTCCTTGGTACATCATCTTCACTGGTCCAGGTTCTACAAACTCATGGTTATTGCGACGATCACTTTTGTAATCCTGAATGCCAATTTGCGTATTCGTGCCACCTGGAGAATGAGTAGAACATCCCAATAAAGATAGGGTCAGTACCATTGCTGAGCTCCATATAATGCCTGTATAGATTTGTTTCATGCTAACACCCCCAGTAGTTATAGCATGCTTGTTTTAAGGGGGTTTTACTCGATTCACAGGAATGGTAAAAGTTCTATGAAACCAGTATGTAACAAGTAGACCTCCCTAATTATGCTACTATGATCTTGCCCCTGTCAAGTAGACAACTTTAAACAAGCCCCATCTAGGCTACCTGAGTTCGGTATTCTATCGGACTCAGGTTTTTTAATCGAGATTGAAACCGTTGCTGATTATAGAAATTAATGTAACCGTGAAGAGCTTCTTCCACTTCTTTATCTGTTTGAAACGAATGAAGGTACAAACACTCTGTTTTTAAATGCCCAAAGAACCCCTCAATACAGGCGTTATCTAAACAGTTACCTTTTCTAGACATACTTGCTACGATTTTATATTGCTGAAGGAACTGGTTATACTGCTTTGAGGTGTACTGGTATCCTTGATCACTGTGTAGGAGGACTCCGCTTACATCCCGCTTTTTAATCGCTAATTTTACGGTATCCATTACGAGTCGTAAATCATTACGTTTGCTTGTTTTGTAGGCAACAACTTCGTTGTTATACATGTCGTATATGACAGACAGATAAAGACGGCGACCATTAAATAGTATGTAGGTAATATCTGTAGCCCATTTCTCATTTGGCCGTGAGGCGCAAAAATTTCGATTCAGCTTGTTTTCGGAGATGACAACCTTCTCTTTGCGCCCAAAGAATTTTCGTTTTTTACGGATTAGCGCTTGTATCCCAAGTTCCTTCATAATGCGATACACACGTTTATGATTGACTTTTAGCCCGTACCTTCTAAATAACCACACTTTTATTCGGGGATACCCGTAAATACCTTTGACCTCTTGATGACACTCCATGATCATTTCTCTTAATTTTTCATTTACCAATTGTTTTGAGGTGGGGTGTTTCTCACGAGAAAGCCACTTGTAAAAACCACTACGAGATACTTTCGTAATTTTACACAATAAAGTAATAGAATACTTTTTAGACAATTCTTTAATAAGCTCGAAAAAACAGCATTTATCTTTCGGTTTCACCTCTTTTCTAGACCTAGCCACTTTTTTAAGAATTCGTTCTCTGCACGTAATCGAACTATCTCTTCCTCCGTACTCTCTGGCCTTATTCGTGGTCTTCCTCTAAGAGGATTTTTTGTTCTCCCGCGTTTTTCATCTAGTCCCTGTATACCTTCCTTTCTATAATGATCAACCCATCTTCTTAAAATAGAAGGGTCACTAATGCCGAGATCCCTTGTAAGTGTTTTGTACCCTTGTTCACCGCTCAAATAAAGCCGTACGGCTTTTAACTTAAAATCCTTTGAATATGTTTTTCTAATTTCCCCCATAGAAAATTCCCCTCCTAGTTAATACAGTAAGGGGTCTTGCTTCTTACTGTCTACTAAAAGGGGATAATATCACTAAAGGAGGTCTATCTTCATTTCGATTCTCTTTGTTTACACGATACTAACATTCACGTATTACCCTATTCTCTAAGCTTTTTTAGTTATATTTATACAGGCATCATTTTGCAAGAAATATAATGTTTACGGATAAATGAAGTCACGAAGAGATTTCGTTATAATGAAGCTGTCACTTTCTCTTACCCACACACCATCTCAATACGCAGCTCCGACGCCTGGTAGATATATCCCTGGCTCGATCGTTACAACCTTGTTAGGTTACATCAGGATGTTTTCCGCTTTTTGCGAGAAAAATAGTTCATAAATATTAAGACCAAGCACCTCCATTGATGCTCGAATTTTCCTAGTTTATCCATGATTTGCTCCTCCTTTGTGTACATTACATCCCGAGCTTTTCTGGTACTATTAGGTACAAGTTAACTTCCTTTCCTTTTCGCGATTACACATGTTGTCTACACAAGCTCAATTTCTTGACCTACGCCCGCCTGTTTCGCTTTCTTATACATTGCCTGAGCCAAAACCACGTCCATTACAGCTAGGCCTACTGATTTAAATAATGTAATCTCATCCGCTTTTTCTCTCCCAGGTTTTTGACCGGCTGCAATCTCACCTAACTCTGCATGCACATGTTGGCTAGAAAAAACTCCCTCCTGTATAGGAAGTAACAAGTCTCCCGTTTCCTCTAAAGCGGCTTCCCTAGCTTCTACAATCACTTTACTTGCCTTCGTAACTACTTCTGTAGGAATCTCTTGCATATTAGGTTGAAAAGATCCTACTGCATTGATGTGAATCCCTGCCGATATTGCGTCTGCCGAAAAAACTGGCTTCATTGCATTGGTTGCTGTAATTACAATATCTGCGCCCACAACAGCTTGATTTGCCTCTGGTACCACTTGTATCAGCAAATCTCTTCCTTGTGGGGACTGCTGTAGCTCTGCTTTACATTGTTCTGCCTTTTGCTGTGTGCGATTATATAACCGAATCTCCTTAAGCGGGCGAACCGCTAGCATAGCAGAGATCAATCCCTGCGATTGTGCCCCAGTTCCAATCACACCAAGAATGCTGGCATCCTGACGCGCTAGATACTGGGTAGCTAGACCGGATGCCGCACCCGTACGTACAATTGTCAAATAAGAAGCATCTAACAACATAAGTGGTTCACCCGTCTTCACATCAGAGAGGATCATGAGCCCTGTAATGGTAGACTTCCCCTTTGTCTTATTATCAGGAAAAACCGAAACATACTTCATTCCAAGACTCTCCATAGCTGGTACAAGAGCAGGCATGAACAAGGCCGTACCGTTTCCCTGTTTCACAGGTACAGACAATCGAATTGGATTAACGGTTCTGTTATTAGAAAATTCAATCAGAGAATTTTTTACGGCTTCAATGGCTTCTTTCATGCTAAGTAACTGCTTCACTTCCTGTTGCCTTAAAATCAGCATTCTATCCTCTCCTTGATTGTAAAATTTCCACCCATTCGTCTCTTTTTTACTATTTGTGCAAAAGCAATGACTTTTCCTGCTGGATATTCAATCATAATTCGTTTTGTTCGGTAGAAGAATTCCAATTTCAAGCACAGTCGTCCCACCATAATCCCAGGCTCTCAAATGGTACCAATCCACTCATGTTGCCTAACAAAACGCCATTTCAGTCGATTCATTACCATTTTTTACACGTAACAAACTTGGCACTTCGATAAGTATTTATAACGAATAAAAAATGGATATTATTAACCTTTTCCTCTTCGTATCTTGCTATGCAATTATCAGTGTGAATGCTGTGAGTGTTTGCTCACGATTTTTTACTTTCCGTATTTTTTCATCATTGCTTTTTTATTCTTTTTTCAGTCTATTAGCCTTAAAGCTCCTCACTTGACCACAGAGGCTCTTTCCTCTCACAAACAAAGTGAGAAAAGTGCGAGCTATAGCCTCCAGAACGGCAAACAAGATGAGGTACTAATCATGTTTTTTTACCGTTTCTTACCTATGATAGTCTACTAAGAAAAACACCGGCTGAATATATATAGATTCGTTAAACGAAGAACCTCACAGATTTTACATGGAAGTCTCTGACAATGGAACAGGAAAAATCCTATCGTTGTCCGAAGCTGATCCATCTCCCACTTTCATCAGGCGTCAGCATGACATATATTGATTTGTTGGATAATCATGCACCATACAATCTGAATCGTTACAGCAATTCAGGACATCCTTTATTTGATACTAGCCATCGTGAATGGAAAGTAAATAATAACCTGATTTTTCTAAAATTTACAATTTATGTTTTTTAGATCCACTGACGCACTGCTCGCTCTAATATTTTTTGATTATTCCATAAATTTATTTCAACGAATTCAGTCCATTTTTTCTTTATTTCCCTAACATGTTACTAAATTGTTTCTACAGTCCGAGGTTGCTTACGAATATAGCTTGTCCTAATATAAACGGATATATCAAACTTTTATATGTGTTTATTTATTTTTTTACAGAAAAGCAAGGCCTACCTTAAAATAATAATGAATTTGATTGTTATTTTAAAATTAACATTCTGACATAAAATGATATTTTTAGACATTTTTTGTCGATAAGTTATATATTGTGTTTTTTCGTAATTTTCGTATAATTTAGACTAGTAACAAAATATTTTAAAAGGAGATGTTGTTAAAAATGAAGAAATCACTAAAAGTCCTATCTCTTTGCACCGCGTTAGCCACTATCTTACCTATCAATGTTTTCGCTTCAATGACTGAAAAAGTTGAGCATCAAGTACAAACCGCTGATGCTCCCGCAACAGGTGAATTTAAAGATGACGAAATATTGGTAAAATTTAAACACACACTAGAACCTATTAACACAGAACAAATTCATTCTACTTTAGGTGCTGAAGAAGTAGAGGAGTTGGGCAATGGAAAGTCAGAGTGGCAACTAGTAAAAGTTCCAGATGGACAAGCTGAGGATTTCAAACAAAAGTATTTAGCTGATCCAAACGTAGAATCCGTTGAATACAACATGCTGTATCATGTAGATTACACACCAAACGATCCTCTAATCAGTAGCCAATGGCACCACAACAAAATTAACTCATATGGTGCATGGGATATTATTAAAGGGTCCCAAAAGAAAATAGCTATCTTAGATACTGGTGTTCAATTAGACCATCCTGATCTAAAAAATAGCCTATTATCTGGTAAGAGCTTTGTCCCTGGTGTAACTTCTCCTAATGATGACCATGGTCATGGTACGCACTGCGCAGGTCTAGCTGCAGCTATCGGTGACAATGGTATTGGGGTTAGCGGTGTTGATGGTTCAGCTAAAATTATTCCGGTAAAGGTTCTAAATGCTCAAGGTTCAGGCTACACGGCTGACATCATCAATGGTGTAACATGGGCTACTGATAATGGAGCTGACATCATCTCTATGTCACTTGGTGGGGGTTCTTTCCAACAATCTTTCCAAGATGCCATTAACTATGCTTGGGGCAAAAACAAAATCATCGTAGCTGCCGCAGGTAACAACGGATCCTCCTCTCTTACCTACCCAGCTGCCTACAACAACGTACTTGCTGTAGCAGCTACTGATTCTAATGATGGACTTGCTTATTTCTCCAACTACGGAAAATGGGTTGACATTGCTGCTCCTGGTGTATCTGTATACTCCACTTACAAAAACAGTGGCTACACCAATATGTCTGGTACGTCCATGGCTACTCCAGTTGCGGTATCTGTTCTAGCATTAACTTGGGGTAAACAACCTGGTGCTACAAACCAACAAATCGTTGATCGTGTACTATCTACAGCTGATCAAACACCTGTTACAGGCTCTAGCTACCTAAATGGTCGCGTAAATGCATACAAAGCAGTTAACGGATTTTAATTAACTGCACAACGTGATCTACTAATGGAAGCTAATCCTCTGTCTTTGAACAATCTGTTACTTCCAAAACACAGCTAGATGGGAGCGAACCAACAGCATGGCGACAAGCAATCAAGCTGAATGTTTGATCTAAAACAGCCCTATTACTGGATGGTATTACGCCATTCCAAGAAAGGGCTGTTTTCATTATGAATAAATTACATACATCGTATTGCAATACAAGATACATCGTTATACAATGTAAAAAAATAAAAGGGGCTGAGCTTATTGGATAAGGAACTAATGAAAGGAAGCATCGACATTTTGTTACTCTCTTTAATTTCTGAACGTGATATGTACGGTTATGAAATCACAAAAGAATTAAAGGAAAAAAGTGATAATTTGTATCACATGAGTGAGGGTACTCTTTATCCGGCCTTAAATCGACTACATAAAAAAGGATGGGTCACCTCGTATTGGGGAGACAATGAGGCTCAAGGAAGACGCAAATATTATCAAATTACAGATGCTGGCATAGAGGAATTACAGCGGAAAGTATCGGAGTGGAACACGATTCACTCACTGGTGAGTAAGGTATCCAAGGGTTTTGTATGAATCGAATGGAAGAGTATGTCTCCTCTATTTTATCACATGGAGAATTTAGTGAGCAGGATCGAATTGAGCTAGCAGAAGAGTTTCTGGACCATCTGCACCAATTACAACGTGATTATCTGCAAGCTGGTTATTCACCTGAGGAGGCTGAACAGTTAGCCATTCGTGATTTTGGTGGTGAGCAGGAGATTGGTGAAGAATTACAAGAATCCCAAGCTCCGCATTATCGTCTATTGTTATTGCTTGTGGGAGCAGGCTCCATTTTATTCACCATTCTTCATTACTTATACGCCCTGTTTATTTTACAGGCATATATTCCTCTCCCTATGGTAATTGGAATGCTACTTGGTAGTTCATTACTTTGGTTCTATTGGAATCCAGAGCATATTTTCCTGCGCAAACTTTTGATCAGCACGATTCTCATTTTACTCACTCTACTCTTTTTGTATTGGTCATATGTCGCTTTTTTAGGAACAAAATGGATGCGTAATCTATTGTTGGCTAACACTGCTTTATTACTTCTTCTCTCTTGGCTTACACTCCTGATGACGGCTTGGAAAAAACCTTTACACTTAGCCCTCTCGGAGCGTAAACAAAGAAACGTAATTCATACAGCAAATGTAACCTTACTGTTAGTATTGCTATATCCGATTATAAAATGGTCAAGTGGTATTCTATTTTTCGGCTGGATTTTCACTATTTTTCCTATATGTTTTCTCCTCGGATGGGCCTGTCTCTATTGGCTTCAGTACAAGTTAATTGGTAGAATGCCATTTCTAGGATTGCTCTTCGGGGTTTTCTCTGCTGTTTTTGTCGGCTTTCTTTGTTCTTTCTAACGAAAAAATACAAGAGGTGATATAAATGAACAAAAAAACGCGCAATTGGTTATTTTTAGGGATTGCATTTTGTCTAACAATCGGTCTTTGGGCGACAGGTTCTCTGTATGCATCTACCACTGGAATGGATGCGGGAAAAACAGGTTTGGAAGCAGGGGTTGATATTGCTCCCGATGACTCTCGGTTGCTATTTTCCTACTCCGTGAATGGGGTAGCTAGTCTTTATACAGCAAATCCAGATGGAACAGACGTCAAAAAGCTAGCAAGTCTTTCTGGTCATTCTTTGTTTCAGCCCGTCTACTCAAGCGATGGGAAAAAGATCCTTACTCTGGCTCGACGTACAGAAGCAGAAAAAAAGACCACTGAACAAGCACTTTACGTTATGAATGCAGATGGCTCTGAACTACATCTTTTATCTGAGCCTGATGAGCTGATCACGGACGCCGTTTTTACTCCTGATAATCAAACAATCTATTATTTAAAAGCTGGAGTATTTAAAAACTACTCTCCAATCGCTTCTAAACGCCCTCATGAATATGATCTTTTTTCTATTAATGTACAGGGGAAGAACAAACGACAAATTACACATGATAAAGAATATCAGATGACAGACTTGTCAGTATCATCAGACGGACAAAAGTTATTCTTCACCAAATTTACAAATTCATCTGACAAGCGCGACTTTAGTCAAGATAAACTGTCACTATTTGCTACCGATCCTCAAGGAAAGACACTGGCTAGCTATTTACCAGTAAACGATGCACTTGGAACACCTGAGATGTATGACGTTCATTTTTCACCAGATGAGAAGCAGATTTCCTTTGTGGCTGTTTCACTTGCTTCATCAAACAAAACGTATGAATACGAATTGTTCACCATGGATCTAGAAACCAAACAAGCCAAGCAAATCACCACTTTACAAAAACATGCTAATTCACCTGTCTATTTTCATAAACAGAACAAGCTACTTTTCTTAGAGGATATTGGCTGGCCTGCTGAACCCTCTTATCAGCTTAGAACAGTGAACACAGACGGCTCTAATTTGCAAACGTTACAGATCGTTCTGCCAAAATAAAAACTCTTTCACCAAAGGACTGGACTTGAAATGCTGCCTCCCCCTATTCTTTCCGGTTCATCGGTTGGAATTGTTTGAGCTAGACGGATTTGAAACGGCATTTCAAAAATCTCTTCTGCACGTGGTTGAATCACATACTCTGCTCGCAACGGTTCCGACTGAATATAGTTATCATCGAATAGACGAAACGGCATATCTATTGAGAAATGGACTTCTTTACCACCATAATTTTTGATACGAAATTGGCAGCTTCCTTTAACCAATCCATCTGATTCCTTTTGGTAGTGACAGGAGCTTCTTTTCTTCTCATAATCGAGAGCGTAGACACCAGTGGCAATAAAATATTGAAAACCACCTACAAGAAGGTATGTTGCTACTGGTACAGCAATCCATAGTGTCAAAATTGTTTTACCTGTCCCGTATTCTTTCAGGAAAAGAGCAAGTACGAAGAAAAATAATAATAAAAGCAATATACCATCTACATGAAATGTCTCTATTCTGGTAGGAATTCCTATCTGCTGTAAAAGGCGGTATAGGAGCGTGGTGTTATGTGGAAAGGAGGCTTTCAGAAGAAGAAACAAAGATAAACTAATCCAAGCCGCCCAGCGTAGTTTTTGATTTTTTTGATTGATCAAAGAAACACTCCTTTCTCTTGGCTTGGACTGTAAGCTTAAAATTGTGACGTTTTAAGCTTACATTCTAGGTGGAGAAGGCTTTGTTCCTTTCATTTTACCATTGTTTTCCCAATCATGACATCATCTTCTGCCTTTCTTTTTCATAGAAAAATATTTTTTAGGTGCTTTGCCTAGCTTTACATCCTTATAAAACCAGAACGATATTTCGTACCATAGGAATTCATGCTCGACGTGTTCTTAAATTTACTTGGATGGTAATATAAATAATATCGTTATAAATCTTTAGGAAAGGAAAATAAGATCCACACCCACGAATCATGTAGAGCTTTACAGAACTGAGGTGAGCATTGACCATGCTATTTACCTATTATTGTTTCGTTCATGATTGTAGGTGTACATAACCAAGTAGACAAACCATTATTCTTAACTGATAAGGGGAGAAGTGCTATGCTACGTGATTTGTATGCCCAAGAATGGGAACATTTCCGTCAAGATTACAAGAAAAGTTTTTGGACTATTATGCTGGTATCCTTAGTCATCGCTGTTGTTTTTTATATGCTCATTGTAAAAAATCCGCAAACGGTCAAAGAGCTGTTGGCAACACTCGCTCAAGCCTTTGAAGCAAAAGGGATCAAGTCAGGCGGTACATCCACATATTTTTTCTGGACTATTTTTAAAAATAATGTTCAAGCGACCTTCCTATCTGTCTTAGTCGGAATTATTCCGCTGATTATTTTACCTGCTTTCTCAGCGATCATCACAATTAGCACGATTAGTATTTTACTTGCTTCCGTTGCTATTCAGAATCAACCTTGGATAAATATCTTAGTTTACGGAATCCTCCCCCACGGTATTATTGAGATGATTGCTATCTTTTTAAGTGGGAGTGTTGGTATTTTTCTTAGTCTTACTGTATTTCGCCGTTTATTTTCACGCAATCGCCATCATTATTCCGTTAAAAAAGCCATCATCCAGTCACTTAAAACCTATATTTTGGTCATTTTACCGCTTGTGTTACTTGCAGCACTTATTGAAGGCTATGTGACACCTATTCTAATTCACAAGGTGGTATAAACTGTAAAAAACTGATACTTATGCTATAATACAAGTGAATATTCTCTATTTTTGTAATTAGGAGGATTCCACTTTGTTCTTTTCTAATCCGCTCGAGCCTGGATCACCCATGTTTGGTTTCATGTTCTCTTTTATGTCTAACGTTATTCCTGTTATTGTGATTGGTGGCTTTATTTTCGTTTTTGGTCGTGCCCTATTTATTTGGACGAAAAATAATAATTCTCCTGTCGAAAATAAACAAGCTCATATTATTTCAAAGCGTCTTCAAGTGTCTGGTCGCTCTGAAAATCATGCTTCTCACACCTCATATTATGTCACATTTGAATTGGAGAATGGCGAGCGCAAAGAATTTCAATTGACTGGACCGCAATATGGGCTGTTAGTCGAAGGAGACCATGGTATTATTTCTTATCAAGGAACACGATTTAAAGGCTTTCAGCGTCAAACTACTTCGGCTTAATCATTCATCTTACATTGATAACACATGAAGTTGTTATTGCTTCTACGTAAAAATATTGTTTAAATGATGGAGACCGTTGTTTACCAAGGGCCGAGAGCCGTTTCGTTTGAAATGATGTCATATATCCTTTTCTGACGTTGCTGTTTTCGATCAGCAACGTCCTTTTTCGCCGCTTACATATTTCTCCCACAACCATCAGGTACAATAAAGTTAATATTGCTCACCATGCCATGCCTTGAACTGCATTCAGGCTTAGCGTCAAAGTCACAGAAATACAAGGAGCGTACCTATGCTAGAAAATATGGATGTTTGGAAAAACATGGCCTTTCATTATCAATTCGCTTTACGTGAATTGGAAACGAAGATCATGATTGTGAATACAGAATGGAAATTGCAAGATGGATACTCCCCTATTGAACATATCAAAACACGTTTAAAAGAGCCGGCTAGTATCATGAAAAAGCTGGAGCGTAAACGATTGCCAAAGACTTTAGAAAGCGTGCGAGACAAGCTGTTTGATGTAGCTGGTGTTCGGATCGTTTGTGCCTTTGTTGAAGACATCTATCGCATTGCGGACCATTTTAAACAACGAGAAGATTTGCGTCTTGTAGAGATCAAAGATTACATAGCCTCTCCAAAACCAAATGGCTATCAAAGCTTGCATCTCATCGTTCAGGTCCCTCTCGTCTTAAATGAAGGAATACAATGGGTAAACGCAGAAATTCAACTACGGACCTTAGCCATGGATTTCTGGGCCAGCCTAGAGCATATTTTGTTTTATAAGTACGATAAACAAGTACCACCTTATGTCTTGCATGAATTGACTGAAGCAGCTGAAGCAGCCAATAGCCTAGACCAGAAAATGTTGAGATTACGCAAAGAAATCTTAAATGGGAAAGAATTTAAAGTAGTTGCGGGAGCCAAAGCATAGCTGTTTCTCCCCATACAAAAAGAAAAAGGATAATTGGATGCGTCCCGTACGCTTGCAATTATCCTTTTTTTTCTTAGATACGATCACAATATAAAATTATGAAGGATATTTCTTTGGAATACGAACAAATATTCTTATTTTTGAGTTATAATTTAGGAGGAGGAGGTTTTCATGAATCTCGAATTATATCAAATGACACCCTTAGAGGAATGGATTACAGCTAGGTATCAACGACATGGATTTCTAGCTCCTGAGGAATTACACCTAGAAGAGATTGCAGAGTTATTTGGAGGCGAAATTGCTTTTACAAGATTACCATCCCACGTAAGATGGTGCGAGAATAGTGGAGACTTTCTGATTTTTTTACATCAGCATTTGTCAGAAGTAGAACGACGAGCCGAATTTTTTCATGAATTATGTCATCCATTGCGCCATTCTGGCAATCAATTGTCATTGCCACCCGCTCTACGTGACTTACAGGAAATGCAAGCAGGGCACTTTCAATTGTACGCAGCTATGCCCTTTTATTTACTTCAAACATTACCTATGCCTACATACGAAAGGGATTGGTTAAACCAGCTAGCTCAAGCTTTTCGCGTACCGATCTCATTGGCGTCCCGACGATGGGAGCAGATCAAACGTCGAATCTGGCTAGCACAAGAACAAGAATGGAGTATGATTATGTATCGGCAAAAACGAAGGCTAGCTCCTGAACTACCTTCTCTGACTCCCGAAACGAAACGCTTGCTTAGCCAATTGCAGCAACAGCTATCGAGGAAACAAAACTAGGCTACTTTGTCATTCATATTTTTTATTCATATTTTTTATTTATATGTAACTAACTTAGTATTTTATTTGGATGTATACATTTTATCAAAAACACGCATGCAGGCTGGCCCATCTGAGTCAGTCTGTTTTCCTTTTTAGGAGTATGTCAACAATCTACAACTCGCTTATGACTAATGTCGGCAGGAGGAAAAGGCGGTCAATAGAGCAGGAATAAAAAGCTCTCTTCCTAAGAAAGAGAGCCCTATGGCAGCTGCATTGGTGTCATTAGTTTCATTTTGTGGGTTTGTGGGTTTCATTGTTTGTGGGTTTCATTGTTTGTTGTTTTTTCGTTTGATCCTTTTTATGATCCGCTAGCGACATCTACTTGCTTTTTTACAATATGATGGCCAATATCTAGGCCTTTTGCTAGCAATTCTTCTTCTGTCAAAACCGTCAGCTGTTGATTTTTTGAAGGCATCGGCATCAATCCACCTAGTGGACTGAGCATGCGGCAGTTGGTATCTGTCTCGATCACGACGTACAAACCTTTCTTTTCCATCTGTTCAATCAGATTCGCCCAGCGCTTCGCATCCATTACTTCCGCGTGCTTGGTTAAAACCATGCCCATCTCTTGTGCTAACATTTGTAATCCCCTTTTGTGCTCACGTGTTTTCGTAAAAATCTCACGTTACATACAATACAGCCAAAACGCTTTCCAATGCAAAATGCATTTTCACGCAAAATTCCAGCGAAAAATCTATAAATTCAGTTGGAAACGTAAAATAGATCGTTCAATCTTGGCGGATCATGATTTTTTGCGTTACTACTCATTTTCTCTCTATTTCCATGATATTTACTCACATTTATTTTATTTTTTTCCTCGATTTATTTTCCGATCCTCACAAATTTTCACCAGATATCCTCCACTTCAGCAGCCAAAATAGTCTGGTAGCTAATCCAAGACACCCCGTTCTGTGTCTGTAGCTTAAGTCGTTGTGACACAGGATCAACATGCAGAGCATGCCCGATAATACGTTGTTCTCCCTTATCATCGTAATAACGCAGTGTCAGCAAACGCTTTTGTTGTAAACCTTGAAATAATATGGCACTAATAGTGGCACGCTCCTCCTCGTCTAAGTCAGGTGGACAGTATCTTTCTTGCTCTGCTTTCATTCGTAAATATAGGTCTCGATGCTCTGGCAAGATAAATCGGCTAGACGCAAAAAGATTTTCTTTCCTGGAAACAGGCTTGTTTTTCATGATTGTCACTGCTTTCTTTTTTCATTTTTCAATGATACTAAAAATTTGTTTCAACTACATATATTTACAAGAATAATTGTCTTACATATAATTGTTGTAGCAAGTATTTTTCCTAAGAAAGGAGGAGCCCCTTTGAGTAAACAAATTGTTTCTGAGGACTCTATCGGCTTTATGCTGGGTCAGACCTACCGCAAGATCGTTTATCTGCTCTCTTCACGCTTAAAGGAATTTGACATTACTACCGAGCAATTTTCACTTTTGTATCAATTGGATAAACAAGACGGTATTAATCAAAAAGAACTAGCACACCGTACATCCAAAGATCAGCCAACAACAACCCGAATTTTAGATGCACTATATAAAAAAGGCTTGATTCACAAAAAAACGTCTGAAAATGATCGTCGTGCTTTTTTGCTTTTCTTAACCGATGCTGGCAAGGAAATGGTCAAACAGACACTCCCCATCGAGCAACAAACGATTCAGGAAGCACTCCACAACATCTCGGATGCTGATCTAGCGTTTATGAAACAGCTTTTACAACAAATGAGTGAGAATGCTCAAAAACAGATAGAGTCTTAGGAGTGGTACGTTTTGATAGGAGAACAAGAGAAACTTTGGTCCAAAAAATTTATACTGTTAACAGTCTGTAATCTGTTGTTATTTCTTAACTTACAAATGATCCTTCCCGCTTTCCCGGCCTATGTCAAAGAGACCTTCTATGCTACTGATTTTACGATCAGTCTAGTAACAAGTCTCTTTGCCTTGTCTGCCATTGTGACGCGGTTATTCGCAGGGGAACTCTTGAAGCGGGGGAAGATCTCTTTCCTACTATTCACAGGATTAGTAATTGCTGCCCTCTCTACAGCCGGATACTATTGGTGTGGAACTATTGCCGTCTTGCTTGTTATGCGCGTTTGTTATGGAATTGGCTTTGGGATGTCTAGTACCACCTTTCCCACAATGGTTTCTCATGTCATACCAATTCGCCGTATGGGAGAAGGTATGGGTTACTTCGGTCTATCTACCAGCCTAGCTATGTCTATTGCGCCGATGATTGGATTATGGGTGTTAGCAACGTATGGCTTTGGTGCATTGACCGCCTCTTCTACCCTGTTGATTTTATTGATTTTTCCTTTGCTGTACCTTGTTTTACCTAAGCAAGAATCAGTTGCAGCTGGAAATGCTGAGCCTACTATGCCAACAGATGCTAAGGCGTCCATTACGCAATCGGTGCGAGAATCCGTGCCATCCAATAGTCGCTCTCCCTTTCTGGATAAGAACGTCTTGCTTCCCTGTTTGCTAAATCTTTTGCTATCAGTTACTTATGGAGGTTTACTTAGCTTTTTGGCCTTATTTGGAAAGGAAATACAAATTGACAATGTAGGTAACTTCTTTTTGTTTAATGCCTTAGCTATTCTGTGTATTCGTCCTCTATCCGGCAAGATTTTTGACCAAAAAGGGCATGTATCCGTTCTGATTCCTGGTGCTTTGTTCGTAATCGCTGGTCTACTTGCTCTCTCCTTCACGACTGGTATGATAGGTTTGATTTGTTCGGCTGTGTTGTATGGATTAGGCTACGGAACCTTGCAACCCTCCATGCAGGCTTGGATCATTAAGGAAGTAAGCCCAGATAAGCGAGGAATGGCTAATGCTGCTTTTCTCAACTCCATTGACTTAGGAGTTGCCATCGGTTCTATGTTGCTCGGCGTAGTAGCATCGAGTGCCAATTATGCAATCATGTATCGCATCTCTGCTTTAGCTATGGTTACCTATTTGCTCGTTTATTTGTTCTTTTTAATGACACGTGGAAAGCGCATGAAAAGAGAGCTAGCTAAGCATGCTGAGAACGTAAAGATTTAACCGTAGAGAGTAAGAGCATGCAGGTAGATGGTAGTAGCATACAGGTTCATATCAATCTTTGGTTTTTAACCAAGCCCCTGCTTGTGCTACCTTTTCCTACATCATCTGGTTGCTTCTCTCCCGTCAGCCATTGTTGGACACGTGCCTGACATTCTGCCCGTAATAATTCGGGGGAATAGCGTAGCTCGTGTACATAGCCGTTGAGCCTAACCTGTACTCGATATAAGCCCCCTTTGGTCTGTGTGCCAATCACTTCGCATCCTCTGTCTAGTAGGGCTCTGCGCAGATAATGATGTCTACGCTCTGCCCAACGAGACAGGTGATCCAATAAATGAACATAGGAGAGAGACAATGGAATCTGTCGCAAAGTCTGCTGGTCCACCATCGCTACTTTAAACAACAAACCAAATAAAATAGATTCGCGCACATGCTCCTGCCACTCAAGTGGAACGGCTGGCTGACTCATTTATAGTGCCCCCCAATCTTGTGTGCCCTCTCCTTCACTTGACCAGCCGAGAGTATCGATACTGCGCGTATAATCGCATCATTGCCAAAGCGAGATCGAATGCCATCCATGGTGTAGGCAAGAGATCGCTTTTTCATTTTGTCTTCAAATAAACTAAGCTGGCAAACATCATCTGGTGTCAATTGTCCAATGTGAACGCCCACGCTACGTACCGGGGAATGCTCCCAATGACGCTCAAACAATTCTAAGACAACTGCATAAATCGTCATCACATCGTTGGTTGGCTCTGGCATTTTCATCTGTCGAAAAAAACCTGTCGGCACGTCAAAATCCGCTCCTCGGCATCCTACAGCTACGACCCCGCCCATTAGTTGCTTGCTTCTAGCTCTTCTACACACTTCTTCACATAACTCCAACAAAACCACCTTAATCTCTTCTGCTGTATGATAGTCACGTGGTAATGTCATATGATGACCAACCCCCTTCTGAACATCATGCGCCTTAACCGATACAGGTGACTCATCAATGCCATGTGCAGTCCGCCAGAGCACTTCTCCATTTACTCCAAAACGTTTAATCATGACATCAAGCGATGTTTCTGCTAACTGGCCAATCTTGTACATACCCATCCGATGAAGATGACGTTTCATCCGTGAACCTACGCCAAACAGCTTTTCGATGGGTAACTGCCACAGCGTATCAGATAGCCTCTCTTTTTTGAGCCAAAAAATCCCATCCCCTTGCTTTTTAGCCATATCGCAAGCCATTTTAGCCAAAACCTTATTTTCGCCAATTCCTACTCGGCAGACTACTCCTGTCTCCATGAGAACACGCTGTCTAATCTTAGTCGCAATCGCCTCTGGATCATTCCCAAATAATCGCAAGCTACCCGTAATATCGAGAAACTGTTCGTCAATCGAGAAAGGCTCCACTAAGTCGGTAAAGGATTCAAAGATAGTCGTAATTTGCGCTGCTACCTCCAAATAACGTTGCATGCGGGGGCGTACTACCACAAGATGTCGGCATTTTTGTTCAGCTTTCCACAAGGGTTCTGCTGTGGTCACACCATATGCTTTCGCTAACGAACAAGCAGCTAGTACCACACCGCTCCGCCTCTTTGGATCACCAGCCACCACGACAGCTTGATCACGAAGTTCTGGATTAGCCGCTTTCTCAACGCTTGCGTAAAAGCTTTGCATATCAATTAGAAAAATCACCCGCTTCTTGTGCACCTCAAACACTCCTATCGAACGTATATTCTCGTCGAATAGTATACCAAACACTTGTTCTTATTTATACTATGAACCAGAAGGTAATTTTATACAGTGATCAAGTGCATCGGGATAAAAAATATCATTTACCATATAATTGCATTTATTTGAAATTAATGCTATGATAGCAACATTCTAATTAGCCTACCTAACTATATGGATATGTAGTCTCAAAAGGAGCACGCTCATGAAAAAAGACCACTCAGAAGCAATGATATCGAATAATGAATCCCTGTCCATGCAAATAGGAGCATACGAAGAGCTAATAAAGCAGACGATATCGAAGGACACGGACCCTATGCTAGCTAAGCTTGGATTAATCACACTATGGGTATCCGATAATGTATTAGATGCCATAGATATAGACTTGGCCCCTCTGGGAATCTCGGAAAGTAAATTAGGCTTCTTGTTGTTATTTATTTTAGATCAAAAAAACGAGAAAGAAGCTAGTATGAGTCCATCAGCTATAGCTGATCGGTTGGGGATCGAACGAGCTTCCGTCACAAGCATACTCGATTGGATGGAAAAACGAGGATTGATAATACGCGATCACCACCCACAAGATCGCAGACGATTAATCATTAAGATCACGGAAAAAGGAAGAGAGATTACGTTTCGCTCGTTACCGATTTTCTGGTCCTCTTGTGCCTCTTTAGTGGAGGAATTTACCAAAGAAGAATGTCGAGTTTTAGAGAAAGTCCTAACGAAAATGCATGAAAGTACAAGGGCAAAGCTAAAGAAAGATAGATAGAGAGATAAATAAATGAATCATACAGCTCCCTTATTTTTTTCTCTATATAGTTAGATAACCTTATTATATGGATAGTTAATTATATGAAAGGAGGTGATGTCCTCTAGTAGATCTCTATTACACTGTTTTCCAAGCTGAACTTTTTAAAAACATGAACGTTACACAAACAAGGAGGTCAATCGTAATGAACGTTACTAAAAATCAGGCTATTTTATCAGTCGTTAGCTCAAACGGTCGCAATATTCATTTTTTTGATGCAAAAACATACGAAAAGGTAGGGAAAGTAACATCTCCTATTCCTGAACCACATGAGGTGTGTATTGATTCTAGACGTCAACTGTTATATGTAAGCATTACCTACCGTTCTGGAATTTATGGTCATGCGAAAGAAAACGGTCATGAAATCCTGGTTATCGATATCCCTACTTTTACCTTACTGGATACAATTGATATATCACCCGAGTTTGCTCCTCATGGATTAGCTTTTGATGAGCGCAACGACTTATTGTATGCCAGTGTAGAATCAAATGGTGGGGGCGTTATCGTTATTCATCCTGATACGCGACAAGTCCTCAATCGGATATCTACTGGGGCAAAAGGCTCTCATTGGTTTGTGATTCATCCAGAAGGTACAAAAGGATATTCCGCTAATAAAGAAGCGCCATTTATTTCTGTTTTAGACTTACGTAAAAAAGAGCTAATGAAGAAAATTTCTATTCCATTTGGTAGTGAAGAGCTGGCCATTTCGCCTAACGGTCACCGAGTTTATGTCCCTTTCCCAAGTCTCTCAAGTGATCATAAAAACGAACAGCCTACCCTTAGTATGATTGATACAGAAACAGATGTCATTATCAAAACGATAGCCTTTTCCGATATCATTCATCCTGTTCATGTGACAATTGACGGGAAGGTTTTACTCGGCCATCTACGCTATCAAGAAAAACCTTCAGCTATTACGAAGGACATCGTTGATTCAGTACCAGGATATGTATCGATTCTCGACGGGGAAACATTACAAGTCTTAGGCACGGTCGAAATAGATTTATTTCCTCTCAACATTCGCTCCTCCTCTGACGGAACCATTGGATATGTTTCCAATTTTAAATCAGGCACAGTAAGTGTATTAGATTTGATTCATTACAAGAAAATTCATACGCTTAAACTAGATCAGCAAGATCAGTCTGTTCCTTCTATACATCCAAATGCTCATGGTATCGCCTATATAGAAATATAGAATGATGTAATAAAGGAAAGCTAACGATGTGTATATGACACAGTTATCTTTCCTTTGCTACTTCCTGTATACCAATAAAAGAATTCATTTAGCTGTTATTTTTTCGTTACCTTTTTGTTACTTTTTTGAACATTATGGAAACTATACGGAAATCTATATTTCACCAGATATTCAAGCAATGAGC
The DNA here is from genome assembly GCF_002706795.1 of Brevibacillus laterosporus DSM 25. Lineage (NCBI taxonomy): Bacteria > Bacillati > Bacillota > Bacilli > Caryophanales > Paenibacillaceae > Brevibacillus > Brevibacillus laterosporus. Next base: position 499,452 of record NZ_CP017705.1, read on the forward strand.
ACCCAAGAGGCAAAAGAGAGCGATTTATAGAGAAGATGTTGACAACAACTAAACCTACAGAATAATATTATTTTGCGTAAAAATTTTGTTTTACGGAGGCCCGATATTATGGAAATTTCAAAGGGAGTAGAAATGCTTCATCTAGATTTTCATGGGAATATTATTCACCCAATTCTTTTGTGGGATCGAGAAATGGCTGTTTTAATAGACACAGGATTCCCAGGGCAAATTGAAGATTTACGCGTGGCCATGGAAAAGGTAGAAGTGTCGTTCGACAAACTAAAAGTTGTGATTTTGACGCATCAGGATGTGGATCATATAGGCAGTCTTCCTGAGATTTTGCAGGAGTGTGGTAATAATGTTAAAGTTTATGCACACGAACTGGATAAGCCGTATATTCAGGGGGAGATACCGCTTTTAAAAGACGGGCACCTTGAGAATCCCCCGAAAGGCAAAGTGGACGATACCTTGATTGACGGTCAGGAACTGCCGTTTTGCGGCGGGATTCGCGTCATCCATACTCCTGGGCATACTCCCGGGCATATCAGCCTTTATTTAAGACAAAGTAAGACTCTCATTGCCGGGGATTCGATGTACAGTGTAAACGGGATTCTGGGGGGAATTCATGTCCCGACCACACCGGATATGAATGCAGCTCGTCTCTCTTTAAAAAAGTATGTAGACCTCGACATTGCATCCGTGGTTTGTTATCACGGGGGATTAAGTAATGTAAATGGTAATGATCAAATATTAGGACTTAGCCAAGGATTATAAAGTTAAAGTTTCAGCGGATTATCTTTTGGTGAAACGATGTTGTTACGCTAACGGGGATCGATATTTCAAATAAACCAAAGCCAGTCTATCACTTCATTTTCGTGTTACGACTGGCTTTTTCTGTAGGGAGATTGATTAGTCTAATACTTTATTTTCTCTGAACACTGGAGCTTTCTGACTGCCATTGTTGTATACACAAAAATACCCTAGCCTATCAAGTAAAAACCAGTCTACCCCTCTTTTAGGTTTAGACTGGTTCTATGTTTGAAGTAATCTTTTTTGTAAAAGCTCATGAGCTTCATACTCTTCCTCTCGTGAGGATAGCGCTGCCTGCAAAGCACCAAAGAAGTGGGAAACGTGCCGATAACAGGCACCAAGATCACCCATACAGGAGCGTTTAGCTGATACTATATCCACTGTGCTCTTGCCTGTAAACAACGGGTAAACGGAGATAACCACATCATATTGATGAAACCACTCTATGGTCTCTACCATGATTTCACCTCGTTCCAGATCTAAATGAATGATCTTCCACTTGGGTAAATAGTGTTCTAAAGTCCAAAGCACAATCGGTACTAACTCAGACTGATCCATCTCAAAATAACGCGTGGCTAGCATGGGGTCCCAAGCCTGTTCATATGTTTCTTCCTGGTTTTCCCACAAGCCAGTGATGATGCGCAAAAAAGACATGCTGCCCTGCTCCTCTTTCCTCGTGCTGTAGATACTAAGAATCATCATAGTGAAAAAAGAATCTTTCGCCAACTCTTTCCTTGAAATGACGAAACTTTGCCATAATTAAAAACGCTTTCATCCTATAATGGTAACGAACAACTATTCATTTTTCATTTTATCCTTTACTATAAGCATTTGCCTTAGAAAATTCCCCCACCATTTGACTCTATGTACGTTTCCCGTGAAACCATCCCGACCAAATTACGTAACTTACTATAGAGGTGATCAAAAGTGGATAAACGAGTGCAAGAGATTATTACTGCTACAAATGAAAAATTTGGTCTGCATACGTATCACTTACATACGAGCCGTTTATATGCAACGGCGGATACTATTCGTGGTACAACCTATCAATTAAGCATGGAATGGTTTGTAAACGGGGTGACAGAACGTACTGAGGATGATTTGAATCCACCCGGTACAGCCGTAATCGAATATGATATTAGCTCTAAGCGCTTTACCAGTGTCATTTTTGTCGGAGGAGAAAATTTTTCCACAAGCTCCACACGCTTCTCAACGTATTCAGAAATAATAGAGTGGGTAGAAACAGAAACAGGACTTCGTCATGAAGAGCAGTTCATTCTAAATGATCGGACACAGCCCTCAACCACCTACAATTTTACAGCCTGCCATAATGGAGTTCCTTTCTCCCCAGGTGGAATGATTACGGTAGAACATAATGATAAAGGACAGCTTATTTCTTTTTCAGTAAGTGGATCGTTTCCTACAAAAGAAATGATAAAAGAAGAGCCCTATACAATTGTCCTAGATGAAGATGTAATACAAATCGCAAACGAACAGGTTAGCTTACTCGATTTCCCTTCAACAGAGCAAAACAAATGGATACCGGCTTATGCGCTCGAAGAAATTTATATAACCAATGATTTATCAACAACCTATCCTTTTGAAGTTATAGTAGATAATCGGTTTCGATTGAATATCGACCATGTTTTTCAATGGGACACACCATTAACGCTTACGTATGAGGGACAAGAACTTACCCTGTTTCAGAACCAAGCGGAAGTGTCAGCCGAGCAAGCATTTGCTAACGAACCACATCCAGATATGTTACCAATTACACAGGCTGAGCAGCAGCGAGCCATTCAGGCAATCTCCGACTTTTTACGTTCTATGTATCCAACAGAGTCAGGACGCTGGAAACTAACCTATCTGTACCGGCAAAATAGCTATATCCAGGCAATACTCCGACCTGTTTCTAGCACCAAAGTGATATCAGCTAAAATCACCTTATTCTTAGACCCGAAACAACTGCATATCGTCTCCTATTTTGATAATCAGTTCTTTTGGAAAGACGTATATGGAAATCTAGCGCAAGCTGAACCTATAGCAATTGACAAAGAGCTTGCCTTCGAACGGCTTAAACAGCACCTCACTTTAACGCCCATATATGTATTGCATCCAGAGAAAACCCATTATGTATTGTGTGGGAAACTAGATTGTCATTATGGAGTACTGGCAACGAATGGTGAAGTAATTTTGTTAGATTCCATCGACTAGTCAAGGGACCTTGATTTCCTCTACATCGATTGGTTTCTAAACAAAAGATTTTTGTAAATGAACACAAGTACGATCAAAACGACTCATATTTCGTCGTTTTCCACACGAAAACCCCCTCACCCTTCTAAAATCTAGAAGCGGGAGGGGGTTTCTTACATCACAAATCATTGTTCTTATTTATAATCTTTTTCGTCCTATAAGTATAAGACAATACTCAAAATCATCTACATTCGTTATCCCCAAAAAAGAACAAAGAACGCCTTTTGCTTGTCTAATCTAAAACGGTACCATCTAAAATTCCTTGCTCTCGCAAATAGGAGCGCAAATATTCATAAGCAGGCTCTGTCCAAAACTCATCCTTATTGACCATAACCGCTGCTTCCTGGCGAGCTACCTCCAACGCCTTATAGTCGCTGAGTAAATCTGCTACCTTAAAGTCAGGAACCCCGCTCTGCTTGGTTCCAAAGAAATCACCTGGACCACGAAGCTCCAAATCGCGTTGAGATAGTTCAAAACCGTCATTCGTTTCGCACATGACACGCATCCGTTCTTTTCCAACTTCTGATTTAGGATCGGCAATGAGTACACAATATGACTGATCAGCACCACGACCAACACGTCCACGTAACTGATGCAATTGGGCAAGACCAAACCGCTCAGCATCATAGATTACCATAAAGGTTGCATTCGGCACGTTTACCCCAACCTCTACTACGGTCGTCGAAACAAGAATCTGAGTGTTTGCACTAGCAAATGATTGCATGACTTCATCCTTCTCTTTGGACGGCAAACGACCATGCATCAAGCCTACCTGGTACTCCTGAAAATACATACTTAATTGCGCATGCACATCAATCGCATTTTGTACATCTAGCTTGTCGGATTCTTCAATCAAAGGACAGATTACATAGGCTTGGCGACCTTGTGATAGTTCTGCTCGCATCCGTTCTAGCACTTGATGAAACTGCTCATGCTTAGCCCATGAAGTCTCTACTGGTTTACGTCCAGCTGGCATCTCATCGATTACAGAGACATCCATATCGCCAAAAGCCGTGATTGCCAACGTACGTGGGATAGGTGTAGCTGTCATGAATAAGACATCTGGACAAAGTCCCTTGTTACGTAACACACGCCGTTGTTCGACCCCAAAGCGATGCTGCTCGTCTGTTATCACTAGCCCCAGTTTGGAGAAAAATACATCGTCCTGAATGAGTGCATGCGTACCAACTACTACATCCAAGCTTCCTGATTGCAGAGCTTCAAGCAACTCCCGACGTTTTTTCCCTGAAACAGAACCTGATAATAGTGCGATCTGTAGCCCCAATGGCTCTAATAAACTTGTTAATGAATGCAAATGCTGCTCAGCCAAAATTTCTGTGGGCACCATTAAAGCCCCTTGATAACCAGCTTTCACTGTAGCATACAGGGCAATAGCTGCTACCACTGTTTTACCGGAGCCTACATCCCCTTGCAATAAACGATTCATCGCATAGGGGGCCTGCATATCATCTAGCACCTCTTTTACCACACGTTTCTGAGCTCCTGTTAACGGAAACGGTAGGGAACGCACGAATTCTCGCACCAGCTCCAGCGGAATGGCTTGTGCAACCCCCTCTGTCTGTTGACGTGTTATCCGACGAAACGCCTGCATTTTTACTTGAAATAAAAAGAGTTCTTCAAACATAATGCGGCGGCGAGCTTGATGACCTTCTTGTGCATCCCCCGGAAAATGGATCAACTCAATTGCTTCATGACGTGGCAATAAACGATAGCGTTCTACTAGTTCCTGAGGTAAAATTTCCGGAATTAACTTACCGTATTTTTCAAGAGCACGCTGAATGATTTTGCGTAAAAATAAAAGATTAATTCCTGCACTTAGAGGATAAACCGGAACTAGATCATTGCGTTTTTGGGCCCGTGGTGAATCTTTTTGTGTCATTTCACTCACGGTAATTTGTAATTTATGCTTGTCCCACTTTCCTGTAACTACGATCTCTTTACCTGGAGATAACTGCGTTTTAACGTACATTTGGTTAAACCAAACAGCTGTAACCACTACGCGATCCATGACGAGTTTGACACTGATCCGTGATTTCTTTTTGCCAAAAAAGCGAACAGAGGGCTCGCCGTAGACTGTGCCTACAAGAGTAACCCTCTCCTCATGCTTCACTTCAGTTAAATCGCGGATGCGATAATCCTCATAACGCGATGGAAAATACTCTACTAAATCCTTGATGCTGTAGATGCCAAGCGCCTCTAAATCTTTGGCCCGCTCTTCCCCAATTCCATACAGGTTGCTAACAGGCCCGGCTAACAAATCAATCATGCTGATTCACCGGCACACCAAAGATTTTTGCTTCAATTGCACGACCTGTCTTCGTATCAGCCAACCCGCCTTGTGCCGTTTCCTTCAGGGTATTAGGCATACTACATCCGATACGATACATCGCTAAAATTACTTCATCAGTAGGGATCACACTCTTGATGCCCGCCATTGCCATATCAGCAGCTACTGTTGCGATGGCGGCCCCCATTGCATTGCGCTTCACACAAGGAACCTCAACCAAACCAGCCACTGGATCGCAGACCAAACCAAGCATATTCTTCAAAGCGATTGCTACCGCTTGTGCTGATTCCTCTGGTGTACCTCCAGCCATTTCAACGATCGCTGCTGCTGCCATCGCTGTAGCAGATCCTACTTCCGCTTGACAACCACCAGCTGCTCCTGAGATAAAGGCATTGTTAGCAATGCAATATCCAATCGCTCCCGCCGCAAAAAGATAATTCACCATTTGCTCGCGTGTTGGATTTAGCTTTCCAGATACAGCAAACAACGTTCCAGGTACAATTCCACAAGCACCTGCTGTTGGCGTGGCAACAATCGTACCCATCGCTGCGTTCACTTCATTAACAGCTACTGACATACTTACAGCATTGAGTAACGTCTTACCAGATAAAAACGGTTTTTCATTGATATATTGTTGTAGCCTTTTAGCGTCTCCACCAGTCAGACCGCTATGTGAACGAATATCCTCGGTCAATCCCCGTTGCACCGCTTTTTCCATCACATCCAGATTGCGATACATTTCTTCCATAATAGACTCACGAGATCGCTCAGAAAAGTTCATTTCTGCCTCAATCATGATTTGAGAAATGGGTTTCCCTTGTGATTCTGCTAGTTCCACTAGCTCTGCTACATTGCGAAACATAGACCTCAACTCCTTTAGCACTTACCTTCCAGTTCTATCTCCATTCCCATAATGGGTCTTATTTTTCACAAAAATAATCCATCACAAGTAGCTCTAAACTACACCGTTGGCAACAATAATACTCGCTCGATGGACGACAAGTTCTCCATCTCCTGTATCGTCGCCTGATCAACAAGCGTATCTAGCTCAATAATCATAAGAGCTAAACTGCCACGCTCCCGTCGTGATACTTCCATAAAACCAATATTGACACGATGCTCAGCCAAAATCTCTGACACCTTAGCAATCATGCCGAAACGATCCTCATGGAATACCAATAATGTAGGGGCACTAGCTGACAATGTTAATTGGAATCCGTTAATTTCTGTAATTAGCATTTTGCCCCCGCCAATAGAAATTCCAACAATCTCCACATTATCATGCTCATCTGAGAGCTTAATTCGAGACGTATTAGGATGCTCCGTCTGTAGCTCTGAGGTGGTGAGGATAACTTCAATTCCAAAGTCTTTTGCTATTTGGATAGAATCTTTCAATCGTAAATCACTTGTATCAAAATCAAGGATTCCTGCCACAGTCGCTACATCAGAACCATGACCTTGATAGGTTTTTGCAAAAGAACCATAGAACGTGATTTCTGCCTTTTTTGGTTGCTTCCCGAATAAAGTGCGAGCAACACGTCCAATTCGAGCCGCTCCGGCTGTATGTGAACTGGATGGACCAACCATTACGGGTCCAATGATATCGAAAACGCTTTTAAATTTCATTTGAGCAGCCCTCGCTCTCCCAAAAATCTCGTACATCTTATTGTATCGTAGGTTAGGGAAATCGGCTACTTCTAAAAGCACACGTTACTCATCTATTGGATTACTCCTCGGCTTTCTATATTAATAGTTGGCAGGATATTCACCCGTGCTTTTGAAAATTCAGCAGGCCACTGATCTTGAATTTTCTTCCAATGGGGATACTGATACGCTCTTGCATGCCACCCAAACCCAAATGGGTCCAATTTTTTCTGTTGTACCTTTGTTATGAGTGTCTCTATTTCACCTTTCATTTTGTTGCGAATGATATGTGCCAGTTTGTCCTTTTCTTTCTCTAAATCAATCAGGATCGTTCGTTCAATGACACGTACCTTCATTTCTAGATGAACCGTAAAAACAAATTGATTATCTTGGTAGGAGGTTTCTATCTTTGGCCGTATCTGTTGAATGTTAATCGTAACAAAGCCTTCTTTTTTTTCTTTACCTGAAGACTGTTCTTGTGAAAACGAAGCTGTAGGAACTGATACTGTATAAGAGATCGGAGCATTAGCCTTTCGTTGCAACATTAATAGGTACAGATTCTCTCGACGGTTTAAAGATAATTGCTGTTTGCCTGCTTTGTCCAAGAGAGCCGTTCCCAATACCACAATCCCATTCTTATCTTTTTTCACCTCCATGATCGCTGGCGTGATTCCCTTGTCATACAGTAAAGTATGAAATTCTTGGAGGGTGGTTTCTATTCCTTGATTAAGCTTGGCGCTATTTTGAAGAGATTCCGTAATATAGCGAGGCAGGATAGATTTATCCTCAAAATTACTATTCACAAGATCAGACATGGACCCTTTTACCGCCGCCATCACCATATTCGCTACATTTTTAGAATCACGAAAGGACACGTCCAAAGAGGGAGCAATTCCCTCATGTAAAAGTGCTTCACCGAACAGCAAGACTTGTATTTTGCCGACAACTACCTGACCCTCTGCTACACTGTTGAACACGTCCTTCGCTTGTCGAATAGTATGTGCTTTTGCTCCATAGACAGCGTATTTTTTTTTAGCATCTTTATTAAAGACAGGACTCATTTCATAGACTAGCATTTGCTTGTCAGGGGCCCTATCCATTGCATAAATCAGCGCTAAATTAATATCCTCCACCAGGAGCTGATCCCCACAGCCACTTAAGCCTAATAAACAGGCACATGCACCGAAGAAGCCCAGAAGCTGAGATACTTTACTTTTACCCTGTTTTTTCATTCAATTGTCGCCCCCTCCATCGGCCAACCAGCATGGTATACAATAAAAAGAGTACTGGAAACAAATATACTAGGAAGTAACCCATCCATTGCCATGAATCCTTCCAAAACGTAATATCTGTATACGACGGTTGATAAAAGAGATAACTGAGCGCATATGCCAGCAGGAGAACGTATGGTACATGCCAATCTGGTTTATGAAACAAATGCGCAATATTCTCCATCGCAAAGAAAAAGTATGGAATTACAGACGTAGAAAATATAAAGATATAGAAGGAAAGATAGATGATCTCAAAACGTTCAAGAAAAGAAAATCTGACCGGCTTGACCAAAGTAAGTGTAGGCCAAATAAATGTTGAGATTTCATCAGGACTAAAAAAGGTAAAACAACTAAACGTAATTTGCAAGTAAACCAGTAGCGTGATTGTATTTGCAATAATTATTCCTTTGACCGCATGCTTTTTATTCTCCAAATAAGGATAGAACAAAAATACCCATTCAAAACCGAGGAACGCTAATACCGTTACTTTCACCCCATGTAGAATGGGTAGCCATCCCTCCTTCAATACTGGTAGCAAGAACGTAAGATGACCATGCTTCAGCGAAAACAGTAAAATTAGGGGCATCCACAACGTAAAGAAAAATACGAACACCTGATATCGGCAAATCAGTCTGACTCCTCCCCGTAGGGCTATGTATGTGCAAAGGAGGAAGAGAGCCACAATCAGAAATGTCATCGTATTAGGTAATACCCATTCTTTTATAATGTAGATGCTGGTATAAAAGATCGTGACAGCCCCAAGCAAGGAATATAGAATCCAGACCACCATGATTGATTTACCAAAAAAAGAACCTAAATAGTAAATCAACACATCAAGCATCGTTTTATTTGGGTGTTTAGACATAATCCCGATAATGCAAAGACTAATTAGAATCGTAAACAGATATCCGATAATAATAGAAATCCAGCCATCTGTACCGGTTACACGAGCCAAATCTGCCGGGAGACTTAGGATACTACTACCTACCTCAATCCCACTGATCGTAAAAATAAATTGCAGGAGAGAAATTTTTCGATCAGTCAGTTTTTTCATGATGCCCTCCCTCCCCTCCGTCATTCTCTCCATGCCGATCAACTTGCTTGGGTTTGAGCTCTATTGGCCGTTTCTTCATCATCCACATCGGTAAACGAAGGAAGGTATCCTTTAGCTCTGAGAAATGCATTGGTGAAAAGGAGGATCCATATGGTATACCCAATGATTCTAGTGAGAGAAGATGCAAAATTAGCAGGATAAGTCCCCAAATGATACCCACCATGCCAAATAAAGAAGCAACCACCATCATAGGAAAACGAATCATACGAACTCCAGCCGACATTTCTAAATTCGGAATGATAAATGAAGCAATCGCTGTCAGGGCAACTACAATCACCATGATATTACTAACCAGCCCAGCCGATACAGCAGCTTGACCAATAACGATACCGCCTACGATACCAATGGTTTGCCCAATGGGAGCTGGTAAGCGTAATCCGGCTTCGCGTAGCATTTCCAGTACCAACTCCATAATAAATGCCTCAAGGATTGGCGGGAGTGGCACTCTTTCACGCGATTCTCCAATCGTTAACAACAAGGAGAGCGGTATTAATTCGTAATGAAACGATACGGTAGCAATATAGATCGCAGGAGCCAAAATCGCGATAAAAAAAGCAAGAAAACGCAATAAGCGAATAAAAGAAGCAACGATCCATCGAACGCTATAATCGTCTACGGTTTGAAAATAGGAAAAAAAGGTCATTGGAGCCACTAACACACCTGGTGAGCGATCCATGACTATGACGACTCTACCTTGTAAAATATGAGAAGAAGCCGTATCCGGACGTTCCGTCATAGAGAATTGAGGAAAAGGGGTAAATGCCTGATCCTCCAGATATCCTTCTAGTTCCCCAGTATTTAAAACAATATCAACTTTAATCGATTTTAATCTTGTTTCAAGCTCTTCTAAAATACGTGGATTTGTCACATCTTCCAGATACAAGAGTGATACTTTTACTCCGCCGCGTTCCCCAATAGTATGTTCCTTCACCTTCAACTCACTGCTAGGAATGTAGCGTCGAATCATAGCAATATTGGCATTTGCTGTCTCAATAAATCCCTGGTGAGCACTTTTAATAGCTGATTCAATCTGCGGTTCCTGTATAGCACGTTGTGGCCACCCTTGTGCTTCAATAAGAAAAGCATGTGAAAACCCATCCATAAATATAATGCAGCAACCATGAAACAAGGATTCCTCAATCTCAGCCCATAAATTAATTTGTTTGATTTTGCCTACAGATAATACGGATTCCATTTGTTCGGGATATACGGATTCTGTAACCAATAAGGGATGAACAATATCTCGATTCAAAATGGTTTTATCTATCAAACCATCTAAATAAACCAAAAGCGCCTTCTCTCCTGTTTTTAAAGGGATCTCGCGCATGGTCAAATCCGGAATTCCAGAGAATATCGTCTCTAATTTAGTCAGATTGGTATACATAGAAGCGTCGATACAGGTAGAATCTGAAGTCCCGCTTCCTCCTGTTTTCCGTCCCTCTCTGGTTGTCCAATATCGTTGGAAGAATGACATGACCTCACCTTTTTATTCAATGTGAACCTCTACGTTCCAGCTTATTATTGCAATCTGTATATGTATGGTTTGCCAAAAAGGGAGTAGAGATTCTCTTATGAAAGGAAAAAAGAATGTTGGACTATTCTGTCACTTAGGTAAGCAACGTGACAACCATTGATTGATAAAAGATTGTCACGTTAACGTTACATGAACCTTACTATTCTAATCTGATCCATTGAAAGACCAACCCTTTACTTCCAAAATCCCTACTTATCAACCCTTTTGATATGACCTAATTCGATAAACCATAGCTTTATCACCCAGCTTGCGGAAGTGAGAAATAGCCGGGTAATGATTTGTTTCAATAATCCAAACTCGACCATTCTTATCCAATCCCATATCCATTCCATACGTACGATGCGATGGGAATGCTATTCTCAACCTTTTTGCGGACAATAAAGCCACCTTATTAACATTGGACAGGAGATGTCGTCGCGAATGATCTTTAAGAGAAGATTTTTGAAGCGCAGTCTCAACGTGCATCATCTTTCCTTTACTCCTTGTATTATTGGTGACGATGTAACCTTTACCAGCTACTTTCGCTGCTTTAGCAGTAATGTTCCACGAGTTAGAATATTTTCTGCGTTGCACAATGATCCTCATATCAAATGGACGTTTGCGGACTGTAGCAAGAGAAATTCGACGTTGAATCATATAAGCAGACGATCTGATTTTGTTTTTTAGATAATGATAAGTCCGTCTTTTCCCTTTTATTGTCTTCTTTTTATTCTCACTGTGTATTTTATATTTACGATTCCCTAACGAAGATACTTGAATTACGCCAGCCCCTCCCTTTCCCAAGACAGGCTTTAGAATCACTTTGCCATATTGGTTGATAAAATCCCAAAAAGCACTTTTTGTCATCCGTTGCGTTTCCGGCAAGTACGGTGCTACTTCTCGAAACTGTTTTAAAAATAAATATTTTGACCATTTATTTCTTGCTCTCATTAGGCATCTTCCTTTTCAAAAGGATAACGAATGGCTTTTAAGTAACTTTCTAATATACTCAAAAAATCTTCCATATCCTTATAGGTAATATCCCCAATATTTGCTATCCTGAATGTTTTTAACTCTGCAGATTTACCTGGATATATTGTAAATCCTTGTTTGTACAAATAGTCATGCATTTCATTGAAATCGTATCCATTACAATCAGGTTCAACAATAGAAGTAATGATTTTGGAATGATGTTTCCTTGGAACAATATACTTCAGGTTAAGTCTGGCAATCCCTTTTATTAACGTTTCCCATGATTCGGCATATCTTTTGTATCTTCCCTCTACTCCCTCCTCTTTCAATTCGTCGATCGCTTGCTTTAGTGCATAGAGGGTCTGTACAGGAGGTGTAAAACGCATTTGGTGGGACTCACAAAAAAACTGATATTGTTGATAGAGATTTAAATAATAATTTTTTGTTTTATAGTGCCGGATACATTCCAATTTGTTTCGATTTGCAATGACAAATGCGACACCTGCAACACTCTGAAGATTTTTATTAGAGCTTGCAGCCAAAAAACTAATATTCATTTTGTCCATATGAATCGGAATGGCCGCATATGAGCTCATCGCATCTACGATCATATCAATGCGATGTTTTTGGCAAATGGCCCCAATAGCCTCAATATCGTTTAAGAGACCAGTAGACGTTTCATTGTGAACTACGGCTAGATGGGAGATTTTTTTAGAGGAGTTTTGAATCAGCTTTTCTAATGAAATTAAATCGATTCCAGCATCATGAGGGCTAGTGAATTCCAAGAGGTGCAAATCGTAGGCTTTAGTAATTTCACACATTCGCTTTCCGTACGCACCATTGTTAATGACGAGCACAACATCATCACTCACCACAGAGCTAATAATAGCTTCAACAGCTGCCGTTCCTGAACCGCCAAACAATACAGTAGTGTAATCCTTGGTATCAGCAACCAATTGGGTAAGCTCTGTAGATACGTATTCCATCAGATCACCAAACTCTGTTTCACGGGGGCAAATATCAGGAACAACTTGGGCGAATTTCACACGATCTGTTGTTGTGGCGGGACCAGGATTCAATAAGATATTTCTCTTCACGATCTGCATATGATATCCCCCTCCACAAAATGGGATACCTTGCTGCAGCGTACAAACGCCTGCAACCGTTCCTTTACTTCATAAGGCTTTATGCTTGGGCGACCAAGTTGCTCTAAGGAACCTTTTGAAATTCTCATATAGAGAAAAGTCAGGCCTCGCGTTTGTTTCCATTCTCTGATGGCGCCTTCTAATTCTTCCAAGCTATGAATATAAATGGATTTCATATACCCACAAGCAGAAGCAATTTCCACGAAATCAATCGTATTCGATACCGTGCTTTGTCCACCCGTAGAATCATGGACATTGTTATCAAGCAGAATATGAAGCATATTGATTGGAGCATAGAACCCGTTTGTAGCCAAACTCCCCATACGCATAAGCAAGGAGCCATCCCCATCAATGACGACAACCTCTTTATCCTTTTTGGTTAGCGCCAAACCGAGTCCCAGAGAACTAACGCATCCCATAGAACCTACCATGTATAGATTATTGTTAGCATCCTCAATCTCATATAGTTCCCGTCCCGTTTTTCCAGTTGTAGCAAGCTGGATCGTTTGACTGTCTTTTAAGGAATTAATAACGGCCAACGCTTCATAGCGCTTCGGAACATCCTCTTGTTTATTTTTTGTGATTTTATGAAAATGGTGCTTTACAAAGGATTCTTGTTTGAGCAGGTCAACTTTTTCGAATGTCTTCTGTTTTACAACAAAGAAAAAAGAATGATTATCTTCCACATATTCATTAGCTCGATCGATCTGCCGCTTTGCTTCCTCTACATCAATCGATAAAAATTCCCATTTTATCTGCATTAAATCCAATAGCTGTGTCGTTATTTTTCCCATTAATTCATGCTGCGGCTCATCTTGAATTCCCTCTTCTCCTCTCAAACTGACAAAACCAAGAACAGGAAGACGAAAAGGATGGTTGAGTGATACTAAAGGGGAAACAGCATTGGTCAGACCGGAATTTTGCATGAAAACAACTGCTTTTTTTCCTCCTAACGCTACTCCAGATGAAATAGCTATAGCTTCGCCTTCATTGGTAGCTCCCACATAATTGCATTCATTTTTGACATAGTTAATAAAATCCTTTAAAAATGAACAAGGAACCCCACAATAAAATTGGAATCCCCGCTTTCTCAATTCATTCACAAACCAGTTCGTGTTTAGCACCATTCAATCATCCTTTTTACATACAGGATTTGTAAAGTCATTTGTGGGTAGATATTTCTTTTCCGCTTCCTTCAGTTCATCCGCATGTTGCAGTCGGAATACATCGTCTAGCGTTGCCAAATTTTCTTCCACATGGATGAGGCTTTTCTCTTCAAAGATTTGTTTCGATGTTTGCTGCATGGCAACAATCGAAGATCTTAAATTGTGGTTCGCCCATATGACCATACTCACACCCAGTTCTTCAAATTTGTCTACCGGTGTCGTGTAATATTTAGTCGGTACGATCACAACAGGATGTCTGAACTCCCATTCTTTCATGAAGGCCTCAATTTCGGTAATATCTGCTCTTTTACTGTGAATCAGAATAGCGTCAGCTCCTGCTTGTCGATAAGCTTCTGCCCTTCGTAATGATTCTTCCAATCCCCATCCTGCAATGAAAGCCTCCACTCTTGCAACAACGACAAAATCCTCATCTGTTTGACTATCCTTCATCGCTTTAATCTTTCCGCAAAACTCGTCAATATTGGCAAGCGGCTGCATTTCACTTTTTATAAACGAATTGGTTTTCGGAAAAAGCTTATCTTCAATGCATACGCCCGCTACGCCCCTTTGCTCTAATTTTTTTACCAATCTTCTTGCATTATTGAAGTTCCCATAACCTGTATCGCCATCTAGCAAAATTGGTACAGAAGTTGCGTCACTCATAAACTCTAATACATCTAGCACTTGGGTCCAAGAGGCCTCATTGTTGTCCCTCACTCCCAAGGAAGCCGAAATGGTTAAGCCACTTGCCCAAATTCCTTTAAAGCCGCAATTCTCTGCAATTTTTCCTGATATTCCGTTATGTGCCTCCATTAAAAATTCAATTTCTGAGGAATGAATAAGATGCTTTAATCGTGTTGTTTTTTTCATACGAACCTCCATCCCATTTGGAGTATCTTATTATTTTTTATCTTTATCTTATGAGTAATTATAATCTGTGTGCGCACATGTTTAGCTCAGAATTCATTCACGGTATTTTATTATGCTAGATAACCCCCCTTAAACTTATTGTATGATTACACAACAAAAAACACCTTACCTAATCGCTATCTACACGATTCAAGCAAGGTGCTCCCTTATTCTTCTGGTTTGTTGTCCGTGAACGTTTGCTAAATGTTTTATCTCTACTCTTTTACCATAGCGCAGGCAATTCCACCTGGTCCAATGTGTGCTCCGATTACAGGACCAATTTCGGATATATAGGTTTCAATTACCTGAAATTCCTGGGTGACTCGCTCTTTTAATGCCTTCGCTTCTTCTAACGCATTTGCATGCATGATTGCTACCTTTACCCTCGCATCTGCAGCATAGGATTTTAGTTCGTCCATCATCCTAGCCACTGCTTTTTTATTGCCACGCACCTTGTCAAAAGCATACACAGCACCGTTTGCATCTAACGACAGGATAGGCTTAATGTTTAAAAGCGAACCAATAAATGCGGAAGCACGACCAATTCGACCGCCTTTTTGCAGAAACTCCAGAGTGTCGATAATAAAGAAATTTTGCATTTGCCCAATCATCCGGTCCACTTCATCAAGAATTTGTTGTTTAGAGCGTCCTGCACGAGCCATTTTGGCAGCTTCAACAACAAGGAGTCCCTCAAACATAGCGCCCTTCTTAGAATCAATAATCGTCAAGTCCAATTCTTGTTCAAGCATACCCTTTCCAATAACAGCAGATTGGTACGTGCCCGATAACTGACTGGACAACAAAATAGCAATGATACACACATCCGCACCATGCTTATCACTAATGTCCTGGAATTTTTGAGAGAACTCTACTGGTGATGGCTGAGATGTTCTTGGAAACACATCGGATGAGCGCAAGCGCTCAAAAAACTCGGTAGAACGCATAGTGATCCCATCCAAAAAAGTTTCAGCACCAAAGCTCACCTTCAAAGGAACGATCTCAATACCTAACTCTGTAACCAGAGCCGGGTCAATATCTGACGCACTATCCGTAACAATTACAATAGGTGACAACGTAACATTACTCCTCTCTTACTCAACAGCAAAAATGAAAGGATAAAGTGGTTGTCTACCAGAAAGGATCTCAACTTCCACATCCTCGAATGAATCCGCTAGCATTTCTTCTAGCAGGGCTCCCTGTTCTTCGGAAGCACCTTCACCATAGATAATTGTGACTAGCCCAGTCTCTTCATCTACCATTTCGTTCAAAAGCTCCTGAGCACTGGCCATCATGTCTGATTTTGCTGTAATGATGGTTCCCTCGTTAATTCCAATAAAGTCACCTTCTGCAATCTCGACATCCCCCATTTTGGTATCTCGAACCGCATGAGTAACCAGCCCTGTTTTTACTTGCTCCAGCGCTTTTGTCATCATTTCTTTATTGTTCTCTAAATCTTCTCCGCCATTAAATGCTACCAACGCTGCCATCCCTTGTGGCACACTCTTCGTCGGGATAACTGCCACAGGTACACTTGCCAGAACAGCCGCCTGTTGTGCAGCCATGATGATGTTTTTGTTGTTTGGTAAGATAATTATTTTTTCGGCGTGAAGTTCTTCAATAGCTTTGATGAAGTCTTCCGTACTTGGATTCATGGTTTGTCCACCTTGTACCACTACTTGAACTCCTAAGCTTTGGAAAATCTCCACGATTCCGTCCCCTGCCGCTACCGCAATAATACCATAAGGTACTGGGGCCGCTTTCTCTTCTATAGCTGCCACAGGTGTTCGTGCAACATGTGCTTCCTCAGGAGTGGCGTCAGCTATTTCTTCACGCAAGATATTAGAATGCTGTTCACGCATGTTATCAATTTTAATTCGATGTAGGGAACCGAATTGCTGTGCATAATTAAGCACATTTCCTGGGTGTTCAGCGTGGATATGTACTTTCACAACATCCTCATCAGATACAACTAGCAATGAATCTCCCATTGTATCTAATTGGGTACGGAATGTTGTTTCAACAAAAGGCTTTTTATTCGCTTCTGTGCTTCCAGTCAGATACACCATGAACTCGGTGCAATATCCATACAGAATGTCTTCTGTTTTTAATTGAGATTGAGCGCTATGCTTCTCTTCTACAAGATCATTCATATTCTGTATCGTAGTAGTTTCACCAGGCATCTGTTTTTGCTCAACAGCCTTTTCGCCATGTAGAGAACGAACAAAGCCCTCATAG
This sequence comes from Brevibacillus laterosporus DSM 25, assembly GCF_002706795.1. Classification (NCBI taxonomy): domain Bacteria; kingdom Bacillati; phylum Bacillota; class Bacilli; order Caryophanales; family Paenibacillaceae; genus Brevibacillus; species Brevibacillus laterosporus. The sequence continues at coordinate 516,792 of NZ_CP017705.1, forward strand.
ATGTAAACTAATCCTTGTCCACCGGAATCAACAACGCCTACCTCTTTTAATACAGGCAGATATTCAGGGGTTTGACTTAATGTAAGCTTTGCCTGTTCAAAGGTTTTGTCCATCACAGTGAGGATGTCATCTGTCGTGCGAGAGATTTTAACAGCCATTTCAGCAGCTTCACGTGCTACGCTACGGTAAGAACAGTACCCTCAACCGGTTTCATTACCGCTTGATATGCTGTATCCACACCCATTTTTAATGCATCTGCAAACGTGCGAGCATCGATGGATTCCTTACCTGCTACCACCTTGCTAAATCCACGGAATAATTGAGACAAAATAACGCCTGAATTTCCGCGGGCTCCCATTAAAAGTCCTTTTGCCAACGCCTGAGCTGAATTACCGATGTGTGCAGACTCTTTACGGGAAAGCTCTTCTACACCAGCTGTAAACGTAAGATTCATATTTGTACCTGTATCGCCATCTGGAACAGGGAACACGTTTAAAGCATCTACTATTTTGTAGTTCGTATGCAGGTTATTGGCGCCTAGATAAACCATCTGACTAAATTGCACGCCATCAAGACGCTTTTGTACCACTACATTTCCTCCTTACAGTTCACGGTCTGTTCTGACCCCTTGGACATATATATTAATCGCCGATACCTCGACTCCTAGCGTTTGCTCGAGTGTATATCGCACACGGCTCTGCACATTGCCAGCCACTTCAGAAATCTTTGTACCATAGCTTACAATAATATGCAAATCTAAGCTAACCTCGTTATTCTCATTGCGAACAACGACGCCTTTACTCAAATTATCCTTTTTTAGAAGTTCAGCAATACCGTCCTTTAACGCTTTACGGGAAGCCATGCCCACTAGACCAAATACTTCCATGGCAGCTCCACCAGCAATGCGAGCAATTACTTCCTCGCTAACGTCAATTTTTCCAAGAGATGTATTCATTTCAACTGGCATTCAAGGTTCCTCCTTTTACAAAAGACCAATCCGTATAATGGTATATCTTGTACTTCACCCCATTCTACTATAAGTAAAGTGTGATTTGAAGGTTTTTTCATTTGTCGAAATAGCCACAGGGAATTTCCTGTCAAGTATTGCAATTGACAGCTTGCTATGATACTATGATTCAAGCTGTTCTTATGCCCGTATTGGGCTTGTTTAATAGCTTCAAGGGAGGTGGATGTAAATGTCACGTAAATGTTTTGTTACTGGAAAAACAGCGAAAGCTGGTAATGCGCGTTCTCACTCTATGCGTGCTAGCCGCCGTACTTGGGGTGTTAACGTTCAAAAAGTGCGCATCCTTGTTAACGGGAAACCAAAACGCGTTTATGTAAGCACTAGAGCTTTGAAATCTGGTCTTGTAACTCGCGTATAACTCAGCATAAGCTGAGCTAGAAGCGAATCAGTTCTTTGGTTCGTCATAGAAATGGGTCTGTCTAGTCTTTGACTGGATAGGACAACGTTGCACTTACATGGAACATGTAAAAAAAGCACCTTTCTTGGGTGCTTTTTTTATTTACTATTATTATCCCCTAATATGGGACTCATCATAAATACCAAGGCATTCACCTTCCATAACTACAGGGTGAATGCCGGTTTAAAATGCTGATGGGCAATCGAATGTCGCCTCTCATCTGAGCCACATCCTCAGCGTTTACTTGGCTTTCTTATTGAAAGCTTCAATCATGGCGCGAACCATACCACCTAGAATTTTCGGCAACTTGATCGTATAGAAACGCATTTTGACCCCTCCTTACTCCGGAATTACTTGTGATGAAATAAAAACCAGCCTGCTGCTATGAGTGCTGTTCCCAAAATGGCATACCACACCCAGAGGGGCATCGTATTCAAAATGAGGATAAGTCCACCCACTCCAAAAATGACTCCGAGAACGCGCTTGATTGCCATCCCCTGCTTCACGTGAAACGAGCGAAAACTCATACCAGGTCGCACCCCCCTTAGGCTTAATCCGTAACAAAGCTATTACATACATATTCCGAAGAGGGTCAAACATATGTCCAGTATGCCGGGGAAAAATAGAAAAACTTCATCACGTAAGAATAATACCTACCTACCTGATATTTATATGCGCCCATATTTCATTTGTTGCTAGTTTTTCTAGAAAAATCGTAGCAGTATGTAGAAACAGGACTTGTGCAAAGCGCTTACCGATCTCTAGCCGCAATTACAAATAAATCCCCTGATGCACGTTCTATTTTGCCATATTCATTTGCCCATTCATTACTAACGCCAATAGAGGAACCAAATGGAATAGTTGCATCCGTCAATGGATAGGCAAAGCCTGTTAGATTGATGCCGGTCACCTCAAGGGAAGCTGGCACTAAAGACAGAAACTCACCGGAGTGTCCGCGAAGATTTACGCTTGGAAAATGATCCGATAACAGCATGACACGATTGTGCCGATTTACAATCTCCATCCAGACACCTTCGAGATGAGCCTTTTTTAACAGGGACAAATTTGCGAGCGAATGATCTAATCTACTACCTACCGCCCCGTACATTACGATTTTGAAGCGATGAGCTGGATATAAATGCACAACACCGTCTTCGCTATCTAGTGTAGAACCTAGATCACGTAAATGTTCTCGTGCAGCCTCCACAGCGATCTCTACGGCAATTTCTGTGTCAGTGGCATTCTTCATGGCTGAGAACTTTTTAATAGCAATACCCGCTTCCTGAAGCAGTCTAAGCCCCTCTTCCTGAATGGTATCGAAATCCCCCACGGCAATATGTGGAATCATCCCTCCTTCTAGTAAAGCAATCGCTCCCCCATCCACTCCAATTAATAAGTCCTCTCTCTCCATCTGCGGAAGCATATCAAGATCTCCGCCTGTGCAAATATGTATAGTAAAATCAATCATTATTTTTACATCCCTTTCTCTAGTAGGTGCCTCTTAGTCGTTTTTTCATATCAAACTTGTTTTTAGCTATTTTAGTAAGCTACTCTATATTGTACGGTCGCTACTAGGGGAAGTAAACGCAAGTCTGGTATAAAACAATCGAAAAAAACAAAAAAACCTCTTGCCTATTCTTTTAAGAAGAAATAGACAGAGGTTTATTTTACTTTCTTTTTAAACGTAAAGTACGAATAGAATATTGAGTAGATTGCTCTTATCTTGCCCCACTATAATACTTTTTCCAAAAACTGACGGGCACGTTCACTTGTGGGGTGCGTAAAAAACTCCTGTGGGGGAGCATCCTCTACCAGCAGGCCGCCATCCAAAAACAGTACGCGATCTGCCACTTCCCGAGCAAAGCCCATCTCATGTGTAACAATCGCCATTGTCATACCAGAATGCGCTAAGCTTTTCATAACCTCCAAGACTTCTTTTACCATCTCTGGATCAAGGGCAGATGTAGGTTCATCAAATAGCATAATCTCTGGTTCCATCGCTAAGGCCCGTGCAATCGCTACACGTTGCTTTTGCCCACCAGATAAGCTACTTGGATAGACACCTGCCTTATCGGATAGTCCAACGCGCTCCAAAAGCTCCATTCCCTTTTTCTCCGCAACCGCCTTGGTCATTCGTTTTACCTTGATTGGTGCATACGTCAGGTTTTGTAATACAGTCATATGAGGAAATAAATGAAAATGCTGGAATACCATTCCCACTTTCTGCCGAATGACATTAATGTTCCCCTTAGAATTGGTAATATCTACCCCGTTGATCATTACTTGTCCCTTTGTCGGCTCTTCTAGCATATTCATGCAACGTAAGAACGTAGATTTTCCCGAACCCGATGGCCCAATAATAGCCACTACGTCTCCTTTTTTAATAGTGGTACTGATTCCTTTCAGAACCTCCAATTTGCCGTACGCTTTATGCAAATTCTCAATTTTAACCATTACGACGCAGCCTCCGTTCCAGCCATGTAGACAGTAGCGTTAAAATCATGACCAAAATATAATACTGTAAGCCTGCAAACACCAAAGGCTCAAAGTAAATATACAATTGCCCCTTAACCACATCAGCACGGCGCAAAATCTCTGCCACTCCAATAACTGATACTAATGAAGAATCCTTTAGTAAGGTAATAAATTCATTCATGATGGCAGGTAAAATATTACGAATCGCCTGAGGGAAAATAATATCCTTCATCATGCGAGAGTATGGAACCCCCAATGCTTTGGCCGCTTCCCACTGCCCCTTGTCTACAGCCAAAATTCCAGCACGCATGGTCTCTGACAAATAGGCTGCAGAGTTCAAGCTAAAAGCGAGAACGCCAGCAAATAAGGCTGGGATTTGATAATCCGTTAATTGCGGAATTGCATAATAAATTAATAAAAGCTGTACTAGTAAAGGTGTACCGCGAAAAATGCTTGTATAAAAAGCAGCAAATACCTGTAAAAATTTGCTATTAGATATTTTACATAAGGTTAAGATTGTTCCTAGAATAAATCCGAAAAAAACGGATAATACCGTAAACTGTAAGGTAATCCCCATACCCTCCAGCATGTAGGGAATATGTGGTGTAAGCAATGAAAAATCTATTGGTACGGTAGTATTCATGTCTTGTGTTCACCTCTGCTTCATCATCTTTGCCCTGTAAAAAAAGCAGACTGGGATTATTGTCCCAGCCATTTTTTAATCAGTTTGTCCATTTCACCGTTTTCTTCCATTTTTTTCAAGATTTCATTAAACTTTTCCACATGTTCTGATCCTTTTGGGAAAGCAATCGCATAACCTTCTGTATTATTAGTTGTCATAACTGTTGATTGTAAAGTGGGGTTTTTTTCCAGGAATCCTTGTGCGATGGTATTTTCCACAACAGCTGCCGCAGATCGTCCCGTAATAACCTCTTGAATGATTTCCCCCATTTTATTTAAGGAAACCACCTCAACACCACTAACCTCTTTAGCAATCACTTGAGCAGCCTTTTCTTGCATGGACCCAATTTGAGCGGCTACCCGTTTGCCTGCTAATTGTTCTGGCTTGGTAATTGGCGAGTCTTTTTTACTCACTAATGTATTTTTTGCTTCATAATAATTAGTAGAGAAATCTACATTCTTCTTACGTTCAGGGGAAGTGGACATACCCGCCATTACGAAGTCTGCTCGTTTTGATTGAAGAGCAGGAACCAAGCCATTAAAATCTGTATCCACTACTTTTAATTCATATCCAAGTTCCTTTGCAATGTAGGTAGCAATATCGATGTCCATTCCCACAATCTGATCATTACCATCCTTTGTTTCATGGAATTCATAAGGATAGTAATCAGCTGACGTGAACATCGTTAAGGTTTTAGCTGCTGTTTTATCTGTGTTTCCAGCAGTTGTATTTCCATTGTCCTGACTAGCAGAACCACAACCTGTTAATAAGGAAACAGATAATAAAGTTGATAAAGCAAGTGCTGCAAATGTTTTTATAGGTTTTCTCATGATAATACCCTCCAGTATGAAACACCGATGATCTACGATGTATATAATCCAAATTATTTACGAAACACTGAAAACTTATATTTATAATACCACATGTATAAAAATAAGAAAGTAAAATTTAATAATATTTTTTTGTATTTTATAAAGTAAAGTATTTATCTGATCATGATTCTTCTATGTACTAGCTTCATTTCTAACAAAATCTTTGTATAGTGTGCGATCAAAACTGATCATCTATTCACATATACTCGCCTTTATAACCTCGTGAGTAGCACCTTTTATGCATTTTTTTGTTTTTTATGCATTATTTATGCATAAATAACTGTTCTTTATAAAATTGCTACATAAAAATAGTAGCTATTATGCATGTAAAAATAAAAATGCGCACCTTTTAGCTTCAAAGTGCGCATTACTATTATTCACACTGTCCAAAAGCTGTAACTATGATTGCATTCCGTTGAAATGTCATTTAGCCTGATCCTTGATAAGGAAAAAAGACCCGGTACAAAAATGACCAATTTTGTTACCTTCAATCCATGCTTTTTTCAACTCATTGCTCATTAAAGTTGCATATACAACCTTAGATTCTTAGTGTCCACGATGCTTCTCTTTTGCTTTCCTTCTTGCTACCTCTCTCTTGTATGTAGCTATTTCCTCTTTTCGTTCCTTGGAGAGAACCTTTCTTTCTTTTTTCCGTTTTTCTAAATCTTGCTGAATGGCTTGTTCGGCTTTTGTTGAGACTCCTCGATTATTTATTTCTTTTCTTGCTTCTCGAATCATTCGTTTTGGATTTATCCTTCGTTCTTTCTTATCAAGTGCTAAAACGGCGGAAATTGTCGCCCTATCCAATAAGTCCCGTAAATCCTTTTGTACAAATTCCAGTATTTCTGCATCCTTGGGTTCTGCACCAAACAAATTTCTAGCTGCTTTCAACTTGTTTTTCTCTTCGTACTCAATGACACCTACCCAAAATTGTCCGTCATACAGGACCGTAAGCTTCATAAGCAATCCTCCCCAAAATATATTGCTGGTCATCATCGTTTGTTTATTTTGATCTCATTCATCTCGCTTTCCTATCGCCATAATATGGTAATAATTTATTATAATATATTTTACTCTCAAACGATGTCAAAAGTGCGTGAAACAGTAACAAAAAAAGGATGCTCTCTTTTGTAAAACAAGAGAATCATCCTTTTTTTGTTACCCGCGAATCTCAGCAATCGCCTTCGCTCGATCTGTTTGATTATAAACAGCAGAACCTGCAACAAGTACAGTCGCACCAGCATCTTCACACAAGCGGGCTGTTTGGGCATTTACCCCACCATCAATTTCAATGTCAACATGGGAGAGACCACGTTCATTTAATAAATAGCGTAAATCACGTACTTTTGGTAATACGCTATGTATAAATTTCTGGCCACCAAAGCCTGGGTTGACAGTCATCAATAAAACCAAATCCAAATCTTCTAGCACATGTTCGATCGTATGAATTGGAGTTGCTGGGTTTAGAACAACCCCTGCTTTTACATCTTGTTCTTTAATGTGATGAATGGTCCGATGTAGATGTCGACAAGCTTCCTGATGAACCGTGATGTAATCTGCTCCACTTTTGGCAAATTGAGCGATATAACGATCTGGTTCTTCAATCATCAGATGTACGTCCAGTGGGAGTTGTGTGATTGGACGGATCGCATCCACGATCAAGGGACCTATCGTAATATTAGGGACAAAATGACCATCCATTACGTCTACGTGAATCCAGTCAGCCCCTCCACGTTCAACGTCTTTAATTTCGTCTCCCAAGCGAGCAAAATCAGCTGATAGAATAGATGGTGCGATTTTTACCATTGTTTGTTCCTCCTCAGGTATTCTCTCAACTCTTCCATGAACTGTAGATAATGTTTATAACGATGTTCAACGATTTCACCAGCTTGCAAAGCCGCCTGAACAGCACAGTTTGGTTCCGTTATATGCAAACATCCTCGGAACTTACATTCATCGCTTCGTTGCTCAAAATCACGGAATGCTTGCGCCAAATCTAGCTCGGTCATATTGATAAAATCTAATGAACTGAATCCAGGTGTATCAGCGACGTAGCCACCTTCCTTTAGTGGTAGTAGCTCTACGTGGCGAGTAGTGTGTCGACCACGTCCTAGCTTTTGGCTGACTTCTCCTGTTTGTAGGCTTATTCCTGGAAAAATAGCATTTAGCAAAGACGATTTACCTACTCCTGATTGTCCAGCAAATACCGCTAGCTTTCCGATCAACTCTTCACGTACTTGTTCTACACCACGCTTGTCAAGAATGGAGGTGGGAATCACTCGATATCCCACCTTTTCATAATCCGCTACAAGCCTTTTGCATTCTCCCTCTTCCAACAAATCTGCCTTCGTAATAACGATAATTGCCTCAATGCCAGCATGCTCTGTATGCACAAGGAATTTATCCAATAGCAACGGACTCATGTCAGGCTCTTTAGCAGAGAACACCAAGACAGCTAAATCAACATTGGCAATAGAAGGGCGAATCAGCTCACTTGTTCGCTCTCCTATCCCCATCACATACCCATCTCGATCATTTGGTGCCTCAAATACGACCCAATCGCCAACTAAAGGGGTAATCTTTGCCCCTTTCTTTTTAAACAAGCCACGCGCACGGCATTGGACGATCCGCTCTGGATTCGCTTGATCGGCCACGTAATAAAATCCACTTAATGCTTTTACAATTCGCCCTTCTGGCATGCAGGTACCTCCAGCGTTTTACGGATACGATTGATAATCAACATCCACGGTATTGATTGTCTCACCATTCTTTTTGACTTCAATCTTTGCGTTCGTTTCTGGTGATAAGACTACTTCAACGTTAAAGTCAGTGCTTTCTGATATAGTTTGATGAATGGGTTTCTGTTCTTTTTTCCGAGCATCGTTCACAACAATTTCAATTGTTGCAGAAGGTACATCGACAGGATCATGCTCGACATGAACAGGAACACTTACAATCTTAGCATCAGAAGGCCATTGTCCACTACTTACGACAAAGTTAACCTGCGTTCCTTCTTCAACTACAGAACCAGCAGGTGGATCTGTTGAGAGGATAACACCCATTTCCCGGACCTCATAAGAACCTTGATCCTTGATATCTCCTATTTTTAGTGATTTGTCAAGCGTCAATTTAACTAACTCAAAAGACTTACCCACGAAATTAGGTACCTTTGTTCGTTTTTTCCCTACACTAACTGTTAAAGTCAAAATTTTATCCACAGGAGCAATTTTAAGATCTGCAACCGGATCCTGATTTATTACCTGACCAGCTGGCACATCACTACTTTCTTCTGTAACAATTTTTACTTCCTTAAAGTTATCTAAATGCGCCTTTTGTTCCGCTTCTCGTTGAGACATACCCACGTAGTTCGGAGTCGGAATTTGTTGTTTCCCTTTACTAATCATTACATTTACCGTGCTATTTTCTTTGACACGCCTTGTTGCCGCTGGGTCTTGTTCAAAAACCTTACCCTTCTCTTCAGCATTAAAGGCCTCAGTAAACGCAGCACTTAATCCAGCATTTTTTAAAGTAGTCTCGGCTTGCTCCATCGTCATTCCTATCACATTAGGTACATCTGTTTCTGGAACAGTGAGTAGCTTCATTGCAAGATTAAAACCAAAAATGGCCAAAACAACGAATAGAACAGCGATACCAGACCAAAGAAGGCTTCGTTTCCACCAGATGCCCTTTTTCTTGTTAGCCACGTTCTCCTCCTCCTCTTCCTCCTCGTCTCTATATCGCTCCTCCGGGATTCCTACCTTTTGAGGAGTACGGGTAGGATAGGTTCTCGGTTGATAGCTATCTTGTTTATTCTTCACCAGCATATCTGGCGTGATTGCTGAAATGACCCGTGTTTCTTCATCATCTATATCACTTGCAAACGTAAGTTTTGATTCATGGCGTCTCTCTGTTGACAAGCACGTTTCCAAGTCTTCATACATTTCCCGTGCAGATTTGTAGCGTTGGAATGGGTCCTTAGCCAAAGCACGAATAATAACATTCTCCAAGCTTTGTGGGATAGCTGGATTTAATTTACGTGGCTCTGGTAATGGATCTTGTAAATGCTTGAGCGCTACGGTAATTGGAGAATCTCCTGAGAATGGCAACGTGCCCGTAACCATTTCATACAGCACAATTCCGAGGGAATAGATGTCTGATTTCTCCGCGGTAATTCCTCCACGGGCTTGTTCTGGTGAAAAATAATGGACTGAGCCAAGTACAGAACCCGTCTGTGTAATCGTCTGTGAGGTAACCGCACGGGCAATCCCAAAATCGGTTACTTTCACACGACCATTCGTTCCAATCATGATATTATGCGGCTTAATATCTCGATGAATGATCTGGTTTTGATGGGCGTGATCTAATGCGTCACACACCTGCATCGCAATTCGAACTGCCTCACTCATCATCATGCCGCCTTGAGCTGTAATAATCTCCTTTAATGTTGAGCCTTCGATATATTCCATCACCATGTAATGAATATCATCATCTTGCCCAACATCATAAACATTAACGATATTATGATGCGAAAGACTTGCTACCGCTTGCGCTTCTCTGCGAAATCTCTCTACAAAGTCTTCGTCCGTGCCAAATTGGGGTCTTAGCAATTTGACGGCAACGATTCGATTTAACACAAGATCTCTGGCTTTGTAAACAATAGCCATTCCGCCGCCACCAATTACTTCCTCAAGTTGATAGCGCCCACCTAGTCGCTGACCTTGCATTCTCCTCCCCCCTCTTTCTCACAGACTTGCGAAGGCTTCTTTCTATTACGTATGGCCACACAAGTAATATTATCTTCTCCCCCTGCGTCCAGAGCATATTGAACGAGTGCGTCCACGCTTTGTTGCAGAGGTACCGGTTTAGCTAACCATTCCTCCATGATATCTTCTGGTACTTTATTGGATAATCCATCTGAGCAAAGCAGCACAACCTCTCCATCTGACCACTCAAACTGTCCGAGATCAATTCGAACATGATCCTCCGTACCAAGAGCTCTCATCAGGACGTTGCGCTGAGGATGTAGGGACGCCTCCATTTGATTAATTTGCCCACTTTTTAACAATTCCTGTACAAGGGAATGGTCCTCTGTATGCTGAATCAGCTCATTTTCCTTATAAAGATACAACCGACTATCACCAATGTGTGCTGTGACCCCGGCATCATTTCCTACTAGAGTAGCAACGACCGTGGTTCCCATCCCGTTACACTCAGGATGAGCCTCAGCATACTCGTACACCTCTTGATTAGCAAGAAGTAAAGCATCCATCAATAATTCTCGCTCTTCTAGTGGAGCCATGTTGTGCTCAACTTTTTTCATTTCTTTTAAAATGCGTTCAACCGCCATTTTGCTCGCAACATCGCCAGCTTGATGACCTCCCATGCCATCTGCGACAACTGCAAGTACACGTCCAGCCAGGTCAACTGCGCAGGCATAAAAATCTTCATTTACTTGTCGGACGCATCCTACATGCGATTTCATCGCTATTTCCATACTTTATCACCCTGCCGTTTCTTTCGCGTGTTGCGCACGCAATTGACCGCAAGCAGCCGCAATATCACTGCCATGCTCTCGTCTAATTGTAACGTTTATACCGCGATCGTCTAAAATGCGTTTAAAGGTGAAAATATCATTCTTAGCCGTTCGAACATAATCACGTTCAGGAACGTAATTAACAGGTATTAAGTTAACATGGCAAAGCATATCACCAATTAACTCAGCCAATTCTTCCGCATGGTGCGGCTGATCATTCTGTCCACCAAACAGTCCGTACTCAAAAGAGATACGACGCCCTGTTTGAGCTACATAATGACGACAAGCTTCCATTAATTTTTCCAATGGGAATCCACGGTTGATCGGCATTAGCTTACTTCTTAGCTCCGTGTTAGGAGCGTGAAGAGAAATAGCCAGATTCACCTGACCTCCACGTTCGGCAAATTCATAAATCTTTGGCACAATTCCACTGGTGGAAACCGTAATATGACGTTGACCTATATTTAATCCACGGTTGTCATTAATGATGTTCAAGAAGGATAACAGTGGTTCAAAATTCTCAAATGGTTCGCCAATTCCCATTACAACTACATGACTTACACGTCCTTCATCTGCATCTAGGGCGCGTTGGGCTTGCAATACCTGAGCCACAATCTCTCCAGCATCCAGGTTTCGCTTTAAGCCACCCAATGTTGATGCACAGAACGTACAGCCAATGCGACAGCCTACCTGTGTTGTTACACATACGCTATTTCCGTAATTGTGACGCATGATTACTGTTTCAATGGCATGACCATCTATCAGTTGGAATAAGAACTTGATTGTTCCATCCGCTGATTCCTGACGTGTGATTTCGGTTAACGCTTTGATACGGAACTGCTCATTTAATTTATCGCGCAAGGCTTTCGACAGGTTACTCATCTCTTCAAATTCTGTTACTCGTTTTACATATAACCAGTCAAAAATTTGTGCAGCACGAAATGCTTTTTCCCCGTTCTCTTCTAGCCATTGTTTCATTTCTTCAAGATGCAAGCTATAGATCAAGGGTTTATTGTCTGTAAATGACGTAATGTTCATTGTAAGATTCACCTTTTTACTAGTCGTAACTACATGTATTTGGGAGTCAGAAACAAACCCCATTCACTCATTGTACCCTTTGTGACGGAAAAGGAAAAGTGGAAAGCCGCAATTGCAGATTTCCACTTGACTTTTTTTTTCACAAAGAGACCTGATTCCTGCCACCTGATATAGCCTGTTAAACCAGTTCAGTATTTAATTTAAGTACGAACACGTTTTAATCTGGCAATAAAGAATCCATCGCTATTAAAGTGGTGTGGCAAAATCTGTACATACCCCTTCGTTGCATCCACTTTTTCGGTTATGCCTGTAGGTAGGTCTTCTGTCAATGTTTTGTCCAGCTCAAACTCTGGATATTGAGCGATAAAACGATCCACCACATCTTGATTTTCCTGAGAATCGATCGTGCATGTACTATAAACGAGATAACCATCTGGTTTAAGTAAAGGAGCAACGCGCTCCAGTAAATCATACTGAATCTCAGAGATCGCTCGTATATCCTCTGTTGTCTTATTCCATTTCAGGTCAGGCTTGCGACGAATGACACCAAATCCGCTACACGGAGCATCTAGTAAAATCCGATCAAATTGACCTACGTTACGATCTGGCAAATCGGCCGCATCCGCTACCATTGTTGTAATAATATTAATTCCTAGGCGTTTAGCATTTTGCTCAATTAGCTCGCGTTTATGAGGATGTACATCGCAAGCTAGAATCTCTCCTTGATTACTCATCAGCTCTGCAATATGAGTCGTTTTCCCCCCTGGAGCCGCACAAGCATCCAGAACTCGCAGGTTTGGAGTAAGGTGCAAAGCAGGAGCTACTAGCATAGAACTTTCGTCCTGAATGGTACAAAATCCTTCTCGAAACCAAGAAGAGCCTGCTGCATGCCCACTGTGTAACAACAGGGCATCTGGCGTTAGCTCAGATTTTGTAGCCTCCGGGAATGCTTCTTTCATTTCTTGTAACAACGCATCGGCTGATGTTTGCAAACGATTCACTCGAATGGTTGGCATAGGCGCTTGGTTATTACTGTTACAAATTGCTTTGGTGGTTTCTTCACCATATTGTTTAATCCAACGCTTTACCAGCCACTCTGGATGTGACTCAGTTACCGCAATTTGTTTTGTTACACCTTTAGGTAGCTTCTCCCATGCCTCTGGTTGGCGAAGGATATTGCGCAAAACCCCATTTACCAATGAGGAAATGCCTTTGTGTCCGCGCTTTTTAGCAATTTCAACTGCTTCATGTACAGCTGCTCGATCTGGAACACGATCCAAAAAACGAACCTGATACAAGCTCATCCGTAATAATTGTAGAACCCAGCCCTGGAGTTTTTTTGTGCCACCCTTTACAAATTGACCAATCACTTCATCTAACGTCATTCGGCGTTGAATTGTTCCATAAACAAGTTCGGTTACCAAACCTATATCTGCTTTGGAAAGACCTGCTTCACTTAAAGCATATTTTAATTCTAGGTTACTATAGGATTGGTTCTCTTCTACTCGGACCAGAACATCTAGAGCAACTTCACGCGCTGTTGTACTTCTCGTTTTTGACACGAATCTATTCTCCTACTTTCGAACCTAAAGCAATGGAAGCGCCTGCACCGCGTAAGAAATCATACACGCTCATTCGCTTTTTGCCTTCTGGTTGGATTTCTTTCAAGATAATACTTCCTGCTCCACAAGCAATGATTAGGCCATCTTCTGTTCGGTCAATGATGGTTCCAGGGGTAGCTAATTGGCCAGCTAGCTCCACCACTTCTGCCCACCAAATTTTCCACACTTTTTCTTCAAACGTAGTAAAGGCAACAGGCCATGAGTTCATACCACGCACCTGATTATAAATTTCCTGAGCCGATTTATTCCAATCTAGTCGCTCGTTCTCACGCTTAATGTTAGGCGCAAAGGTAGCCTCCTCATGGTTTTGTGGCTCTGGTGTGATCTCACCATTCAATAGCTTTGGCAACGTATCGATCAATAAATCTGCGCCGGCTGTTGCTAGCTTTTCAAACATGCTAGCTGCTGTATCGCGCTCTTCAATCGGCACAATCACTTTCGAGATCATGTCACCTGCATCCAGAGCTTGTACCATATACATAATGGTAACCCCTGTCTCTTTCTCGCCATTGATAATGCTGGCATGAATTGGCGCACCGCCACGATATTTTGGTAGCAAGGAGGCATGTATATTAATGCATCCATGTTTAGGAGCTTCCAATAATGAGGTAGGTAAAATTTGACCATAGGCAGCTGTTACAATCAAATCGGGACGAGTGGCATCCAACACGCTTTGAACGGCTTCGCTCTCCCTAATTTTTTCCGGCTGATAAACAGGTAACCCATAACGAAGTGCTAGCTCCTTTACCGGAGGAGGGGTCAGCACGCGTTTTCGGCCGACCGGACGATCCGGTTGTGTGACAACACCTACAACCTGATAGCCATTCGTGATTAAGGCTTGCAAGCTTTGTGTAGAAAAATCAGGGGTTCCCATAAAAAGAATTCGAGTATCTTTCAAGACCCTAAACCCCTTCCTTGCCCTCTGTTGCAGGATATACTTTTTCGGCAATGTCAATGAATAAAACACCGTTCAAGTGATCCAGTTCATGTTGAATACAACGAGCTTCTAGATCGTCTACCTCTAGTTCATAGAAGTTACCGTCACGGTCTTGTGCACGCATTTTCACCAGCATATGGCGACGAACATCACCATGTAGGCCTGGGATGCTTAGACACCCCTCCGGATAATTCTCAAATTGCTCACCGCTAAACTCAATGATTTCAGGGTTGATCGCTTCTACATAGAAATCGCCGCAATCCATCACGAATACTCTTTTAGAAATACCTACCTGTGGGGCCGCAATCCCTACTCCGTTTGCTTCGTACATTGTATCTTTCATATCATCAAGCAATTTGTGCAGGTTACTGTTAAATTTCGTTACCTGTATTGCTTTTTCTCTTAAAATAGGATCAGGATGGTTTACGATGTTGCGAATTGCCATAAAAAGGCCTCCTTTATCTATATCCAACATAAGTAGCATTTGATCTGATTAGAGTAGCATCTGTGGGTCGACATCTATCGTGGACAACACTTTGTTTTGTTTCATCCAATCATCAAAATGTAGCGTAGTTTGCGCCAATAGATCAAATATTTTCGGTTCATCACGATATTTTAACATGATCTGAAACCTAAATCTATCTTTGATCCGGGCAATTGGCGAGGCCACAGGCCCCAATATAACGGTTGTCTGTGCCAGCCGCGGTCGTAGATAAGCAGCGTACTGTTCCGCAGCCCGAATCACCATAGGAACATCTTCATGCGAGAATGTAATCAAGACTAGACGATAGAATGGCGGGTAGCCCGTTTTCTTACGATGGATCATCTCAGCTTGATAAAAGGATTCATAATCGTGCCGAGTTGCATGTTGGATGCTGTAATGTTCAGGTGTATATGTTTGCACAACTACATCCCCAGTAAGCTCATGACGACCTGCTCGCCCCCCTACCTGGGTTAGAAGCTGAAACGTTTTTTCTGCCGCGCGAAAATCCGGCAGGTATAAGGAAGTATCAGCCGCTATTACTCCCACTAGCGTTACACGTGGAAAATCAAGACCCTTCGCAATCATTTGTGTACCTAATAAAATATCACCTTGACCAGTACGAAACTTGTTCAGTAATGCTTCGTGTGCTCCCTTCTTGGAAGTGGTATCCACATCCATCCGAATGACGCGAACACCGGGAAATAATTTAGCCAATTCTTCCTCGACCTTTTGTGTACCTGTACCAAAAAAACGAATGTGATCGCTTTGGCATTCTGGACAATGCTTTGGCTGAGAAATGGTATACCCACAGTAATGACAGCGAGCTGTATGATTTGTTC
Source organism: Brevibacillus laterosporus DSM 25 (assembly GCF_002706795.1). Classification (NCBI taxonomy): domain Bacteria; kingdom Bacillati; phylum Bacillota; class Bacilli; order Caryophanales; family Paenibacillaceae; genus Brevibacillus; species Brevibacillus laterosporus. The sequence continues at coordinate 532,698 of NZ_CP017705.1, forward strand.
GATGATAAGTAAGTGAGATATCGCAATGTGGACAAGCCAATGTATATCCACAGGAACGGCACATGACAAAAGTAGAGAAGCCTCTACGATTCAAAAAAATAACAATCTGTTGTTGCTTTTGAAGACGATCCTCAATCATTTGATGCAAGGTCCTGCTAAACATGGATCGATTCTGATCTCTCATCTCTTCCCGCATATCAACCACATGTACTTTTGGAAGAGGTCTATTCCCTACCCGCGACTTCATGGATAACAAGTCATAGCGTCCTCGTGTTGCCAATGCATAGGTTTCCAAAGCGGGTGTAGCACTCCCCATAATAAGCACACCTTTATTGGTTTGTGCTCGCCACATGGCCACATCCCTAGCATGGTATCTTGGAGTCTCTTCCTGTTTATAGGAACCCTCATGCTCCTCATCCATGATGATCAGACCCAGATTACGAAAAGGAGCAAAGATGGCCGAACGAGCTCCGACTACAACCTGTACCTGCTGCCGCAAAATTTTGCGCCACTCATCATATCGCTCTCCTTGTGATAACGCACTGTGTAATACAGCTACATTATCACCAAAACGTCCCTTGATTCTCTCTACCATCTGAGGTGTCAACGAAATTTCAGGCACCAAAAAGATTGCTTCTCGACCTTTCGCTAACGTATGTTCAATTGCTTCCATATACACTTCTGTTTTACCGCTACCCGTTACACCATGTAGCAGGTAGGAATGATATTCTTCTTGCTCGATGGAACGCAAAATGGCCGCTAAATTATGTTCCTGTTCTTCCGTCAATATATGCTTTGGCGGTGGTGAAAAAGTACGATTGGCGTAAGGATCTCTGCCTACTTCTTTCTGCTCTATCGCTATCCAGCCTTTTTGTTGCATCGTTGTAAGCGTCGAACGTGTAATAGATAGCTTCTCTATTACATCCTTGATTGGATATGACTCTCTTATTTCTTGTGCCTGTTGCTGATTCAACAGAAATTCAAGTACATTTCGCATCCGATAGGAACGCTTTGGTATGTTCTCCATGAGCTCCCATGCTCTTATCTCATCGATTGCTAGCTGTATATGCGCTACTTTTTTATGTGTCAGCCGATCTTTCACCTGATATTCACTAACGATTAATCCACTTTTAATCCATTTGGGAACTAGCTTGCTATCTACAGGGAATTGTTTCTCTGCTTCTGCTTGCAACAGGCTTCCTTGATGTACTAAATAGTGTAACAAAGGATGTTTTGCTACTAGTTCTTCATTCACTTCATCTGCGAGCATGTACCATTTTTCTGTTTTACCTTTTAAAACCGCCGGCAACATCGCAGCAATCGACATAGTAAGTGGGCATAAATAGCGATGGCTCATCCATTCTGCCAAATGAATTAATTCAAGGGAGAGTGGCGGAACATCGTCTAATACCTTTTCAACTTCTTTTATTTTTAACATGCCCGGACCATCGGGGTCATGATCTATCTCTTGCCCTTGTATCAATCCAATGACATACCCTTGAACCTTACGAGGCCCAAATGGTACAACAACACGGCTTCCCACTGCAATCAACGGCTGTAGCCACAAGGGAACAGCATAGTCATACGGTCGATTGGTGCGAATTGTTGGGACATCTACAATGACTTTTGCTCTCATTTGATGATTACTCATGTGGCATCACGACTCTTGAACTCCTGCTTGCAAATTCTGTTTCATTGCATCTAAAAGGCGTTCCGCTACGTCCCGCTTACTCATTTTATTGAGACGAATAGGTGCTTGATCTTGTTGATAGATCGTTACAATATTGGTATCAACACCCATACCAGCACCTTCCTGTAACACATCATTTGCTACAATCATGTCCAAGTTTTTGCGACGCATTTTATCTAGCGCATGCTTCTCGACCTCCTGCGTTTCCGCTGCAAAGCCGACTAGCATTTGATGTGTTTTCTGTTCTCCTAACGTACGAAGAATATCTGGAGCTTTTACTAATGAAAGCGAAAAATCTTCGCTCTCCGTTTTCTTTACCTTATGCGTGTACACTTGTTCTGGACGATAATCAGATACAGCAGCTGACTTGATCACAACATCCGCCTGTGGATAAACCTGTAAGACTGCATCCAGCATTTCTTGCACCGACTCGACCGGGACAAAAGTAACTCCAGAAGGGATGGAAAGGGCTGTAGGCCCGCTAATTAACGTAACATCTGCACCACGATCACGAGCTGCTTCTGCAATCGCATAGCCCATCTTTCCGCTCGAGTAATTTGAAATATAACGTACTGGATCAATTTTTTCGCGGGTAGGTCCTGCTGTCACAACGATTTTTTTCCCTTGTAGGTCCTGATGAGATGCTGCATGTACTGATTTCGTAGTTACTTCTTTCTGTTCAAAAAAACGAATAGCCGCTTCTACAATTTCTTCAGGTTCGGCCAAGCGCCCTCTGCCAACCCATCCACAAGCCAGCATTCCCTCATTAGGCTCTACCATCGTCACTCCATAGGAAAGCAAGCGTTGCATATTAGCTTGGACAGCAGGATGATTATACATATTTACATTCATAGCCGGTGCTACCATGACGGGAGCAGTCGTAGCTAATAACATGGTTGAGAGCATATCATCAGCAATTCCGTTTGCATATTTTCCGATAATGTTAGCTGTAGCAGGGGCGAGTATGACCAAGTCAGCTCGATCCGCTACATCTATATGAGAGATTACTCCTGGAACCGGTTCCGTAAACGTATCCGTATAAACAGGGCGATGCGATAATGCTTCAAATGTAATCGGTTGTACAAATCGGCAAGCATTAGCCGTCAACACGACGCTTACCTTGGCTCCTGCCTGTGTCAATTTACTTGTTAAGGCCGCCGCTTTATAGGCGGCAATTCCACCGGACACACCCAGAACAATCTCTTTATGTTGTAAGATACTCATGGTACAGCTCCTTTCACGCCATCCTACGCAAAAAAACAACCTTCAAAAAGTGGTTGAGTGTTTTGCATGCATTACAGTTATCGTATAAATTTTATTGTTATATTGGCTTTCTCTGCTTTCGAGTATATATTTTTTATAACCTTTTGTAACCTCTTTTACCTATTTTGGTCTCAATTTTGCCCCAATTGTACATTCCCCTCTCCACCATCATGAAGCAATTTCCTCACATATCATTAACTTGCACAGCTGAGATTAATCACAAAAACCCCTGCGTAATAGCAAGGACTTTGTTTGGTTGTCCATTTATTTATTATGAAGGTCTACAAAAATTGTAAAAATCTCACCATTACCATTAACCCCTATACGTATAGCATCTTGCTTATCTTGAAGAGAAAATTGAACCATACTCCCCTTTTGTATTTCGTAATTCATTCCACTATATGACCAGTCCATAACCTCTTGAAATTTATATGCTCTCGCCTTCTCTTTGTAAAAACTTTGGAGAAATAGAGTCGCTTTAGGGTCACATTAAAAGTTTGTTCATAATATTCATACTTAACGTATTCATTGGTACCTCCTGATTTCTGTTGCGAATTTTTGTATCTGACATTAGTCACAGAAAAAGCAAAAAAGTTACAGTTTATTTGTAAAAATGACAGTAAAAAATTACTCCTAATTTATAAAATTGAAAATATATGTATAAATTACATTTATTGGATTATATTTAAATTGATTCAAAGTTCACTTTCAAAAGGAGCGATCAGGTATGTCTTGGAGAAAATCTACACTATTTGGTGGCAGTGGCGGTAGCCCCTTCAATGATGATCATACTGATGTGAAAAGATTAGCAGGCTTCTACATTCGTCATGGCAGTAGAATTGATGCTATTCAGGGTATTTACGATTATTTAGATGGAAGAAGAGCCCCACAAGAATTCCATGGAGGAAATGGAGGCACTCAAGCCATTGTTTTCTTTGAAGATGATGAGTATATCATCCGGATTACTGGTCGCACTGGTAGCCGTGTAGATCAACTTACCATTACGACAAATAAGCGTACGTATGGTTCTTACGGTGGAAACGGGGGAAGTCCCTTTGAGATTGACGCTGCAAATATTGGTGGTTTCTTTGGAAGATCGGGAAGTGAAATTGATGCCATAGGATTTTTTATACCTACATCCTAAAATAAGCCTTTTTAACGTTATCATTTTTTTGATAACGTTTTTTCATACTCACTTTCATACTCATAGTAATTAACGCTAAAAAGTACTACAAAAACAACAAGCTCCCTTTATGTATTGAACATAAAGAGAGCTTGTCGACCTATAACAAACCTTTGTCTAGAGACTTTTCTAGTATTATTTTACAGCTGGAGTCTCGTACGGTAATTTGTCAGAAATGATCTCTTCTAACGATTGCCCAACAAATTTTTTCGAGAAAGGTTTTTCAACCTGCATATCATTTTCTTCACGAAGCTGACGTGCTCGCTTGGAAGCCAGTGTCACCAATGTGTATTTGCTACCTACTTTGTCTACAAGTTTATCAATCGATGGATATAACATGTATTATACCTCCTTAAGCCATTTCAAAAATTTATGAACCTGACGATCTTTTTTCAAATGCTCGGCAGTTACAATGGATTTGATCTTTTCACATGCATGTGAGATCTCATCATTAACGACAACATAATCATAATGATTCATCATCTCAATCTCAGTACGCGCCATCGCCATCCGATTCTTAATGGATTCTTCCGTTTCCGTACCACGTCCAACAATGCGGTTTTGTAACTCTTCCAGATCAGGAGGTGCTAAGAATAAGAAAATGCCTTGCGGGAATTTTTCTTTTACCTGCATGGCTCCTTGCACTTCAATTTCTAGGATGACATCTCGTCCAGTAGCGAGCGTATCTTCTACAAAACGTCTAGGTGTTCCATAGTAGTTACCAACATACTCTGCCCATTCAAGAAGCTCATCTTCTTTCATCATACGCTTAAACTCTTCTTTTTCTTTAAAGAAATAGTTTACCCCATCCACTTCGTTCACACGTGGTTGTCTGGTTGTCGCAGATACAGAGTAGATAAGTTGCGGCATATATTCACGAAGTGCTTTACAAACCGTTCCTTTACCCACTCCAGATGGCCCCGACAAAACTAACAGAAGGCCGTGGTCCTTATCCATAATCTTTGTTTCAACTCCTACCTTATTCATCAGACTCGTCATCTTTATTGGTTAGACGTTGGGCAACCGTCTCCGGTTGTACCGCTGATAAAATGACATGATCACTATCTGTGATAATCACAGCACGCGTTCTGCGTCCGTACGTAGCATCAACAAGCATATTGCGATCCCTTGCTTCTTGTATAATTCGTTTAATTGGTGCGGATTCAGGACTTACAATCGAAATGATGCGATTTGCATTCACGATATTTCCAAACCCGATATTTATCAACTTAATCCCCATAGAGATTGGCACCCTTCCTCACTCAACGTTCTGCACTTGTTCTCTCATTTTTTCCAGTTCGGTCTTCACTTCAACTGCCAAGCGCTGAATCTGTAAATGATTCGCTTTTGACGCGATTGTATTAGCCTCTCTGTTCATCTCTTGCAATAGAAAGTCCAATTTGCGTCCAATAATCTCCGAGCTATGTATTTGTTCCAAAAATTGCTCACAATGACTTAACAAACGCGTAATTTCTTCGGAGATATCGGCCTTTTCAGCAAATAATGCCACCTCTTGAAAGATTTTAGATTCATCTAGCATATGATCTTCCATGATTTCATCAAGGCGATTTTTCAGGCGATTGCGATACTGCTCTCGTACTTCAGGAGCAATATCCTGCAAAGTGTGGGTCGTTGACTTAATGTATTCGAGGCGTCGTATCAGATCAAGCTGCAAGAGACTCCCTTCTGTACTCTTCATGACATAGAGCTCAGCTAAAGCAGCATCTGTTACCTCATCTAATAACTGTTCCACCTCTTCATCAGAAAGCTCAGGTACACTGGCTTCTATCAATACACCAGGCATACGCATCAGATCTTTCACGTGAAGAGTCTCAGGCAAACCAAAACGTTCCACTAGCTGATTGGCTGCCGTAACATAAAATTGCGCTGTGCTCCAATCAATCTGAACCTCGGAAGACTCGTCCCGAACGGCTTCTAGCGAGACGGTAACATCCACTCGCCCACGGCGCACTTTCGTTGCAATCCGCTTTTTCACTCGTTCTTCATGCATGGTCCAAATTTTGGGCAAACGAACAATAATCTCACAAAAACGATGATTGACCGCGCGCATTTCCACCGTTAAACGCATAGATCCACGTTCTATTTCTTTTCGGCCGTAGCCTGTCATAGAAATCATCTGGTTCCACCCACAGACATAAAATCGTTAATTTATTATAGGAGAGAATACAGCCTAGTGTCAACTTGACTTCCCGTTACAAAATTGCTGTTCCTACTTGGGTTGATCTTCCCTGTATGCTACACTGAGGAAATAGCTACTGCTAGGTAGAGGAAGCAAGAGGTGAAGAATGTGGCTTTTGACGGATTAGTAACTAGAGCGGTCGTCCATGAGCTATCCATGCTCGTAGGGGCCCGTATTACGCGAATACATCAACCGCATCCAAGCGATATCGTTATGCAGGTACGTTCAACCCAAGGTACCTTAAAATTGTTAATTTCAGCAAATCCAACTTATCCACGCATTCATTTGACATCAGAGGAATTTATTAATCCAAAGGAAGCTCCGATGTTTTGTATGTTATTGCGCAAGCATTGCGAAAATGGCGTAATTGAAGCCATCACACAAGATAGAATGGAACGTGTAATCTATATTGATCTAAAATCCCGCGATGAACTGGGAGATACCACCAGAAAACGAATTGTGGTTGAGATCATGGGTCGACATAGTAATATCATTCTGCTAGATGTGAAAACAAACATGATTCTGGATGGAATTCACCATGTTTCTCATGGAGTTAGCCAGTATCGACAAGTATTACCAGGTCGAGCCTATGTAGCTCCTCCTGCCCAAAATAAGCTGAACCCACTTACCGCAAGTGAGCAAGATTTTGTGATGTCTCTTCAATGGAACGAAGGAAAATTGGACAAACAGCTGGTCGAGCGTTTTAGCGGGCTTAGCCCCTTGATAGCCAGAGAGCTTGTTTCTCGTGCAGCACTACCTACACGTGATGCAATTTGGCATGAATTCTCCAGCTTTATGCAACAAATGACTCTCCACCGTTATGAACCTGTGATTGAGACGACCAGTGATAAAGCTGCCTTCTCTATCACTTCCCTCACACATTTGGGAGTCAGAGAAACTGAAACATTCCCATCGATCAGCGAATGCTTACAACGATTTTATGAGCATAAGGCAATGCGAGACGTGGTTAAGCAAAAGGTACAGGATCTATTACGATTGGTAACAAATGAAAAGAACAAGAACGAGAAGAAAATTGAAAAGCTACGTCATTCTATCGAGGATGCGCACGAGGCCGAACGTTTTCGGCTTTATGGTGAACTGATTCTATCTCATATGCATCAAGCAAAAAAAGGAGATACTGAGCTTATTGCAACCAACTGGTACAGTGAAAATGCTGAGACAATTGTCATTCCGCTGGACGCCTTAAAAACACCGTCGGAAAACATGCAAGCTTACTATAAAAAATATAACAAAGCGAAAGCAAGCCTAGCATTCATAGCAGAGCAGATTAGCTTGGCTGAACAAGAAGTCATCTATCTAGATGGCATTCTTGTACAATTGGCTCACGCTAGCTTAGTCGAAGCAGAAGAAATTCGGGAAGAATTGGTGGAGCAAGGTTATCTGCGCAATCGAAACAGACGCGGTTCCAAGAAGAAAAAAGAGACGGCCCCAGCACTCGATACCTACTATTCTTCAGATGGTACCACGCTGTTAGTCGGTAAAAATAATAAGCAAAATGAATATCTGACCAATAAATTGGCGACTAGCTTTGAGACATGGTTGCACACCAAAGATATCCCTGGTTCCCATGTGGTAATCAGATCGCGCACGGTAAGTGATCAAACCTTATATGAAGCAGCCATACTTGCGGCCTATTTCAGCAAAGCTCAGCAAGGCAGTAAAGTGCCAGTCGATTATACCCTGATCCGACATGTAAAAAAACCAAGTGGTGCTAAACCTGGCTATGTAACCTATGAGCAACAAAAGACGTTATTTGTTACTCCAGATGCTACCTTAGTTGCTGAGCTAAAAAATAATTCAGCATACGAACAAAAGTAAATGCTAGATCCACGACTCTTTGTTCATCCATGAACTGTATATCTACACCGCTTCCGTTTCATACTACATATATGACATAAGCGTAGATTAACGTAGTGAACGAGGGTGAAAACGTGGAAGTAATCGGGATCGTGCAAACAGATATGAATGAGTTCAGTATTCTATTTGAGCCGGATAAAAAACAGCAGCAAGACCAGCAAGGAAATCAAAATGGAGCCGGACAGAATTATCAGGATCATAGCCACGATGATGACGACAACGATTTTCTCAATTTTCTTGGTGGGGATGTTTTGCAGGAAACCGGTAATTCAAGAGATAATAAATCTCAGCAGCAAAATGAGCCACAAGAAATGGTTGTCCGAATCAAGGGAATACCTGAGGGGCAAAAGGCTACATTTTTGCAAATGTACCAAATCGTAACAGATGCTAAACAACAAACCGATTTGGAACAACAGCTTACAATCGTAAGTATCGAAAATACGAACGATCAGCAAAACCAGCAAGGAAATCAAAATCAGCAACAACAGGATAAATCCCCAAAAAAATCATCCAAAGATCAAAATAGTAACCAAAAGGCCAAAAACAAACAGCAATATCAATGAGAGTAACACTTTGTTACACAACAAAAAACCTGAAGCAATTGCTTCAGGTTTTTTGTTTCGTATGTATAACGCCCCGCTCTGCCGTCTTGCTATACATGTTTCTTTTAACCTGAAAGACCAGGTGGGTGACTCAGCCGCCCTTCTGCCTTCCCAGCGTCCCATACAGGAGGTGGGCCTGACATTAGGTAACAGCGTTCTGTCTCCCTAGAAACACTTAAGGTTAAAAACATATTAGCTCAACGCACATCGCAGGAATATGCTACACATCATATGTATTTGAAATCCTATCACAAATGCTGATCGGAATCAACTTATTATAGAAATGTTACCTAAGGATTTATGTATATCATATCACTTCTGCTTTTGCTGGACAAGGCTTCTGTTACGGATATTTCAGATGCATAGTAGATGATGGACAGGGATTCTATATCATGAGGGGATCTCTGTCATCAATAACATCGAAAAAAGCAAGAGAAGCGCCTAAAAAGCGCCTCTCTCCCCCAAAATTAACTAGTATTTTTTATGACAGTGGTGGTGTCGGTGGCGATGTCCGTGGCAGTCCCCATCTCCATCTCCATCAAAAGCTGGTGCTTCACAAACTGTTCTGTGGAAAGGTACACATTTGCAAACTTTTCTCCAATGTTTCGTAGTAAAGCAATTTTCGAAGCCACCATCGAAATCGCGGAACCCTCCACAATGACCACAACCATGTCTTCTTCTTCTTCTGCATCCACAACCCATAAACTCATCATCCTTTCTTTGTCTGATACGTTAACAAATTATGTACAGATTGATGTTTGTGATTGGTACAGCTGTCTAGTTCAGTGAAAATCAGCTAATATACCGGTGACAATCGTCTATTTTTTGGGGTCTTTTTTTATACATGGGTCTATTTGTTCTAGGAGATACTATAGATAACATATGGAAAAGGGGTGATGGAGGCATGGGCGAACATAGCCGGTTTCATGAGGGAGAGAAATCACCGAAAAATCAGGTCTATATTGAAATTGGAGAAACAGGCTCTGGGGTAGAGGACCCAATGATTATTACCTTAAAAAAAGGGGAGAAATTCCCTGCTACACGAAATAAAAATCGAGTGTGGACACAAAAATAAGCTTTATCTATTGTATAAAAATGAAAAAGACACAGCCAGTATTTGGCATGTGCCTTTTTCATTCTCCTCACACTATGCACTTAAACTTAAACTTAAACTTAAACTTCTTCTTCGTCCTCGTCCTCCTCTTCCTCGTCTTCTTCATCACCGCTCAAATAGATGATGTTCACTCCAAGCTCCTCTAACAAACGAATTACTTCTTTATTTAATGTTTCATCTGCCAATAGTCCAAGACTCTCCACTAGTTCTAATTCCTCTAGCTCACCTGATTTTGCATCACCAATAAGCTCAAGGATTTCCGTCATCCGTCTCTCTTTTAGTGTATCTACTATTTCTTGTTGAGTCATTTTTTATCCACCTTTATCTAAACGAATTGTATTCCCGCTCTACACCGGGGTAGTCCATCTATTATAATAGAGAAAAACAAGGATTAACAGGAGCGAATCAAATGTATCCTTCTGCATATGTAGAATTTCTACTTCACTTTCATACTGATCGAGATTATTTTGAATGTCATGAGATTTTAGAGGAATACTGGAAATCACTCTCTCCAGAAAAACGTACGTCTACTTGGGTATGTCTGATTCAAGTTGCTGTGGCCCTCTATCACCATCGTCGTGGTAACTTTAACGGGGCAACAAAATTACTGCAAAATGCATCCTCCTTAGCAATTTTGAATAAAGCTGAGCTACATCACTTAGGCATAAACGTAGATTCGTTTACGCAGCTGCTTCAGGAACGGATACAGGCTGTTTTGGAGAAAAAAACGTATCACAGCATGAATCTTCCCTTAACCGACAAAAGTCTTCTGAAGCAGTGTCAGGAACTCGCTAGTCGTCGTGGTTTGATTTTTGGTAGTATCGGTACCCCTGCTGATGATTATCTCGTACACAAGCATACCCTACGTGACCGCAATGAGGTTATTATGGAACGCAATCTCAGCCTCATACAAAAGAGGAGACAAAACGATTAAACTCGTGAAAACTGTGTCTATCGAAAAATAGTTCCCCTGGCCAGAGAGTTTTCCTCACACCTGGCCAGGGGACTTCTTTTTATAGTACATTGCGTAACATTGTATACATTAAAGCCCAGTCTGCAAATAAATGACTGATCCACGTCGGATAGATACTTTGATACCTTCTCCTTAACCATGCCCAAAACATTCCGGTCAAAAAAACCAGGAAAGTAGCAACCAAACCAGCCTTTATACCAAATAACGTAACTCCAATGATAAAATGATACAAAGAATAAAAAAAACTGCTAAGTAAAATGGCTTTATATAGCTGCATATTATAAAGTAAACGTTCGAGCAGAAAGCCTCTCCACAACATTTCTTCAAACAGCGAGTTGCCAATTGTCATGTATAGGGCAAACCACCACTTTGTTTCTTCAGTCAATCCCCAAGAAAATAGCTTGTTTTGCATCCACTCTGTAGATGCACCTGTCCATAGCAATACATAAAAACCAAGGCAAATCAGTATAAACAATAAAACTCCCGAGATGATGCCCCACCAAATGCCTTTTAGCTTTCTTTCCTGATGCCTGTGCAAGCCCCATGCTTCTCTCCATTTTATCGCAAGGTTCCCCTCCCAATAGGCATGAAAAATAGGGATGATTAGACAGGTTACAAGATGAAACCCAACAAAGGTAATGAATAAGCTATGCTTTTCAACCAATCCATAAAATATAGTGAGGGTGGCAAAGCAACTATAGCATATAAGTACTAATAAGGGCTGTCTTCTTCGTTTGTCAGTTTTGCTTGTAAAATCCAAAACACTCCCTCCCCCCAGATTTCTACTCTAGTGTGTGATGTTTATTCTCTTTCTATTTGTGATGAATGAAAAATAACTAATTCGCATAGATAAGAAAAAAGCCATAAATAAGATATGCCTATTTATGTAAATATTGGTATAATAATAACATTGAATATTTTACCTACACATTCAAGTTAAGGGGTGGTCATTATTTTATCACGGAATAAATCTTACTTATGCTTGGTTATAGGTGAGGTTATAGCTGGTACAGGAATGTGGATTGGAATTATCGGAAACCTTAAATTTTTGCAACATTTATTCGATTCCGATTTTTTGAAGGGTTTATTATTAATGGTGGGGCTCTTTGTCAGTCTGTTCTTTTCTCCGAAAGCAGGAGAATGGATCGATCGTTTTTCGAAAAAAAACGTGTTGTTTTATGCGACTTTGATTCGATGTTTAGCTCCCATTTGTATGCTATTTGCGATTCATTACGATTCCGTAGGCTGGATGATAGCTTCATCAATCTTTATCCAATTGGCCGCCACCTTCTATCAACCAGCCGCTCAAGCATCTATACCTTTAATTGTGCCAAACGAAGAATTACTTCGCGCCAACGGATTTTATGTAAATGCTTCCACACTCGCAAGAATTGGTGGAACGGCGATTGGAGGAATCCTAATTGGTTTTATGCAACTGTGGACGCTTTATAGCATCACACTAGCTTGCTATTTTGTCCTTATTCTATTTATTCTTCCTGTTCATATTCCTGTAATCAACTCATTAAAATCAGCTGGTAAGGTAATCAAAATGCCTTTTCGAGAGGTTTTCTCCCTGCTTAAATCAGATCGGACGTTAAGTCTTGGTCTTACGAATGCCTTGGTTGTCTCATATTTCGTTGGTGGTTCTAATTTATTGGTTATCAATTTCAGTGAAATGCTTGCAGTACCAGGTTTGATGGGCTGGATTTATACGACAGAAGGACTCACAGCGCTCATTGCCGGTATTCTGGTCAAGCGCTTTTTCGGAAAAACAAACCTAGTCATGTCGTCGACTCTTTTCCTATTTTTGCTCGCTTTATCCCAAATCGGAATGGCTCTGTCGTATGGCTTGGTACCATTGCTTTTATCTTATACGCTATTTGGGTTCTGCTTTGGGACCGTTGTTCCGCTTACTGCCACCCTGTTTCAAAAACAATTGCCTGCTGAATCACGTGGCCGATTCTTCTCCTTTAAAACCATGCTAGATCGAGCCTGGTTTTTACTAGCATTAGCTGGAACTGGTCTGTGTCTTGATCTAGTGGGCATTCACGCTTACTTGTTCATAATGGGCTTCGCTTCCCTTGTTGTCGGTGGACTTTCCTATTACTACGGCAAGCGACATGCCCTGGATGTCAGACAGGTTTCAGAGGCACCCCCTGTTAAAATGGCGTAACTATTTTACCAATCAGGTGGAGATAAGAAAACTTAGGGAGGAGGGGTGTATTTACACCACCTCTTCTTTTTTTGTAGTATAGACGTAAGATAAAAGGTAAATATTTAGGGTGAATCGAGAAGGGAGCCGTACTAAACGATGAATACATTTCTTGGCATCTCCCCTACTGTAGTTAGTATACTTATTGGTCTATTCATGGCAACCACAGTCATTATTGTTCGGTTGCGTTCAGCAAAAAAACCTGTATCTACACGTAAGATCATTATCCCACCCCTTGCTATGGCTACAGGCTTTGCAATGTTTCATTATCCGGGCGTGACCACACCTATCAGCTATGATTTTATCGCTTTCTTTATTGGGTGTTTGTTCTCTATTCCACTTATTTTGTCTTCCCGCTTTGAACAAGTAGGAAATCATATCTTTTTGCGTCGGTCCAATGCGTTTATCGTTGTTTTGTTTGTTCTGCTGCTAATTCGACTCGTGATTAAACTCTGGGTTGGTGATACGTTTACTCCGATGCAAACAGCAGGTTTATTCTTTGTCCTTGCTTATGGGATGATTCTCCCGTGGCGAGTTGCTATGTTGTATATGTATAAAAGACTGGTTAAATAAGATAGTCCTTATCAATCTTAGATACACAAAAGCGAGCTATCCAAAGCAGGTTTATCCTGTATGGTAGCCCGCTTTTTTTATTTATCTTCAGCTGTGAAGATTGCTTTTGTTATTTCAGAAAATACTCCATTTTTTTTTTATATTGTGTAGATTTTGATGTGCAATGTGGTTTAATAAAGAGATGTATGGAATTTTTTTCATTTGAACCGTAGCTGTAGTAGTGTGCTTACAAATAGCGATCAAAGATTGGCAAGTAGGGTTCTGCCACACCTACATGGAATATAGCTAGCTAAGGGTAACGACTCCTCCCCAACGATCAACCGTATTATCGTTCCTATCTCATATCATGACGACATAATGAAGATCGACCTGTACTAGTCCTTGCGTATGTCGTATAGTAAAATCTTACTCTTCTAGGACATGTGTAGGCTAGGGCTACAAAACCTAGAGAAATAGTAAAGCAAGCTTTTGCAAAAATCTACACAAACAGAAAATATATACAACAAAGACTATAAAAAACTTTCAACATTCATTCTTACTCTGGCGATTTTTTTGAATCAACAAAATCCAATTTATGTAACGGTTTTTTGACAAATTTCGTCAATTATAAGAGGTACATTAACAAGTAGACAGGGGATTTATACGTGTTATCAAATTCAATTAAATTAAAAGAAAGAGTTGCTTCAAAACAAAATATCTTATTTTTATTACTTCTCCAGTTACGTCCTCAGCAATGGACAAAAAATTTGCTCGTGTTTGCTGCCCTCTTATTTTCTCTACATAAAGTAAGTATCCATCTGCTTGGCAAGTCGCTCATTGCCTTTTTTCTATTTTGCATGGTTTCAGGGTGTGTCTATATCCTAAACGATTTTGCTGATATCAAAAACGATCGCAATCATCCTGAGAAACGCTTTCGTCCTATGGCTTCAGGCGCACTAAACCCATTTTTGGGACTAGCATTTGGGTGTGGGCTACTGATAGCTTCTTTGTTTTCTGCTTTTCACTTCGATTTATGGTTTGGTAGTGTTTTATTATTCTATTTTTTGATAAATGTTGCCTATTCTTTTAAATTAAAACATGTGGTTATTCTGGATGTTATGATTATTTCTGCTGGTTTTGTGTTAAGAGCAATCGGTGGAAGCTTGATGATTGGCACTCCTTTTACTCCGTGGTTTTTGCTGTGCACAATGTTACTTTCCCTATTCTTGGCGATTAGTAAACGTCGACATGAACTCTATTTGCTACAGGAAGAAAAAGGAAGTCATCGTAAAGTATTAGACAACTATTCTATAGAACTATTAAATCAATTAAATACGATTGTAACTTCAGCAACTATTATCAGTTACTCCCTATTCACCTTCACTTCTGGACGAACCATTCAGCTTATGTGGACAATTCCATTTGTGATCTTTGGTATTTTTCGCTATCTCTACTTGATTATGATGGGCAACAAAGGAGGAAGCCCTGAAAAAGTATTGTTAGAGGACAAACCGATTCTTGTCACTGTCCTGCTATATGTGGTTGCAGTAGCTAGTATTATCCTTATTTTTGAATAAACAATATAGATAGGTTGTGTAAACATTTATGCCATCGCAAGTTCTTATATTCATTTCAGTCATTCTTAGTGCATGCGGGCAGGTCGCTATGAAGATGGGAGCTTCTGCTCTCTCTGGAAAAAGCGATGTGTTTTGGATGAAAATATTGCAATATCTAACCAATATTCCAATTATGGTCGGGCTTGCCCTTTATGGAATATCAGCGTTTGTCTGGATTGCAGCAATTGAAAAAGTACAGCTCTCCTACGCCTATCCTATGGCTGCTTTGGGCTATGTTCTCGTAGCCCTGCTTTCTGTATGGATTTTTCAAGAGCCTGTCTCAGGCGTTCGCTTGATTGGTTTAGCTATTATTGTTATTGGCGTCATTGTAATTTCACGTTCTTAGTATCTATTCGGAGGAATTGTTTATGCTATACGTTTTGGCACCGTTTATCGGCTGGTTAGTATCCGGTACGATTAAATTTATGATCAACTATGTACAATTTGGGAAAGAAGCAAGAAAGAAAATCGGAAATGGTGGCTTTCCTAGTACACATACAACAGTTATGGTAACCACCATCAGCTTAATTGGGCTTAATGAAGGCTTTTCCAACCCCATTTTCGGTCTAGGTATCGCTGTTACCTTTATCATTATTATTGATGCGACCGGACTGCGGAGAGCTGTCGGCAAGCATGCTACCGCTATTAATTTGTTGGTAAAAGACCATGCAACTGCTGAGGAAAAAGAAACCTTACGTGAAAGTATGGGACATACAAAATGGGAAATCCTCGGAGGTATTGTTTTAGGAGTTTTAGTAGGACTGCTATTGCATCTTCTGTCACCAATAGTCTCAGGACTACTCAGCCTAGGAGGGAACTAGAAAAGATATGAAGAGCCGAACACCTAACTTCTCTCTTGTAATAGGAATTGTCTTACTCCTGTTTTTATTAGGAATTGTACTTTCTACATCGATTTTATTTTTGCTTGGTGTATCCATCTCAACGACTAGCTTCTGGGTGGCTGTATGTGCAAGTATTGTCTGCCTCCTAGTTATGACACATACATTCTTTACATCTCGTAGGGCAACCATGTTTTTTTCTTTGCTAATGGGATTAGGACTGATTTTTGGAATAAGCTGGTATACTAGTACTGCTACATATGATCTATCTTGGGATGGTCAGACCTACCATCAAGAAGCGATTATTCTATTAAAAAATGGCTGGAATCCCGTTCATGACCAACCTTTACTAAACATAACCGATGCCCAAAAGCTTGATAATTCAAGTGGAGAAGACATCCGTACTCCCTTTCATCTATGGATTAATCATTACACAAAAGGTCCATGGATGCTTGATACCGTCATGTACAAATTGACGGATCAAATTGAAGGAAGTAAGATGTTTAACTTTATTCTTTTATTTGCTTCGTTTTTTCTTTGCTTGGCTGCAATTCTTGATACCTATCCTGAGAAAAAAAGGCGTGCGGTCTTCCTCTCACTACTTCTGGCCTGCAATCCAGTCGTGATAACACAGCTGGTCACCTTTTATATTGATGGACAATTAGCATCTCTTGTACTTATCATCTGTTCCTTGGGGTATCTCTTATTTAAACGTTTTAATCCATGGATTTTAGTAGGGCTATGCTCGGCCATTATCCTGCTAACGGCTATTAAGTTCACCGCTCTTGTATACGCAGTTCTTTTATGTGGTGGATTGCTTGTTTTATTTTTCTTGTACGATAAACATAGACATTGGAAAAAGCTACTGCTTTCTCTTGTCGCAAGCGGCCTCGTAGCGGTAGCAATCGTTGGTTATAATCCCTACGTTACCAATTTCTTAGCAAAGGGACATCCATTTTATCCATTAGCCGGTGAACATGCTGTAGATATTATGACAGCTAATAGTCCAGCCGACTTTCAAGGGAAAAATCAGTTCGAAAAGTTCTTTGTATCTTTATTTGCCAAGTCAGAAAATATTATAAGACCTAATGAAAGCACAATGAAATGGCCGTTCACTGTAGCATTTGAGGAATTTCAAGCTTTTATTGGGGCTGATGCTCGTTTAGCGGGATTTGGTCCTCTGTTTGGAGGAGCTGTATTACTAGCCTGCCTTGTCTCATTTGCTCTCTTCCTTCGAAGTAGACAATTAGCAAAGCCTGTATTAATAGTAAGTGGAATCATTCTTTTGACGGTATTTATAAATCCTGAATGTTGGTGGGCGCGATACGTTCCTCAATTGTGGTTCGTACCCATTCTCATTGCAATGGTAGGATTGGAAACTGATAAGCAATTTACGAAGTACGCAAGTTGGTTTTTGATTTGTACTCTTTCCATAAATCTGTTGCTAGTAGGGGCTACTCAAACGATTGCTCAAACATTCTTCAATGTCCAAGTAAATCTACAGCTTCACGAAATGAAGAAAAGTAAGCAGCCTGTATTAGTTGATTTCCAGCATTTTAATTCAAATCGAATCAGATTGGAAAAAGCGGGGATCGAATTTATTGAAACAAAGATTGATGATAAAAATGCTAAAAAGCTTGGTTCATCACAGGCAAAGTATTTAGTAAGATAAGTACGCTTTCCATTACACCGATTGAGTTATAAGCGCAATTTTGTAGTCAACAAGAAAAGTCTGTTCGTTAGGACATTAGCTGACCCCAACCTTCATTGGGCGTCAGCTTTTTCCATTTCGAAAACTGTCCTTTTGTATTAAAACCTATTCTGTTTTTAAAACCTGCTCCTTATAAAACGTGTGCGGCTTTTCCTTCCACTGAGACAAAACTTTTTCTTGTCCAGCACTGATTGTTCCATTATCTTTTGCTTGCTCTAATAGTGCTGTATAGTTGGATAACGTGTGTAATGGATAGTTCGCTTCTGTAAAAGCACGTTCTGCATCGGCAAATTGGTAGCTAAAAATAGCGACTACTCCCAATACCTCAGCTCCCTCCAATTCAACAGCCTTTGCTGCCTTGATGGAGCTTCCACCTGTAGAAATTAAATCTTCAATAACGACTACCTTTTGACCAGCAGCAATATGCCCTTCAATCTGATTTTGACGACCGTGACCCTTTGCCTTATCACGGACATAAATCATTGGCAACCCCATACGATCAGCAATCCATGCTGCATGAGGAATTCCTGCTGTCGCTGTACCAGCAATAACTTCTACTTCAGGAAAACGCTCACGAATTACCTGAACAAAAGCATCTGCTAAATAGCTACGAACCTCTGGGTACGTCATTGTAATACGGTTATCGCAATAAATGGGAGATATAATCCCGGATGTCCAGGTAAACGGTTCTTCTGGACGAAGATGTACAGCTCCAATTCGTAAGAGATGCTGTGCTACTTGTTTTGCAATTGTTGTACTCATCTATTTTCCCTCCCGTATACTTACCATCATGTCAGCCCATACTTTGGCTGGTTCTTCAGCCTGCGTAATGGATCTCCCGATAACGATATAGTCTGTACCCAGTTCAAATGCTTTTGCTGGGGTAGTTACTCGTGTTTGATCGCCAAAAGCAGATCCAACGGTACGAATTCCTGGTGTTACGGTCAAAAAATCCGTTCTAGTAGCTTGTTTAATGATTGGTACTTCCAAGGGAGAAGCAACAACGCCATCCAGACCTGCTTGACATGCCAAGGATGCATAGTGAGAAACCGTCTCGTCCAATCTACCAGGAATGAGAATTTGTTCATTCATCATCTGCTGACTGCTGCTCGTCAGCATGGTTACACCGATCAGTAATGGGGATTTACTACCGGCAGAGACGCCTTGCTCCAATCCCTCTCGTGCCGCTTCCATCATAGCTAGGCCGCCTGCTACATGCAGATTCACCATATCAGCGCCATGCTTAGCTAAACTTTTCATCGAGCCTTTAGCAGTATTGGGAATATCATGGATTTTCAAATCAACAAACACTTTTAATCCCTGTTCCTTCAATAGTGATACAATTGCTGATCCTTCTGCATAAAAAAGCTCCAAGCCAACTTTCACGTAGCGTACCTGATTTTCTAAGCTAGCAAGGCAGTTCATTACCTCTGCTTTTGTTTGAAAATCCAGCGCTAGAATAATCCGTTCGTCCGCTTTACATAACAAATGATTTTGAGTTAAGGATGATTCCATGTGTGAAACTCCTCTCCTTTGTTGTCCACTCATTGTCCACATACAGGAAGGGAGTGCTCTTGATAAGCACGTCCCCGTTCTAAGTCAACTCAATTTTTCTATTACTGTGTTGCCAGTACCTTTCCCATCTGTTGTTTCGGCATTGCCTCTGTAGAGAATGTGATTGTTTCCAATACATGCAAGATAGCGCTTGCTGTATCCAGAGATGTCAGACATACTGCCCCGTTCTCCACGGCCTCACGACGAATGCGGAACCCATCACGCTGTGGTGTTTTGCCTTTCGTTAAGGTGTTAAGCACAAGATTTACTTGACCTGTACGGATTTCATCTAGCAAGTTCGGAGTGCCTTCCGATAGCTTTTGTACACGACGGACCGATAAGCCTGCCTGCTCTAAGTAGTCAGCAGTTCCATCCGTCGCTAGTAGATTAAAACCAAGCTGTTGGAAACGCTTTGTGATCGACAACGCTTCCTCCTTATCCTTGTCAGCTACTGTTACCAAAAGAGTTCCTTTGGTTGGAATATTCATGCCAGCCGCTAGCAAACCTTTGTAAAGAGCTTTAGCTAGGGTAGTCTCACGTCCCATTACTTCCCCGGTGGATTTCATCTCTGGGCCTAAAGTGATGTCCACACGGCGTAGTTTTGTGAAGGAGAAGACAGGAACTTTTACAGAAACCATCTTTTCTTCAGGATGATAGCCTGTAGTAAATCCTTGGTCGAGAATGCTGTAACCAAGAATGGCTTTCGTCGCAATGTTCGCCATTGGAATTCCTGTTACCTTAGACAAGAATGGAACTGTACGGGAGCTGCGTGGGTTGACCTCGATGACATAAGGCTTGCCTTTATAGATGACAAACTGGATATTGAGTAAGCCCTTGATGCAGAGAGCACGCGCTAGCTTTGTAGTCATGTCGATGATCTCTGTCTTCACTGTCTCTGATAAGGATTGCGGCGGATATACTGCAATAGAGTCACCTGAGTGAACCCCTGCACGCTCGATGTGTTCCATGATACCTGGAATCAAAACGTTCTCTCCGTCGCAAATCCCATCTACTTCTGCCTCAATCCCTAGCATATAGCGATCAATTAGTACAGGATGCTCTGGATTCACTTTTACTGCTTTTTTCATATAAGAGATTAGCTCTTCTTCGTTATAAACAATTTCCATCGCTCGTCCTCCCAATACATAGGAAGGGCGAACTAGCACAGGGAAGCCTAATGAGTCAGCAGCAACCACAGCTTCTTCTACAGAGGTCACTGTTTTCCCAGGTGGTTGAGCTATATCAAGCTTTCGCAGCAGAGCTTCAAACTTCTCACGGTTCTCAGCTGCATCAATATTTTCTAGGCTTGTACCCAGGATTTTGACACCACGTTTAGCAAGCTTATCAGCAAGATTGATCGCTGTTTGTCCTCCAAACTGAACAATGACACCTTCTGGTTTCTCTTGGTCGATGATGTGCATGACATCCTCTATATACAAAGGTTCAAAGTAAAGCCGGTCAGAGGTATTAAAGTCTGTCGATACCGTCTCAGGGTTGTTATTGACAATAATGGCCTCGTATCCAGCCTCTTTCAAAGCCCAGACCGCATGGACTGTAGAGTAATCGAATTCAATTCCCTGCCCAATGCGGATTGGACCAGAGCCTAGCACGATTACGCGTTTTTTACCTGTATCAACAAATTCATTTTCTTGCTCGTAGGTCGAGTAATAGTACGGTGTTTGCGCTTCGAATTCGGCAGCGCAAGTATCTACCATTTTATATACAGGCTTCATTCCCCATTGTGTACGTAGATTATAAATCTCCTCTTCTTTTTGTCCCGTACATTCTGCGATTTTCCGATCGGTAAAGCCAAGTCGCTTTGCTTCATACAGAGCTTCCTGAGTCAAGCCAGATTCGGCTAGTGTTGTTTCATAAGCAACAATATTCCAGAATTTGTGTAAGAAGAAAAGATCAATCTTGGTTAACTGATGAATTCGTGAGATATGATAGCCACGGCGCATCGCTTCTGCTAGTAAGAAAAGGCGTTCATCATCTGCAATCACCAGACGTTGTTCTAATTCTTCATCAGTAAGCTCTTTTGCCTCTGGTATTTCCAAATGGTAGCTTCCGATCTCTAAGGAGCGGATCGCTTTCATCATAGATTCTTCAAAGCTACGTCCAATCGCCATGACTTCGCCCGTTGCCTTCATCTGCGTACCAAGACGGCGATTGGCTGATTGAAATTTATCGAAAGGCCAGCGAGGAACTTTGCTAACTACATAGTCTAGGGTTGGTTCAAAACAAGCGTAGGTTTGGCCAGTTACCGGATTCTTTAGCTCATCTAGGGTATAGCCAATAGCGATTTTTGCCGCCATTTTAGCAATCGGATATCCTGTGGCTTTGGACGCTAATGCCGAGGAACGGCTGACACGTGGATTTACCTCAATGACATAATATTGAAAGCTAACGGGATCGAGCGCATACTGAACATTGCATCCACCCTCAATTTGTAAGGCACGGATAATATTCAATGCAGAAGAGCGCAGCATCTGATATTCACGATCAGATAACGTTTGACTTGGAGCGACAACAACAGAATCACCTGTGTGTACACCAACTGGGTCAATATTTTCCATGTTGCAGACTACGATACAGTTGTCGTTAGCATCACGCATCACTTCATATTCTACTTCTTTCATTCCTGCAATACTTCTTTCAACCAAGCATTGAGTAATCGGGGAGTATTTTAAACCACTTGTGACGATTTCGATCAACGAAGCCTCATCTTCACAAATACCTCCGCCTGTTCCACCGAGCGTGTAGGCGGGACGAACAATGATTGGGTACCCAATTTCATTGGCAAAATCAAGCGCCTCTTCCACCGTACTAACAATCGCGGAATCAGGTACTGGTTCATTTAGCTCTTGCATAAGAGAGCGGAACAAGTCGCGATCTTCCGCTTGTTTAATTGAGGTCAGTTTTGTTCCCAATAGCCTTACATTCTCTTCTTCAAGTACACCCATGTCTGCTAGAGCTACTGCCATATTTAATCCTGTCTGTCCGCCCAATGTTGGTAACAATCCATCTGGTTTTTCCTTACGAATGACCCGAGCTACGAACTCAGGTGTAATTGGCTCAATGTATACTTTGTCAGCCATATTGGTATCCGTCATAATCGTAGCTGGGTTGGAGTTGATTAGAACCACCTCCATCCCCTCTTCTTTTAATGCTTCGCAGGCTTGCGTTCCTGCATAGTCAAACTCCGCCGCCTGTCCAATTACGATAGGACCAGAGCCAATCACCAGAATTTTTTTCAGATTATCTATTTTTGGCATACCATTTCTCCCCCTTGGATTGTTTCATCATGTCTAAGAATTGGTCGAATAAATAGCCTGAATCGTATGGACCAGGTGCTGCTTCTGGGTGGTATTGAACAGAGAAAGCTTGCTTTTCAGCATTACGCAATCCTTCAATGGTACCGTCATTAAGCGCGAGATGTGTTACTTCTAATTCTGTTCCGATAATAGAAGATTCGTTTACAGCATAGCCGTGGTTTTGGGACGTGATATATGTACGTCCGGTTAGCAATTCTTTTACAGGATGATTGCCTCCACGGTGACCAAATTTCAATTTTTCCGTGTCAGCTCCGCTTGCAAGAGCGAACAGCTGATGACCTAAACATATTCCAAATAATGGGTATTCACCAAGGATTTCTTTCACCATCTGAATAGCTTGCGGTACATCTTTAGGGTCACCTGGGCCGTTTGACAGCAATATGCCATCTGGTTGCAGTCGGCGAATTTCATCTGCAGTGACGTTATGTGGAACCACTACCATGTCGCATCCTCGCTTGGATAATTCCCGCATAATGCCATGCTTGCAACCAAAATCTACTAAAACCACACGGTCACCACTACCTGGACTTGAGTAAATACTCTTTGTTGATACCTGGGCAACCTGATTGGTCATTACATCCGTACTTTTCAACTGAGCAATCAATTCCTCGGCTGGTCGCTCGCTGGTAGTGATTAATCCTCTCAAGGTTCCAAAATGACGGATTTTACGTGTTAACATTCGTGTATCTACACCTGAAATACCCGGAATTTCATAGGCCTGTAATAGTTCATCTAAGGTTTGTGTCGAGCGCCAATTGCTTGGCATATCGCAATGCTCTCGTACAACAAAGCCATGGATAAACGGACGAACCGCTTCTAAATCATCGCGGTTAATCCCATAGTTACCAATCAAGGGATACGTCATGACGACGATCTGTCCACAATAAGAAGGATCGGATAATACCTCTTGGTAGCCTGTCAATCCAGTGTTAAATACCACCTCACCAATGCTTTCATTGGTGGCCCCCATCGCTTTCCCTATACAAATCGTTCCGTCTTCTAATATCAAACGTGCTTTCATGCCGTTATCCCCCTTATCCCTACTTGTTGTTGTATACAATTTCTCCATCTACCATCGTGAGTACAGTCCATCCCCTACATACCCAACCAGCAAATGGTGTATTTTTGCCTTTACTTTTAAAATGATCGGGATTAATGCTTCTCTCAGTCGTAAGATCAAATACTGCCAAGTCAGCAATTGCTCCTACTTCTAATTTTCCATAGGGTAGTCCAAACAGTTCGGCTGGTTTTGTAGCCATTTTGTCTACCAACTCAGCAAGAGTTAAAATTCCTTTTTCTACAAGATGCGTATAAAGGAGTGGAAATGCCGTTTCTAGTCCGACTATTCCGAATGGAGCACGCTCCAATCCTTTTGCTTTTTCTTCTGATGTATGTGGTGCATGATCGGTAGCAATGATGTCAATGCTTCCTTCTTTTAGTCCAGCGATCAAAGCTTCACGATCCTCACGGGAGCGAAGTGGTGGATTCATTTTCCAGTTAGAATCTAGACTGTCTGGAATATCCTCATCACATAACAACAGATGGTGTGGAGTTACTTCCGTTGAAACGTTGATGCCTGCACGTTTACCATCGCGTACAAGGCGCACCGATTCTTTTGCGCTGATATGACATACATGATAGTGAACCCCCGTTGCTTCTGCTAGTAGAATATCTCGGCCGACATGCACGGATTCTGATGCAGACGGGATACCTGGTAGCCCATACTTGGCTGCTGTCACCCCGTCATGTAAAGCCGCACCCGGAGGCAACAAATCGTTGTCTTCGCAGTGTGCAACGACGGACATTCCTAATGCTTTAGCCCGTTTCATTGCTTCTACCATCATTTTAGTAGATTGCACTCCTACCCCATCATCAGTCAGGGCAAAGGCTCCGGCTTGTTGTAAGGCCGCAAAGTCTGTGTGCTCTAAACCAAGTTGCCGTACTGTAATGGCAGCGTAAGGCAAAACACGTGCCATGTTCGCTTGCTTTGCTTTATTGAGGACGAATTCTACGGTTTCAACACTGTCGATCACTGGGCGTGTATTTGGCATGCAGGATACCGTGGTGTAGCCACCCGCCACTGCTGCACGTGCTCCCGTTTCAATCGTTTCTTTAGCTTCAAATCCTGGCTCACGGAAATGCACATGTACATCCACTAGACCTGGGGCTACGAAGTGTCCATTCAATTCCACCACTTCATGATCTGCTTCTACCTCGATGTTACTCTCGATTTTAACAATGCGATCTTCTACAATTAACAAATCCTTGATCGAAAGTTCACCTTGTTCGTTTAGCAGTTTGCCATTTTTAAGGATGATTCCCATGTGCTCATTCCTCCTGTCATCATTTTAGCGATTACGGCCATGCGTACAGCCACCCCATTTGTAACTTGGGGGAAAATAACCGACTTCTTACTTTCTACCAGTTGTCCATCAATCTCCACTCCTCGATTAAAAGGAGCCGGATGCATAATAATTGCATTTGTCTTCATCATGGCAGCTCGTTCCAACGTAAGTCCATAAGCCTGATGATACGTTTCCTTGGATGAAAAGAGCTGACCAGTATGACGTTCTAGTTGTACCCGTAGCATCATTACCACATCCGCTTTTGCTATGGCTTCCTCCATCCCCACCACTCTTACACCTTCTGGCAAGGCTGTCTGATCACGCAACAACTGATCTGGTCCTGAAATCATAAGTTTAGCGCCAAGCTTAGGTAGTGCATCCAAGTGCGAACCGAACACTCTGCTATGGCGCAAATCACCAATGATCGCTACCTGTAACCCTTGAATGCCCCCGTGATGCTGCTTCATTGTCAGTAAATCCAGTAAGCATTGAGTTGGATGTTCCATCGTGCCTTCCCCTGCGTTTACAAGGTGCATGTTCAAGTTTTGTTCGTTAGCAAGCTCAGTGAATAATCCATTTTGTCCTGTGCGAATAACAGCTGTCTCTACCCCCATCGATTCAAGTGTTCGCAAAGTATCATAGATTGTCTCACCTTTGGTAGTGGAAGAGCTGCTATCACTAAAATTCAATACGTGAGCACCCAAACGTTTTTCCGCTACTTCAAAGGAAAAGCGGGTTCGCGTACTTGCTTCGAAAAATAGGTTAGCTATGAATCGTCCCTGCAATAGATTGATATTTTCGTTTGGCCTTGCTGCAAAGTATTCCGCTTCTCGCAAGATTGCTTCGATATCACCTTTACTAAGGTTTTTTATTCCCAGCAGATTCTTCATTATCCTCCACTCCTTCGCCTGTCTGGTCTGTCATAATGCTTATGCTGCCGACTCTACTTGATCCTTGTGCGCCTCACCCATCGCAGATTCTTTTCCAGGTAAGATCGCATGTAGGAAAATTCCTATGAAAGTAGCAAATGCTACATTATCAATCGTTAAGTTCGTCAGGAAGCTTTGCCAGAAGGTAACTCCCTCAAAGCTAATTTTGTATCCACCGATTCCTGTTACTAGAATGGAGGCGGCAATAATCATGTTACGTTTATTTGAAAAATCTACTTTATTTTCAACATACATCCGGAACCCTTGGGATGCGATAATCCCGAACAGTACGATCGAGACTCCACCAAGTACCGGCGTTGGAATGGTTAAGAGAAACGCGCTAATTTTTCCACAGAAGGAGAATAAGATCGCGAACACTGCCGCTAGGCCAATGACTGCTCGACTATAGACTCGGGTGATTGCTAGAACACCCATGTTCTCGCCATAAGTCGTACTAGGTGGTCCACCGATAAAGGCGGCAACCGCGGTAGCTACACCATCACCTAGTAAGCTTCGGTGCAAGCCAGGTTCCTTCATTAAATCACGATTCATAATTTTACTTGTTACTAATAAATGACCCAGATGTTCTGTTAAGGAGACAAATGCAATCGGTGCAATAATTAGGGCCGACAACCATGCTCCTTTATCCATCATGGCAGTTGTTAGCAAGCCTACATGCAAGTGTTGCGTAAACATTTCCGGTAAGCTGATGAAAAGTGGGGCATTTGTAATGGAAGCCCAGTCAATCAATTCAGCATGTCGTAGGGCTGTATAGCCGTATCCACCAATGATTCCAAGCAAGATGGGAATCAGTGATAAGAATCCACGTAGCATAACCGCAGCGATAATTGTTACCAGCAGTGAAACTAAAGAGATTTCAATAGAAGTGAGCGAGATTACTGACTTTCCCTCTACTGTTACTTTTGTAGCCATATCGACAGCTACTCCGGCCAAGCTCAAACCAATAACCACGATGATGGATGCAATCACAACTGGAGGGAGTAATCGATCTAGCCAGCCTACCCCAAATTTTCGTACCATTGCTGCTACTAGCATATATACCAGACCCGATAAAAAGCAGCCCAATAAGGCAACTCCTTGCCCGTATGTTGCAGTCACCGTAATGATTGGTCCGATGAAAGCGAAGGAAGATCCAAGATAGTTAGGAATTTTTCCTTTTGTAATCATCATGAAAATTAGAGTACCTAAACCACTCGCGATCAATGCAGCTGATATATCTAAACCGGTTAAGATTGGGACTAGTACTGTGGAGCCAAACATTGCGAATAGGTGTTGAATACTAAGTGGTAATAAACGAGTCAAAGCTGGTGTTTCATGTACGTCTACAAAGTCTTGTTTGCTCATTATCTCCCCTGCTTTCTGGTATTTTTTGCACAAAAAAACCTCTTCGTGTGTACACAAAGAGGCAGGTCCAAGCACAGAGGTACGCATACCTCCAGCGTTAGATCGTGTCCCCTTGCTAACCTCACGGGATTAGCCTTAAAGAGGCGATATATAGTTGTCGATTCATTCTTCTTTTTGCATCAGCGAAACTTTATCCGTTCCATCTACTTCTTGTAATTGTACAGCAATAATTTCAGAACGGGACGTTGGCATGTTTTTGCCCACATAATCAGGTCGGATGGGCAATTCACGGTGTCCACGATCCACTAATACAGCGAGTTGAATCATCGTCGAGCGTCCTTGATCCACTAAGGCATCCAGAGCAGCTCTGACAGTACGACCTGTATACAGCACATCATCCACCAAGATGACCTTTTTTCCTGTAATCTCAGGTAGTTTCGCACCATGAACAATTGCTTCCGATGACCTGTGTGTCAAATCGTCCCGGTACAGGGTAATGTCCAATTCACCAAATGGAAGCTGTACATTCTCAATTTGCTCGATTCGTTTGGCTAAGCGTTCTGCCAAATAAATACCGCGAGTTTTAATGCCGATGATCACACAGTCCTCTACGCCCTTGTTACGTTCAATAATTTCGTGAGCAATGCGAGTTAAGGCTCGTCTAATAGCTGCTTCATCCATCATAATGCTTTTTTCGTTCATTGGAGTTGCTCCTTTCAGCAGAAGTAGATGACCTTTACAAGACACGGGAGGCTACTATCTGCTAGCTTGTGTTCTTCTTGGTGGTTTGACACACAAAAAAAGCTTCTTGTCTCACTGACAAGAAGCTTCGTGCGTACATAAAGAAGGGCATAATTATCCCAACCATATCTACGTTATTCACCGTCGCCCTTGCCAGCCTCACGGGACTGGATTTAAAGGTTACCTTTTGTTACGAATGATTATGTCATACCTTTTTATATCTGTCAACACATTTAACTTTTTTGCTCACGTAAGAACTGAATCTCTGCTTGCAATTCCTTTGGCGTTGGTGCCTCGAATTCCATGTATTCACCTGTACTTGGATGAATGAATCCTAGTGTTTTCGCATGCAAGGCTTGACCATTGATATCCAGTGTTTTTCGAGGTCCATATTTTGGATCACCAGCTAACGGATAGCCAATATATTTCATATGAACACGTATCTGATGAGTGCGTCCTGTCTCTAGCTTTAATTCCACAACGGTAAAATCCTTCAACCGCTCCAGCACGACAAAGTGCGTCACAGCAGGCTTACTATTACCAAAAACAACTGCCATCTGTTGACGATTTTTGGGATCGCGTCCGATTGGCGCATCAATAGTTCCCATCTCATGTGGGATTTCCCCGTGAACAAGCGCCACATATTTACGATTAACGGTATGTTCCTTTAATTGAGCAGCCAAACTCGCATGAGCCTTATCGTTCTTGGCAATCATTAATAACCCAGATGTGTCTTTATCAATACGATGAACGATACCTGGGCGCATCACACCATTAATGCCAGATAAATCCTTACAATGGTACATGAGGCCATTTACTAACGTTCCTGTATAATGACCCAACGCGGGATGCACGACTAAACCACGTGGTTTATTTACAACCACGACATCAGAATCTTCATAGACAATATCTAAATCCATCTCTTGCGCTTCGATCTTCAACTCTTTTGGAGGTGGCACACGCAAACTGATCTCATCATCCACTGCTACCTTATAATTATTTTTAATCGGAGCATCATTGACCGTAACTCTTCCATCTTTTACCCATGCTTGTACTTGAGAACGAGACCATTCTCCTTCTTGCATGGTCAAAAATTTATCAATGCGTTCCCCTGCTTCTTCTTTTTCCACTGTCCAATCATAACGTTCAAAAGTTTGCTCTGTCATCTATAAGCTCCTAAATGTATTCATTCTAATTGTAGTATGCTCTTACTTGCTGGAAGAATGTGATGGCTTGCGAGATTCCATAAAAATATCAATCAGCATCACGGCCACACCAAATGTAATTGCCATATCGGCTACATTAAAGATTGGGAAGTTGATAATGACAGCGTGTAAAAAGTCCACTACTTGTCCCGTTGAAACCCGATCAATAAAGTTACCGATGGCTCCACCCAATACGAGTGATAAGGCAATGGACATACGCGGATTGCTTTTTCCTTGTTTGTAAAGAGTATAGATAATCCCAATTACAACTAGCGTAGTGATAATAATAAAGAACACGCGACGGTTCTGGAGCATGCCAAACGCAGCACCCATATTACGGTGTGAAGTTAGGTGGAACACATTTTCAATCAACGGAATTGATTCTCCATATTCCATGTACTTCACCACGAGATGCTTGGTCCATTGATCCAAGGCAATAACCGCGAGCGCAATTATGTAGTATATATACATAACAGCCTCCTTACATAAATGGCGTAGAGTAACACCGCAAATTGTACCACAGGCAAAATCAGTTGGGCAATTTTTTTCAATAACTTCCTGCTTGTTTATTAGATAGAGCTCTTTTTATGTCTTTCTTTATGTTTCATGGAAGTCAAACCTTTCAGCTTCCGATAAAAGCGATACCCTTTGCGTACCAGATCAAGCGTCCACAATGGAATTTTGATACGCCGATCTTTAAGATAAGGGTAATAAATACGATAATAGGCACTTCTAATATCCTTCCATTTGCGATCTTCCCCCGGATGGATATAGTCGCTCACATCTATGATATAGGCATGTCCTTGATACATCAGAACATTTTTACCATGCACATCTTGAGGGTATAATCCCTTCGCTCTCGCTTCATCTAGTGCCTCGTCTACTTCTTTTATTACATTTTCAGGAATAGGGATTCCATAGCGTACACAATCAAACAACGAGATTCCTCTCATACGCTTGATTACTAGATAATTTTCCCCCTTCTCATAACAAATCGGATAATACTTTGATTCACCTAGCCGACGATATACCTCACTCTCTTCTTCAATTCCTGGCTTTCCTGGTGCATATAGTTTAACAACAACGTCAGGATAGTCAGGATGACAGAATACACCTGCGTAATTACCAGTTCCAACAATCTCCCAGGGATGAGGAGCATAAAGGACTTGAACAGGGTCATAGGGAGAAGGTGAGTCCAATACTACTTCTTCTAAAAAACGTTCTAAAAGAACCTGCTCCAATTTCATCGGTACCCTCTCTTCATCTTCACATCTTAACTGTTATTGTAACAAAGAAAGATGCGAGAAACATTGTTCCTTTTATCAGAGTAATTTTTTCTAGAAAGAACTTTTCGCCATGCATTTCATTTGACCTGCATACTTTTTACTGACATGAGAAAAAAACCAACTCACTAGAAGCCGGTTTCTTTCAAATCATTTTTTCTTATCTGTGGTTAAAAGCTTCTGTTTGGTCAATTAATTAGTTTCCTCAAACCAATCCCTCACAGCCTCTTTCAGCCGTTCTAACTCTTCTGACCCCGTTGCCTCACAATAAATCCGTAATAATGGCTCCGTGCCAGATGGGCGTATTAATACCCAGTGTCCACCTTCTAGTAAGAGCTTAAACCCATCCTGTGTATGAATAGCTTCGACCGCATACCCGGCGATCGTGTGTGGAGGCTTCTCTTTAAAACGAAGTAAAAAAGCTTCCTTTTGTTTAAAGCGAATGTCTAGCCTACTACTATACATACGTCCAAATTGGCCGTGGATATCCGCTTTAATCTCGTCTAAGCTCTTCCCCTCGACTGCACACATTTCCGCAATTAATAAATTCATTAAGATTCCATCCTTCTCAGGAATATGCCCCAGAATACTCGCTCCTCCGCTCTCCTCACCGCCAATAAGCACATTGCCTCTGAGCATTTGTGCCCCAATATATTTAAACCCAACAGGTGTCTCGATTAATTCCAATCCATAATGTTCACAAATGCGATCTAGTTGATGAGTGGTTGCTACCGTCCGAATGACTTTACCCTGACCATTTCGGTTTTTAACCATATGATAAGTCAGTAGCGTAAGCACTTCATTTGGAGATAGATACCTCCCCTGTCGATCCACGACTCCAAACCGATCTGCATCTCCATCGTTGGCTACACCCAAATCCGCATTCTCGACCAACACTTGACGAGACAATTCTGCTAAATGATGTTCATTTGGCTCTGGTAGACCTCCGCCAAATAACGGATCTCTTTCTTCACGGATGCTTTTAACCGTAACTCCAGCCTCCTGTAATAGAGCACTCATATACCCACTCCCTGCCCCATGCATGGCGTCTACGACTACAGTTAGGTTTGCTCGCTGTAATACATCCATTCGAATAAGCCTGCGAATGTGCGCCTCATAGTGAGGCTTCAAGTGAATGGGTTGATATAGCTTACCATTTTTAGCCTCCTCGATGGAGCGTGTCTGTACCTGTTCTCCACTCACCTCAATCTGTTGAATCAATACCTCTAAACGTTGGGTAATATCAGGAGAAGCTGGCCCTGCATATTCGGGAATATATTTGATTCCATTGTATTCTGCGGAATTGTGACTAGCTGTCAACATCACCGCCCCGCTTACTCCAAAATGCTTTACCCCAAAGGCAACGACAGGGGTTGGTGTCGGCTCACTTACCAAAAAAGAAAGAATGCTGTGAGCTGTCAACACACGTACAACCTCTTGGGCAAACATTCGTCCCATAAAACGAGTATCATAGCCCACAATTATTCCCCGATCTATCCATCCATTCTCCTCTGTATAACAGGCAATTGCTTTTGCCACTGTCCGTACATTTTCCATCGTAAACTGATCTGCCATCACAGCTCTCCAGCCATCTGTTCCAAAAATAATCTGTTTTTCCATTTGATTCCCTCCACACTAGACAAGTAATAGTCGGGTCAAATACTCCATTTATACTTTATGAAGGGAAATAGTAGGATAGAAGGTTTTAGCACATAAACAAATAAAAAAGCGGCACGCTGGCCGCCTTTAATAAATGTATGTATTCTCTATTTCTTCTCTAGACATCGGGGGTGCCCTCCCCTGATTCTTTACCATGCAGCGTACCGGTAAGCTGTCAATGTCACGCCTTCAGACCGCATGATCGGACAAAATTGGCCAGAAGCATAAAGCCCAAATTCTGCTACATACTGTTTGCCGGTTTGCAAATGTTCAACATAGCAAGATTCTGCTTCTTCTTTCATGTACACGTCTTTATACCCCACTTCCCTACTAGATGA
This sequence comes from Brevibacillus laterosporus DSM 25, assembly GCF_002706795.1. NCBI lineage: Bacteria > Bacillati > Bacillota > Bacilli > Caryophanales > Paenibacillaceae > Brevibacillus > Brevibacillus laterosporus. The sequence continues at coordinate 565,285 of NZ_CP017705.1, forward strand.
CATGCTTTCCTCCACTTCATAAAGACGAATTCCTTGTGTAATATTCGCCCAATCTTCATTTAGGTACCCTGCAATCATATGCAGGCGATATTTAGAAATATACCAATGGATATACACAGTATCAGGTGCCGTTGGGATAACAGCTATGATAGGGACTCGTTTTTCATCATCGGCAGCTCTCCCCTGCGCTTGTTCTGCTAAAAAATCTTTCGCCTGAGTTGTATAGCTCTCCCCTCTGTCCGTTTCCAATGGATAGACAGCAGGATAAAAAGGTGGGCTTACAACCTTTCCCATGAACAAATTAACGAAGGACTCCTCTGCTACGCCGTTGCTGCTCTCTTTGTTAGCCTGCGACTTCAGTCCAAATTTGTGAAGTTGGTATCTCACTTGGCCAATGGTCATCTCGCACCTTGTAGCGATCTCTTGTAGTGATAGGGACTGCGCTCGCATTTGTAGGATTCTTGTAATCATGAAGGTTGTGCTCCTTTCTGCTTAACTCATTGCTCTTAAGTATAAAAGAGCTTATCTTAAAATCATGTCGAACGCTGAACGCATAACTTTTCTTCTTTTGTCGATACCATCTAAAACGTTCGGCATAGAGAATGGTCGTTCGACAAACTTTTTATCTTCACTAAATTTTTTAAAAAAGGGCAAGGCGAGGTATCCAAGTGGGTAAAAGACTCCTTAGAACCCACATATATACAAAAAACCACTCACAAGCTTCAGAATTTCTCCCTCATGCTTGGTAAGTGGTTTTCCTGTATTTATCTATCATGCTATGAAAAATTTCTATATACTAGTCTCTTACATGCGCACTGCTAAAATCACATTCTTTTAATTTTACAATCTTTGTTTTCTTGGTCCATTTGTATCCCAACCATAAGGCAAGGAAGATTGGAATACCGATATAGGATACCAGCATGGCGTTCCAATCAATTTGATCTCCAATAAATGCCTCGTAATTCTGTCCCAAAATAACAACCATACATAGTATAAAAGCAAACAGCGGACCGAATGGGAACCATCTTGCTTTAAACGGCAATTCACTTAAACTATGCCCTTGCGCCACAAACGCCCGACGAAAGCGATAATGGCTAATGGCAATACCCAACCAGGCAATAAAACCAGACATACCAGAAGCGTTAAGTAACCATGTATATACAACTCCATCACCGAAAAGAGAAGCGAAGAAAGCAACCATACCAACTGATGCTGTCATCAATAGGCAGTAGATCGGAATACCGCGACGGTTTAGTTTCATAAAAAATTTAGGTGCTTTCCCATCCTTCGCCATCGCCCACAGCATACGTGTAGAAGCATACATACCGGAATTACCCGCAGACAGTACAGCGGATAAAATAACAGCGTTCATCACAGAAGCGGCAAAAGCCAAACCTGCTTTTTCAAATACCATCGTAAACGGACTAATTGCAATCGTATCTATATCGCCACCCACCAAATTCGGACTGGTGTACGGAACTAACAAACCAATAACCAAGATCGCCAAAATATAGAACAACAGAATACGCCAGAATACTTGCTTGATAGCTTTCGGGATGTTTTTACGTGGATCATCGCTCTCTCCTGCTGCTACCCCGATTAATTCCGTGCCCTGGAAACTAAAGCCGGCAATCATAAACACCCCAAGGGCTGCCATAAAGCCTCCGTGGAATGGTGCATCACCAACGGTAAAGTTCTTAAAGCCAACAGCCTCTCCACCCATAATACCAAAAATCATTAAGATACCAACTATTAGAAAAATAATAACCGTTGCTACTTTAATCATAGAGAACCAGAACTCAGACTCCCCGTAACCTTTTACAGATAGATAGTTTAAACCAAACATCAAGGCTAAAAATAAACCGCTCCACAACATTGACGAACTATCCGGGAACCAAAATTTCATTAAAAGCGTCGCCGCAGATAATTCGGCTGCAATCGTAATGGCCCAGTTATACCAATAGTTCCAACCTAACGCAAAGCCAAGAGCAGGATCTACAAACTTGGTTGCGTAGGTACTAAAAGAGCCTGACTCTGGCATAAAAGCCGCCATCTCACCCAAACTAGTCATTAAGAAATACACCATAATACCAATAGCCAAATATGCTAAAATCGCGCCACCAGGACCTGCTTGGGAAATGGCTCCACCACTTGCAAGGAATAGCCCTGTACCGATAGAACCGCCAAGAGCGATCATAGTAAGGTGACGAGCCTTTAGACCACGCTTCAGTTCTTGTGGTTGTCCCCCGTCTCTAGTAGCCGATGTGTTTGTTGACCTTTCGTTCCTTGATGTTGCTTGTGGCATAAAAAAACACTCCTTTGTCTGTTCATAGATACATGCAAGGAAGGAGTGGGAATATAAAAAATCCGCCAATCAAAACCTGACGACGGATTTATACATGACCCGCATCATACCTTCCATGAAGATAGCACAACACGCTTATTCGGCAAATAAACGTGACAGTTCTGCCCCTTTCGGAAACAGCCCCAGCCTGTACATTACAGAGTCTTTGTACAAACTTCGGCGGTCTTTCCTTTCTGATGGAGTCTACAACTTCTCTGTGTCTCGTCCAGCATACTCTTAAATACCGCAACCTCTACCTCACCAGATATGATGAGGATTTGCTATTTTATTAAAAAAGATAATGTAATTATAGATGATAAAGCAGTAGTTTTCAACTAGTTTTTATAGCCTTCTATTGACTATGATCTACCATGACTTTGTTCTTTCAGCCGTAAAGGCTGCTTTTGCATATAAGTTGCGCATCTCCACAGCCATTCCATTGGTCCAAAAGCGTACTGAGATAACCACCACTTACTAAACATCACCTGTAATAGATAGATCGTAATACAATATATAAATCCAATCCACAGTGGAATACCTGCCGTATTGGGAATAAACAGGGAAAACAATATGACTGTTATCAATGTCTGCAATAAATAATTGGTTAATGCCATTCGTCCCACATATGTAAAACCTTGCATTTTTTCTCGAAAACGTTTGTTTTCCAGCAACAGAACGATAGAAACGAGATAAAAGACAAACAGCGTTTTTCCTGTCAATTGAATGTACTTTTGAATTTCTTCAGACACATAGACATCATGGCTGAAATAATAACGGAACATCGGAATAAATAACAGAATCGTTACTACTAGACTCACGATCTGAGTGATGCGCAATCCACGTTTCCATTCATGGACACGTTGAAAAAAGTTGATCTTTCCTGCACACAATCCCAGCAAAAAAAGTCCTAGTAATTCAGGAATATAGATGATTACATTGAGTATCTGGATTCCACTCAACATTTCATAGCGTTGACTTACTTTTTGTGTATAGTCTTCTAGTCCATTAAACCAAGGAGCTTCCAATAAAACGGTTTGACCTAAATCAACATCACCGGAAAAAGCAAACCAGATAAATAACATAAACAGAGCCATTAAAAAAATACTCCAAACAAACAATGCTGATGCCTTTTGACGATAAAAAAATAACAGTAAAAGTCCCACTAATGCATACATATGTAAAATATCACCATACCACAACAGAAGAAAATGTAAGCATCCCAGAAGGAACAGCACAGTTAGACGCCTGGAAAACAGGGTTCTCATCGCGTATCCCTTCGCTTCTGCTCTACTCATAAATAGATAAAACCCCAATCCAAACAAAAAGGCAAACAAAGAGTAGAATTTTGTCTGGATAAATAAGTCATAGCCAAACCGAAACACTGCATCCATGCCTTGGGTATATCCCCTTGTGTCTAGAGGTTGAATTCCTAGCATAGCTGGGAAGTTCACCAGAAATATACCCAAGATAGCAATGCCTCTAACTGTATCGATCGATGTTATTCGATCGTTAACGGAAATCGGTCTTGCTTGATTCATACATCACACCCCCTTCCTTTCTTGTTTGTTACTTTGCCTTGTTTTATTCTTTTCTACTCAGTAGAATATAGCGCTTCTGTAATCCTTTTCCCTTTCGGTGCTCTTGAGCCTGCCTTTTTATACTCCTTTGCATCCGAAGAAGCTGTTTTTGCTTCAAATTCAAACTGAAATTGTGCTTTCTCCAAATCCCATTTCAAATAGGCATCAAATGTCTTGTCACCTTTTTTAAAGCCTTTCATTAATCCGGTTTTTCCTTCTTCCATCAGTTTTTTTACATTGGTGGCAGACAATGATTTACCAAGTAATTTTTTCGGCAGAGTAATTTTACAACCAGTTTTGTTATACTGATCGCACCCATAGAAATTTCCTTTATCTACAATAGAGCCTTTACAGCCAGCACATATCGCTACCTTTTTACCTACAGTAAACTTGGATGCTTGCTTAGGCATTGCCTCAATATCCATGCCAGTAAAATCCCATGTAGTAGATTGCTCTGTAGCATCCTGAACAATCTTATGAGCAAGTTTTTTGACTTGCTCCATAAACTCCTGCGCAGAAGCCTGTCCCTGTCCAATTTCTGCTAACCGTTGTTCCCAGCGAGCCGTCATCTCTGGAGAGGCGAGAATCTTATCTCCAATGGCATCAATTAAAAGGCTTCCCTTCTCTAAGGCAAATACTTGGTTTTTCTTCACCTCGATATACTTTCGATCTTTTAACATTGTAATAATACCAGCTCGTGTAGCTTCGGTACCTAGTCCCTCCGTTTTAGACAAGACTTTTTCCCACTCACTATTCTCTAAATGCTTACCTGCGGTCTTCATTAGCGTAATTAACTGGCCCTCTGTATAGCGTTTAGGCGGTTGTGTTTTTCCCGCTTTAACTTTTACACGACTTACCTTCCCTATTTCATCCTTTTCAACAGGTGGTAGGAGTTTTTCTTCGTCTTTATCCTTATCGTCCTCTTCTTGACCTTGAAATAAAACCGTTCGCCAGCCTGCTTGTACTTGGCATTTCCCTTTACTTATAAATGTTGCTCGCCCATCCACTAAAGTGGTAATGGTGGTATAGTCAAAAATCGCCGGCTCATAATGGGCAGCAATCAGACGACGTGCCACTAAATCATAGATATGGCGTTCGTCAGCAGAGAGCTTGGACAACTGGGGCACTTGCTCCGTAGGAATAATGGCGTAGTGGTCCGTCACTTTCTTCTCATTCACATAGCGTTTGTTATTCGCTACTGATTGGATTGGTGTAGGAAAGAATGATTGAAACTCCTTCTTTTTAGAGAGCTTGGACAAAATTTCTGGAAAACTCTTGGCTTCTCCCGGTGTAACAAAGCTGGAGTCGGAACGCGGATAGGACAAAAATCCCTTCAAATATAATTGCTGGGCTACATCCAACGTCTTTTTAGGCGAAAACTTAAAAATCTTATTAGCGGTTGCCTGTAAGGAGGAAAGATTAAATAGGAAAGGTGGTAAAAATTCCTTGCGTTCTTTCTTGACCTCCTGTACACTAACAGGCTTTTTCTCACAGAATTGAGCTATGCGAATAGCCATTTGCTCATCAAATAGGCGTGACTCTCCGTTCTTTTGCCAAATACCTTCATATTTCTTTCCTTCTATGTTAAAGGAAGCCATCACTTCCCAAAATGGCTCGGATTTGAAATTGGCAATTTCTTTCTCTCTTTTGACAACGAGCGCTAGAGTAGGTGTTTGTACACGTCCTGCAGAAAACACATCCGAAACACCCTTTTGCTTAAAGAGGATCGTATAAATCCGAGAAGCATTCATACCAATTAGCCAGTCTGCACAGGAGCGACTGTACGCTTCATAATATAGATTACGCGTGTGTGTTTCATCTAATAATTGCTCAAAGCCTTCCACAATTGCACGGTCCGTTAAGGAAGAAATCCATAGTCTTTTCATTGGTTTTTTTACACCAGCAAGCTCTATAGCCGTACGGATAATGAGTTCACCCTCACGCCCTGCGTCCCCCGCATGGATAATTTCTGTGACATCTGTCCGTTTTAGCAATTGTTTAATAATCGTAAATTGCTTGGCCTTTGATCTCATTACCTGATAGCGAAATCGTTCCGGTATCATAGGAAGTGTCTGTATGCTCCATTTTTTCCACGTAGGATTGTATTCTTCGGGTGGAACTAATTCGCAAATATGACCTACAGCCCAAGTCACCAATGCTCCTTTTGGAAATAAGCGATGGGGAGCGATTTCAATATATCCTTGTTGTTTTTTATGTGTAAATGGGCCCGAGAGCTTTGATGCCTGATCAGGTTTTTCAGCGATAATGACTTTCATGTAAATGACTCCCTTTTATCAATAGCTTTATTCTTCTGATCTAGTAAAAAAACTGTTTTCTAGTTTACCGTGTTTTGCCCGCTTATACAATCTTGTGTAGGAGGAATCCTTTGTGGTTTAAGGTCATACTTGCTTAATGTATCCCCCAGCTCAGTGATATTTGTTATAATGAAAAGAAGCAACCATCTTAGCAAGAAGCGGGGGAAATGAAATGAAACGTGTTCAAGTGCTGATCGCAGGCGCTGGGATGGCAGGTATTTCCACTGCGATTTGGTGCAAACGGCTTGGGCTTTCTTGCCTCGTAATAGAAAAAAGCGATACGCTTGGTGGCCAAATTCACTATATTCATAATCGCATCTGGGACCTTCCCCCCAAACTATATGCAAATGGAGAGGAATTGCTGACCGACTTGCGTGAAAGTGTGCAGGTGTTACAAATACCAATTCACTACCAAGAAAGCCTGCGTAGCATTGATTATCAAACAAAAATTATACATACAGATCAAACCTCGTATCAAGCGGATTATATAGTCGTTGCCACAGGAGTGAGTCCTGTTCATTTGCCGCAGCTTGCAGATGTCCCTACCCATGTGTTAGGACCAGAGTTTTCTACATCCTCGGAGGCTCATTTATTAGATCAAAAGGATATTCTGGTTATTGGCGGTGGCGATCGTGCATTAGAAAGTGTTTGTAATCTGTCAGCTTACGCGCGTCATATTTGGCTTGCCGTCCGTAATCATCAGTTTCGTGGCAGACAGGAATGGGTGCAAAAAGCCACTTCATTACCTAACGTGACCATTTGGATGGAAACGGAAGTAAAAGCAACGCAATCGGAAGGCTATAGATGCTCTGTTCACTTACAAACGAATCAGAAAGAGACACGTCGCTTGCAAGTGGACTGGATTTTACCTCGTATTGGTATCGCTGCTAACAGTATGCCAGTGGTCGAATTAGTGGATAAAATGGGCGGATTTTTAACAGTTGATGAGCATTTGCGTACTTCTCATGAATGGGTATACGCCATTGGAGACATTACAAATGGAAGTGATTATGCTAGTCTTTCACTTGCCATCGGTCAGGCTATGAAAACCGCAAAACACATTGCTTTACATGCCAAGGAGGCCTAATATGGACAATTTTTACGATACGACAGGCGTACCCATGACGTTAAGCTTTGATCCAGCGGAATTTCGGGAGGAACAGGCTAAGCACGTCCTCGTTTTTCCTTTTTATCAAGGCAAGCTTTTATTCACCATCCATACTAAACGAGGGTATGAGCTTCCTGGAGGGAAAGTAGAACCTGGTGAATCAAGCATTGCTGCGGCCATTAGAGAGACATATGAAGAGACAGGCTATCACTTATCCTCCATCATTAAAATCGGTCAGTATACGGTCGGAGATTCGATTGTCAAAGATATTTATGTAGCGGAAGCGGAACGACAGGTCGCTACTATTATAGAAGGATCGGTTGGTGGGGCATTTCTCGCTAATGAACTTCCAACTGCCGAGGAGTTGCGCTCAGATGGACGGTATAGTGCTTTTTTAAAAGATGAGGTCTATCCACTGACCATCGCTCGATTACGCGACTTAGGCTACATCGCAAAAATCTGAGCTGAACGTCTTTTAAGGACAGGCTTAGTCACCTTGTCCCTTTTGTGTTAAAATGTAGTTACTTGCATATGGTAATATAGAAAAAGCCGTGAGTGTTGCCGCACTCACAGCCCTCTACAATAGTTGGTTCCCTTCGGTGGATCAGCTCATCAGCAATAGACAAGAAATGACCTCCTGTGCTTTGTGCACAGCATGAGGTCATTTCTTTTTCAGGTAGGTTAACAAAGCTAACAAGAACATCCCAAACATGAACATCAGGGACAGCGCTTGATAAACCTCCATGTTCTCACCCCCTTCTGGCGTATCTTATCTAGGGGTGAGCCGACCACTTTTGAGTTAATAGGCTATTGTAGTAAGGAAAATTATAACATATCCCCATCACAACAGGATTACATTTCTTCGTATTTTTTGAGGAAATTTATTTTTGCGTAATTTTTGTCAGGATTGGCATGAATTTTAATAAAATCAAATCAATGTGATAAAACACCAGACTAGGGGCAACACCAAAAGCTAATAAGGACAAGAATGGTAGTTCAAGCTTTTTAAAAAATATAAGCTCCATCAGAAGTGAAACAAACAAACCACCAATTGCATAAACCACAAGGCTTGACAGGTAAGAAGATTGTTTCTCCACTCGAGCAAGTCCCACCACCCAATCGAACACAAATGAGCTGAACAGTCCGAATGTGATAAATAACAAAAGTACGATTGAATAAATAGATTCAAATCTTAACACCATAGTACGAGATGGGTCAGCTGATTGACCTTGAATTAGCTCATTTATAAAAGTAAATAAGAATGTATAGATAAATGCCGATAGACAGGCAACTATTACTCTCCTGACCAATAACACATACATCACCTCTACAGACCTGAAATGTGAATATTTAAAGTGTTTTTTCCTTTCATCTTAACATCCACCTTTCTAAAAAACAGTAAATTTTACAAATATTTTCTATACCCTTCCACTTTGCGTGTTCTAACTTTAGAAAAAGAAATCTAATTGGTAGTCTACTTGTATTATTGAATTATAATGAAATACCTACGATTTCCCAATTCAGGAATAGCCTATAGATACAAAAAAGCAGGAGCTGCCCCCCAGCCGTTTACGACTGTTGAGCTAACTCCTGTTTTCGTTGAGAGAACTCCTGTTTAATCTCTGTTAACACAGCCTCATTCGTCAGTAAAGTAAAACCTGTCAAAGCCAATACCTTAGCGCCAACGATCAGTGCTGCGTCACCCTCCGAGGATTTGGCAGCTTCACGAAACGCATCTGTATGGCAAACCAGCTCTTCTGACCCAATCTTAATGTATGGATGAATAGTTGGAACTACATAACTGATGTTTCCTGCATCGGTAGAACCTAGTCCAGCCTGATGTCGAGTATCGACCGTATAACCAAACCGTTCCATTTGCGCTTGAAACACTCCATCGAATGTTCGATTTAGCACCATATCATCTACTTCATTTTGAAAAGCGATAATATTGACTGTCGCGCCTGTCATAGATGCCGCTCCTTGAGCGATGTGCTTGATGCGTTCCGTCACTTCCAAGCATCTATGACGCGTAGCCGCACGAATATAAAACCTAGCCTTAGCATATTCAGGTACAATATTAGGTGCGTCACCACCATGGGTAATGATTCCATGAATGCGAACATCCGCAGTCACATGCTGACGTAGGGCATTGATCCCATTGAACAATTGAATGACTGCATCTAGTGCGTTAATTCCTTCTTCTGGTGCAGCCGCTGCGTGAGCCGCCTTCCCGATAAATTCAAAATCAAGAGGGATGACAGCAAGGGTTGTCCCCGTAATACGATTGTGGCTAAATGGGTGCACCATCATACATGCGTCAATCCCTGTCAGCAAGTGATGTTTAACAAAGCTACCTTTTGCACTACCGTTTGGACCGCCCTCCTCTGCCGGCGTTCCTAGCACTACAACCTCTCCCCCAGTCTCTTGAAGGGTTTCACCCAACGCAATGGCTGCAAGCACACTTGTTGTACCGATAATATTATGTCCACACGCATGACCTAGACCTGGTAGAGCATCATATTCAGCTAAATAACCAATAGTAGGTCCTGTTTTCTGCCCTAACTTTTTACGTGCAAGAAAAGCTGTAGCATGACCAGCCACCCCTTTTTCTATCTGAAAGCCCGCCTCTTCCAATAAAGTAGTTAACAACCCTTGCGCATACACTTCCTCATTGCCAATCTCTGGATGCTCATGAATGGCATGACTAACAGAAATAAATTGCTGCTTGTTTTGTTCTACGTAGGTAATGATTCTATTTTCCAACTCTGACTGAGTTACATTCGTCCCCACTTGGATGCCCTTTGTCTGATCTACTGTCATAATAATCCACCTGCTTCATTTTGCTTATTTTTCTACACGTTCATACACCACTTCGCCATTGATAAATGTCTTTTCTACTTTGTTTTGTATTTGAAACGGATGTCCACTCCAAATAACCACATCAGCATCCTTCCCAACCTCCAAAGAGCCAACACGGTCTTCTACACCCAGATGTTGGGCAGCATGTAGTGTGATGGCTTGCCATGCTAACGCTTCATCCAAACCATCGCTTACGGCGTGAGCTACACTCGTCACTAAGTACTCAATTCCTACCACAGGATGATCTGTGGTAATGCTAAAAGGTACACCTGCTTCTGCTAAGGCAAGGTGTGTATGGAAGCCTTTATCTGCTAGCTCAATTTTGGACCGCGAGGAAAGAGTAGGTCCCACGGAAACGCGAACCCCTTTTTCTAGTAAGAAATCCGTGATTTTATGCCCTTCTGTGCAATGCTCTATTGTGATTTCAATATCAAATTCCTCCGCTAAACGAAGTGCTGTTACAATATCATCAGCACGATGAGCATGAGCACGTAGGGGAATCTCTCGCTTCAACACCTTTACTAGATTTTCTAGGCCTAAATCTCGTTTCACGGCTTCTCCTTTTTCTTTAGATTCCAAATATTCTTTCGCTTTAATAAATTCTTGTCGGAACAATGCAGCAGTCCCCATGCGCGTAACAGGTGCCTTGTCTTTAGCGCCAAAGACACGCTTGGGATTTTCACCGAAAGCTGCTTTCATTCCAGACGGCTCTCGCACAATCATTTGATCTACAATCGTACCAACCGTCTTGAGGACAACCATCTCGCCACCAATTACATTAGCGCTACCTGGCATGGATTGAACAGTTGTTACACCTGCTTTTCGAGCCTCAAGAAAACCTCTCTCAAAAGGATTAATTCCATCTAATGCTCTCACATAAGGTGTCACTGGGGAGCTCGTCTCATTATAGTCATGCCCTTCCCTTCCGATACCTTCCTCATGGACACCAAGATGGGTATGTACATCAATGATTCCTGGTGTAACATACTTACCTTCTGCGTTGATGGTAACTACCTCTTTATATTGATTTTTTATCTGATTGATTTGCTCTGCAACCTCTTCTGTTGTACCTACCGCCTTAATTTTGCCTTCTGCCAATAAAATGGTACCTGAATCAATTTGCTGTCCATCACCCAAGATGATTGTTGCGTTCGTAATGATAGTTACTGTTGCTGACATATGTATACTCCCCTTTTCATTAAAATTTTTGCTCCATTTTTACTATATGGTGTCATGACAACTGGATGCCAGCCCAAATCAGAGACAGAATGATCAGAAGCATTCCTACCGCTAACAGGAGCACCATCAGTTGTCTTGCTCGTTTTCTTTTCCATTCTTGCAGGTTTGTATCCTCTGCAAGCTGTGCATCAATTTGCTGAAGTGCCTTGGATTTTTTAAATAAGGTGCTACCTAATAGGTAAAATCCCTTCATAAACGTAGCAAAAAAATTGGTTAACCATACATAAATAATCGCTCCTCCCAGCACCAGGAGTAAGCCTGTTAGAAACATCGTATCCATAATTGTATCCATAGCAATTCTCCTTTACTGGTGAACCCTCTTACTTTCCTGATGCTCTTATGAACCAAGCTGGTGTTATATAGCGTAGTGACTTTGCAGCATGTGATTTTATTGAAAAAAGGGTCCGCTCCTCTTGAGGCAGGAGCAGACCTAAGATGTCAGGTATACGTATAGAAACAAATTACTACAAACTAGCCCCTTGTTACTCTGCTACTTTTTTAGCCCAACGCAAGTCTGGAGTCTTATACACGCTGTATGTTACATCCTTCAATGCTTTGGTATTCAAATAGTTTTGTGAATAGAAGAAGAGTGGAAGCACAGGCAAGTCTTGCATGAAAATATCTTCAGCCTCATGTAAGTATTGATTACGCTTTGCTTCATCTTGCTCCACTTTTGCTTTTTCCATTAACGCGTCAAATTTCGGATTTACCCATTTGGCTTGATTATTCGGACTCTCGCCTAAATAGTAATCGAGCATTGCAACAGGATCAAGGAAAGAACCAATCCAGCCCATACGAGCCATTTGGAAGTTACTTTGTTTGTAGGTATCAATGTACGTTTTCCACTCTTGGTTTTCCAGCTTCACATCGACGCCAAGATTAGTTGTAAACATTTGTTGTAGGGCTTCCGCTACCTTTTTATGGTTTTGCGCATTGTTGTACTTCAATGTGACCGTAGGCAGTTTACTCCATCCCTCTTCCTTCATCCCTTCAGCTAATAGCGTCTTCGCTTCGGTTGGATCAAACGTGAAATAGGTTGGCTTTTCTCCACGGAAGTCAGTACCGGCTGTTTTAACACCCTGTGGCACATAAGCATATGCTGGTGTCTCACCTGCTTTCGTCACATTTTTCGTCAATTGATCACGATCAACAGCCAAGGCAAATGCGCGACGGATTTTAGCATTGGTAAACGGCTCCTGTGTCACATTAAAAGTATACAAATAAGTTCCGAATTTAGGTAAACTTACATATTCTTCATTATTCTTTTCTTGGTCGATAGCATCGATCGGCAACGTATCAATGATATCTAGCTCACCTGTTTTGTACATTTGGTAGTAAGTAGTTGCATCTGGCACCATTTTAAAATTCAGTGTATCCATACTGATATTAGCTTTGTTCCAATAGGATTCACTCTTTGTTAATGTTAGTTGACTGTCATGTTGCCAGCTAGCTAATTTATAAGCTCCATTGGATACTAGTGTACTTGCTTCTGCTACCCAATTTTTATTTCCTTCTATAACCTTTTGATTTACGGGGAAGTAGACATTGTTCATCATTACTTTTGGGAAATAGGAAGTAGGTGCGTTCAGCTCCACTACCAGTGTTTTATCGTCAGTTGCTTTTACTTTGACATCTTCTACTTTCCCTTCCCCTTTATTATAAGCCTCTGCACCTTTTATGTAGTACAAATAAAATGCATTAGTAGCTCCCGTCTCTTTATTTAAGACACGTTTCCAGGAATATTCATAGTCCTTGGCTGTAACAGCATCACCATTTGACCACTTGGCGTCGTCACGAATGGTGAATGTATAGGTTTTTCCGTCTGGAGATATCTCTACTTTTTTAGCAGCCCCTTCTACCACATTTCCTTCTTTATCAAAGGCATATAGGCCCTCATAAAGATGATCGATAATCCAAAAAGATTTCGTATCCGTAGCAATAGCAGGATCAAGTGAGTATGGCTCACCTGCCAAATTGGCTGTCAATTCTTGTTTAACACCTGCTCCTGATTCAGGCGTACCTGCAGTACCTGTTTGATTTCCACAAGCAGTCAAAGTGGGTACTAGGAATAATAGCATAGCTAACGCTGGCGATAATAGCTTTTTCAATGATGGTTCCTCCTCGTCTATCTCTCTCTTTTCTTAATGGTGCAAGTAGCAAGCCGTCCAGTGATCCGGCTTCACCTCCCTCCACTCTGGTTTGGCTTCTCTACAGATCGGCATTGCATCTGGACATCTAGTTGAAAACGGACATCCGATCGGTGGCTGCAACGGGCTTGGTAGCTCGCCTGTTAACACGATACGTTCTTTCTTTGCTTTTTCTGTTGTAGATGACACTGGAATCGCTGACAACAATGCTTGTGTGTATGGATGAAGTGGCTCGTGAAATAATGTCTCACTATCTGCAACCTCCATCATTTGACCTAAATACATAACACCGATCCGATCGCTGATATGCTTCACCATCGCCAAATCATGTGCGATGAATAGATAGGTAAGTCCTTGTTCCTGTTGTAAATCTTCTAATAAATTGACAATCTGTGCCTGAATGGAAACATCTAAGGCGGAGATTGGTTCGTCTGCCACAATAAAAGTAGGCTCTACTGCTAATGCTCGGGCTATCCCGATTCGCTGTCTTTGGCCCCCACTAAATTCGTGAGGATATCGTTTTGCATGTTCTGGTCGCAAGCCCACCTTTTCTAACAGCTCATAGATACGCTCGGTACGTTTTGCTCCTTTCGCAATGCCATAGGCGTCCATTCCCTCTCCGATTATGTCACCCACTCGCATACGTGGATTTAAGGAGGAGTATGGGTCCTGAAAAATCATTTGCATATTCCGATTGAATTCACGCTTTTCCTGTCGACTATAGGTTGTAATGTCTTTACCCGCAAAGTGAATTTGTCCATCTGTAGGCTGATACAATCCGACCGCTGTGCGTCCCAGCGTTGATTTCCCACTCCCACTTTCCCCCACCAGACCAAAGGTTTCACCCGCTTTAATGGACAACGTAATGTCATCAACCGATTTCACCGTTTGATCAGAGCCTAAAGAAAAGTATTTTTTTACGTTACGTAGTTCTAATAGAGTTTCGGATTGTTCTCTATCTTCTGTAATCTCTAGGTTTCGTACCATTCTTAAGCCCTCCCTGCTGCTCTGAATTCTTGTTGTCGTGGAGACCTTGGGTCATGTAACCAGCAGTTCGCCTGATGCGTAGATGAAAATGAAGTCGTCTGTGGTAGATGATCCACGCAAATTTCCATCGCATATGGACATCGAGGAGCGAATGGACATCCTTTTGGCGGAGCAAATAAATCTGGCGGAGCTCCATCAATCGGAACTAATCTATGCTTCCCAGCTCGATCCAGCTTTGGTACCGAGTCTAGCAGCCCTTTTGTATACGGATGGCTAGGCGATTCAAATAACTCCTCGGCTGTCCCCGTTTCTACGATTTTACCTGCATACATTACTACAACTCGCTGTGCCATTTCTGCAACGACCCCTAAATCATGAGTAATCATAATGATCGAAGTATTGGTTTTTTGTTGTAATTCAAGCAGTAAATCAAGAATTTGCGCTTGTATAGTCACGTCTAATGCAGTCGTTGGCTCATCAGCGATCAATAGCTGTGGGCTACAGGCAATCGCAATCGCAATTACGACCCGCTGACGCATTCCTCCCGAAAATTCATGCGGGTACTGATGATACCGCTTCTCTGCTTCTGGGATACCCACTTGGCGCAACAGATCGATCGTCTTTTGGTGTGCCGCTTGTAGGGATAGACCTTGGTGCTTTACGAGGCCCTCTGCGATTTGCTTGCCGATTTTCATTGTAGGATTTAGTGACGTCATCGGATCTTGAAACACCATACCTATTTTGGAACCTCTGATCTCCTGCAATGCCTTTTTGGACAAACCTGTCATTTCCTGTCCAGCAAAGCGAATAGAGCCTTCCGTTCTAATACCATTTCCTTCCTTTACCATCCCCATGATTGCCTGTGCTGTAACTGATTTGCCACAGCCACTCTCACCAACGATGGCTACCACCTCTCCTTTATCCACATAAAACGAAATCCCACGAACAGCCTTAACCTCACCGCCATATGTCTTAAAACCAACTTGCAGCTCATTTATCTCTAGCAAATGTTTCATGATTATCCCTCCCCTCTATTTTTTATTTTTAGGATCAAGTGCATCTTGTAAGCCATCTCCGAAAGCATTAAAGGCAAACATGGTTAGTGAAATAAATAATCCCGGGAAAAACAGTCTCCACCACTGACCATTTAAAATAACCCCAATACCATCGTTAGCCATTGTTCCCCAGCTAGCACTAGGTGCTTGTACTCCTAAACCTAGAAAACTTAAAAACGATTCAGCAAAGATAGCCTGTGGTATCGTAAAGGTCAGGTTCACTATGATAATTCCTAAAGCATTGGGCAACAGATGCTTCCAAATAATTTTGACGTGAGAGGTTCCTAGTTTTTCTGCTGCTAGGACAAATTCTTGCTGTTTTAGCTGCAATACTTGACCACGTACTAAGCGAGCCATACCAACCCACCCTGTCACGGAAAGCGCAATAATGATAGTAGACAGCCCTGGTTCTAAGACCACCATCAATAAAATGACAACCAACAAATAAGGAATGCCATACAAAACCTCGACAATACGCATTAGGAAGCTGTCAATTCGATCCCCTACCTTGCCGCGTCCTGCCATATAACCGGAGACTCCCCCCACTGCTACACCAATCAATAAATCGATGGTTGCTGCTATACAACCGATAAAGAGAGAAATCTGTCCACCTGCCCAGGTACGTGCCCACATATCACGTCCCAAATCATCTGTTCCGAACCAATGAGTGTTGGAAGGCTTGAGATTTCCAAGCGTCAAATCTTGCTTTTCTGGACTAAAAGCTACAAGATGAGGACCGATCAACGAAAGCATAACCACAAGAATCAATAAGCTAAAACCAAGCATCGCTAGCTTGTTTTGTATGATTTTTCGCAGTATTTCTTTCCCATAGCTTAAGCTGGGTCGATCAATTCGATTCTCTTCAAAAACTCGCTTATCAACAGGTCGAAAAAGATGATCTTGTTCAGAATGGAATGAAGATTGCGCCATCTATTAGTCCCCCTTGCTCGTTAGCTTAATTCTTGGGTCCACCAGTCGATAAGACACATCGATCAAAAACAACGACAAGATCAGGACCATGCTATAAAAAACAGTTGTTCCCATTACAACTGGATAATCACGATTAAAGATGCCATCTACGAAATACTTGCCAATACCTGGGATAGCAAAAATTTTCTCAACCACAAACGTACCTGTAATCAGCGCTGCAAACAACGGCCCGATAAATGTCAAAACAGGTATCAATGCATTACGAATTCCGTGCTTAACCACTATCGCAAACGTAGGTAAGCCTTTTGCCTCTGCCGTCTTCATGTAATTCTGACTAAAGACTTCAAGCATACTAGCACGGACAAATCGGGCGATGATAGCCATTGGACCGACCGCCAACGTAACAGACGGCAGGATTGAGTGTTTCCACGATCCCCAGGAGGCAGCCGGCAAGAGCTTCCACTCAACCGCAACCAATTTGATTAGCAGTGGAGCCAAAATGAAGCTTGGGACAGAAATCCCAATGATAGCGATAAACATCGAAACGTAATCTAGCCATTTGTTATGATAAAGAGCTGCGATTATTCCTAAGGAAATACCAAACGATAAGGCTAAGAATAACGATTGTAATCCTAGCGTAGCCGAAACAGGAAATCCTGAAGCAATCAATGCGTTTACATCACGTGATTTTGATTGTATAGATGGTCCTAAATCAAACTGCGCCAAATCCTTTAGATATAACAAATATTGTTGGGCAATTGGTTTATCCAGATTATATTTTTCTCGCATATTTTGGACTACATCTGCTGGTAGCATTTGCGAATCAGTAGCAAACGGATCACCCGGTATCAGTTGCATAATGATAAAGGTTAGTGTCACGATAATCCATAATGTAATCAGCATGGTACATATTCTTTTTAACAGATACATGCCTAGTTTCCCCCGCTTCTCTCTAATACCTTATTTTTTATATCGGAATACTTGGTTATATGCTTGTAAGGATACATTTTTCCATCTGCTATCGCCCTTTGCTATTTGTATTTCCGTATTTTATGTGAAAAACGTATGCAAAAAAGCCCTTCTCTCTAAGAAGAAGGGCTTCATGTATATGTATGTGCCATTCTTCTTATCTCTCAGAAATACTTCTGCTGGATTTAGCACCTTTTGAATGAATCAAGGTTGCCGGGTTTCATAGGGCCAGTCCCTCCACCGCTCTTGATAAGAAGTTGTATAAAGTTATCGGATCAATTTATAAATTATCATATCATCGTTACTAGGAATGTCAATAGAGTCACGCCAGTTTTTACATTTGTTTATTTTTGTTAGCGGTAATTTTTTTATACAGCAATATCTTATAAACAAAAAAACCCCCAAATCTGGAGGCTAATCACCTATTTCGATTTCTCTTTTTCTTTTTTGGTAAGCAGCTTCTCAAATAGATCTGTCGGGTCCAATCCCAGTTCTTTTTTTAACTGCCCCTGTTTTTGTTCTTCTTTTGTTTCCTCCCGCATTTCTAACAACACCGTAATCTCATCCAAAGCCTTTTGATCCACTAAGCTCTTGTCCTTTGAGGAAGTTTCGCTCTCGCTGTTAGAACCTGCTGATTCTATCGAAGCGCCCGAATTCCCAACTGCTGAAGATTCTTTTTTTGCAGTTCCTTCCTCCGTAGCATCTTGTGAATTGGTGTCTTTTTGTGGCGTGATAGTAAAAAATGCAATTATAGCGAATAGTAACGTGACGGAAGCAATCGAATAAAACATGACACCCGTCGAAAATCCCAATAACCATGTAAAAATCGGCGGCCCCAGCGCTACTCCAATAAAGCGGACACCATTATACAAAGACGTAATCATCCCACGCTCTGTCTTTGTAACCGCCCCAATGATCATGGAATTGAGGCAGGGTAGAATCATTCCTGTTCCCACGCTACCAAATACAAGAATCCCAATTAAGAAATAAACGTTAGAAACAAAGCTTGCCCCAACATAGGAGATGGTAAGTAAGAGCATCCCTGCAATAATAAAGAAGCGCATCACAGTTAATCTCTTTTTAATAATAGCCCCTGTGATAAATGCCATGATACTCATAGCCAGCAAGGGAATAGCTAAAAAAGCACCTTTTAACACACCATCAATTTGATAGGTCTCTTCCAGTAAATCGGATAGATAAAAAAGCACACCAAATAACGTAGACAAGCATATGCTACCAATAAAAAAGGCTGGGATTAACCATTTTCCATTTTGTTTAAATACCTTGCCAATCGAACCAAGATACTCTTTAACTGACAAAGGCTGCTTATTTTGTTTCTTTTCTTTTACTAATAACAAAAAAATGGTTAGTACCACAGCACAAATGACCGGAAATGCCAAAAAGACTGCGTACCATGTCCATAAAGCGAATAAAGAGCCTAAAATTGGACTTAGCACTTTACCCAATCCGTTAGAGGTTTCCAATAATCCAAGCGCTTTACTTTCGGATGCACCATCAAATAAGTCTCCTACTAACGCCATGGCAATAGGTGATGTTCCCGCCGCACCTATCCCCTGTAATACCCTGCCTAAAATAATCAACCAATAGGGATTGGTTAACCATAATGACGCTAACCCAGCAAGCAATCCGCCTGCTCCATATAACGTTAAAGCAATCGTTATAACCACTTTGCGATTGAATCGGTCAGATAGATAACCCGCCAGTGGAATAATGATCCCGGCAGCAATAGAAAAAGCTGTAATTAAAAAGCTGGTTTGAAAAGAAGTTAGGTGTAATTGTGTTTTCATTGTTGGTAATATGGGAATTAACATCGAATTGCCAAGTACCATAACCAGCGGAACACCTGTTAATCCTATGAGGTTTTTCGTGTTATTTTGCGCTTGAGCCATCATACGTCCTCTTTTCTTAAACGATCAACGTAATCATGAAATGATAACTTAGGCCTGATATATACTACCATCCCAGCTATAGTGAGCTAGGATATCCGTATCGATCTCTATACCAAGTCCCACTCCTTTTGGCAACGTAACCACTCCTTGATGTGGTGAGAGAGGAATTAATTGGGTAAAAGGGTTCTCCATAATATCCCACTCAACAGGTTCTATTTCATCTCCTGTCATCTTGCTCCATGCAGGCAGGCAGGCCTGCGCAAATAATGCATGCAACCGTGTTAAGGCACCATCAAATACATGTGGAGAAACACGATAGCCAAAACTACGTACGGTTACTAGCGTATGACGATACCCGTCGATCCCATCCTCATGCATCGGGTCAGGTTGGGCTATATCAATCGCTCCGATCTGGCATAGGCTGTGAAAAGCCTTTACATTTAAGATATTTTCCCCACCTGCTAATGGAATGGGTAGCTTAGACCGCAATAAAACATAATCATGTAGGCGATCCATGGGCATGGGCTCCTCTAGCCACAACAAATTCCCCCATTTTAAAAAAAGTTGCTGCCATGCTCCTACACTAGCCACATCATAGCTCTGATTTGCATCCAGGGCAAAAGACATTTGGGAGTCGAGCTTAGCCATTAAGAGTTGTACGTGAGCTTGATCCTCTTTGATTGTTCTCCCACCAATTTTAATTTTTGCCATCTGAAAACCATCCAGTACGGCCTGTTCCACTTGTTTATAAGATTGCTGTTCCCAGTAAGGTGTATCCCGATACGATTGTAGCGAAGCATAGACGGGTATTGTGTCACGCCACATCCCTCCATATAGATCGCTTATGGATAGTCCCCCACTCTTACTCACAATCTCCATCAAGGCCATACTAACGCCGGTAGCAGCTCGTTGATGCCACTTTTTCACAACTGTGACCAGTTTATTTCGATCCGTTGCCTGCTTGCCAATTAAGTAAGGAATGATTCGTTTGCGAAAGCCTACTTCCAGCGTAGGTAGCCAATCAATACATTCTCCCCAGCCTTCCAAACCAGAGCTTGTCACAATTTTAATCATGTAACAGGAACGATACTTTTTGTAGCCATTTGCATCGCCATAAGGCTCACGTAACCTGTGGAGGCAGGGGTATGTTTCAATCCGCTCTATAATCAACTAAATACCTCCATCTTACAAGTTGCTAAGATCATCATCCGCTTCCTGCTTGGCCAAGTCGTCTAAATACTGGTCATACGATACGACTAAACCTTTTCCCTCGTTTTGATCCATGTAACGATCATACGTACGGCTCCGCATAAAATGAACACTGTCTGGTCCATGGTAGCCATACATATCGGTGTAGCCTATCTGTTCCACGGCTTCTACATAACCATCAGCTTCATCTGACTCAATATACATCTGGTTATAATCTGTTTTATCCGTGTCTTGAAAAGAAAAGGGAGTACTGGAGGTTCCCCATGACTCAACAATCTGCCATGCATCTTCACCATCAAAGAAATTTGCTTCTTTTTCATCCATCGAAGTTCGTCCAAAGGCCGGTTCCATAAACCGCTCCTCAATTGGACGCTGATTGTTTACAGCAGGAGCTGGGGCATGTTCTTTGCATGTAAGTGCTTGTGGTAATGCTTCTAATCTTTCGGTTGGAATTTCTTTTCCACAGACTGTACAAATTCCATATGTCCCCGCATTTATATGCTCTAGTGCTTGATCTATTTCGCCTAATGTTTCGCGATCCAGTTGGTACAAGGCGATATCTTTTTCCCGCTCAAATAATTCAGAAGCAACATCGGCAGGATGATTATCATAAGTGGAAAGCTCAGAGGTAGTTTCACCCATAGCGCTTTTCATACCATAGTGATCGTTTTCCTCTAAACGTTTTGTTATGCTCTCCTTCTCATCAAGGAGTCTCTCCTTTGCATGAGCCAGCATCTGTTTATCCATCTGGGCACCATCCTAACTTAAAAGTGTAGAGCTCTCTCGTTTTGGTAGTATGCCCCACAAAAAAACGTTCTTACTAGGGAATTTTTTTCCCTAATAAGAACGTTCTTTGTAAAATCAATAAAATTGGTATTTGTAACGAATCATCCTAGTAAATTTACTCGGTTACATGTGAAAAATGTTCGTCAACAATCGTAGCACAACGCTCGCATGTAGATGGGTGCGATTCCACTGTTCCTACGTCTTCTTTCACGACACGGCAACGTTCACACTTTCCACCTTCAGCCGCAAGTACAACTACAGAAATACCTTCTAGTTTAGCAGCCTCCGCAGGTGCTTCTGTACCAGCTTCATGCATTTCAATATCCGCTACGATAAATAGATCTGCTAAATATTCCATATCCATAAGCGTTTGATATACTTCTTGCGTGTGTGGGTAAAGAACTAATTTAGCATCGACGGAATTACCAAATACTTTGTTGCGGCGTGCTTCTTCCATCGCTTTTAACACTTCATCGCGAATTTCTAAGAAAGTCGTCCATTTTGCCTGCTCTTCTGCACTGAATAAATGTTGCTCATTTGCTTCTGGCATATCGGTAAGCTGTACACTTTCCTCCGTTACACCTGGAATAAAACGCCATACCTCATCTGCTGTATGCGGGATGATTGGTGACAACAATTTCACTAGATCAAGCAAGATATCATACATAACGGTTTGTGCTGCACGGCGCTCTTCACCATTTGGTGCTTCTACATATAAACGATCTTTAGAGATGTCCATATAGAAAGAAGAAAGCTCGATCGTGCAGAAGTTATGCACAGTTTGATATACAGTATGGAATTGATATTCATCGTATGCTTTGCGTGTACGTTTTACCATTTCTGCCGCTTTTGCCAACATAAAGCGATCTAACTCAGGCAAGCGATCGTACTCTACACGATCTTTCGTTGGATCAAAGCCAGCCAAGTTACCAAGCAAGAAGCGGAATGTATTACGGATTTTACGATATACCTCTGCATTCTGAGCAAGAATCGCATCAGAAATACGGTGGTCTGATTGATAGTCAACAGAGGAAACCCACAGGCGTAAAATATCAGCACCCAGCTTGTCTGTTACTTCTTTTGGAACAATCGTATTCCCAAGTGATTTAGACATCTTACGTCCTTCACCATCTAATGTGAAACCATGGCTTAGGATGCTTTTATATGGTGCCTTACCATGAACAGCTACCGAAGTGGATAGAGAAGAGTTAAACCAACCACGATATTGGTCAGAACCCTCTAAATACAAATCAGCAGGCCAGCTTAGATTGTCACGTTGACGCAATACTGCTTCATGTGAGGAACCTGAATCAAACCAAACGTCCATGATATCTGTTTCTTTACGGAATTCTTTGCAACCGCACTTGCAAGTCAATCCTGCTGGGATTAGCTCAGAGGCTTCACGAGCAAACCACACACCAGAGCCTTCTTTAGCAAACAAGTTAGCGATATGATCAATAGTTTGTTCATTGATGATCGGTTCGTTGCACGTTTTACAATAGAAGATTGGGATTGGCACTCCCCAAACACGCTGACGAGAGATGCACCAGTCATTACGATCCGCCACCATGTTAGCAAGACGTGTTTCGCCCCAATGTGGAGTCCATTTCACATCTTTAATAGCTTGTAGCATTTGGCTACGGAAGCCTTCCACAGACGCGAACCATTGTTCTGTCGCACGGAAAATGATTGGTTTTTTCGTACGCCAGTCATGTGGGTAGGAGTGAGTGATGAAGCTTAATTTTAATAAAGCTCCGTTTTCTTTCAGTTTTTCAGATACCACTTTGTTGGCATCTTCATAGAACAGACCTTCGAAGCCCGGTGCTTCTTTTGTCAGCTTTCCTTCATGATCAACTGGGCATAGTACTTCGATATTGTATTTCTTAGCAACGTTAAAGTCGTCTTCCCCGTGTCCTGGGGCAGTATGAACACAACCTGTACCAGCGTCTAATGTAACGTGATCACCCAAAATTACTGGGGAAATACGCTCATAGAATGGATGCTGTGTTTCAATTCCTTCTAAATCAGAGCCTTTAAAGGTTTGTACAGCTTCCACTTGCTCCCAACCAATTTCTTTGGTTACGGATTCTATTAGACCAGAAGCTACTAGATATTTATTTCCATCTGCAACCACTACACTATATTCCAAATCAGGATTTAGCGAGATAGCCTTATTGGCTGGCAGAGTCCAAGGAGTAGTTGTCCAGATGATAACACCAGTGTCTTGATCTAATTTACCTTTTCCATCACCCACCATGAAACGCACGTAGATAGATGCAGAACGTTTGTCGTAGTATTCAATTTCTGCATCAGCTAAGGCTGTTTCAGAAGATGGAGACCAATATACACAACGCAGACCTTTGTAAATATAACCTTTTGTAGCCATGGCACCAAACACTCGAATTTGGGCCGCTTCATATTCAGGTAGCAGAGTTACATAAGGGTTTTCCCAATCGCCACGAATACCCAAACGTTTAAATTGATCGCGTTGTTTTTCTACATAGCCCCACGCATATTCTTCACAACGTTTACGAAAATCGTTAACTTCGATGTTACGACGATCTAATTTCTGTGCATTTACAATTGCTTGCTCAATTGGTAGACCATGTGTATCCCAACCAGGAACATACGGTGCATAAAAACCAGCCATTGATTTGTAGCGTACGATAATATCCTTTAATGTTTTATTTAAAGAATGACCAATATGGATATCTCCGTTCGCGTAAGGAGGGCCATCATGTAGAATAAAGCTTGGGCGATCCTTAGTACGCTCCAAAACTTGTTTATAGATGTCCATTTCTTCCCATCTTGCTTCTACTTCAGGCTCACGAACTGGCAAATTTCCACGCATCGGAAATTCGGTTTTTGGCAGGTTAAGCGTCTTTCCATAATCGATACTCATCTGTATTCACTCCTTGATTATAGTTACGATACCAGTTTTATTGCCGGGTGATTACAGGCTAATTAGCATATACAGCTATTTTTTTCCAACAAAAAAAGCCTTTCTAATCCCCGTAGGGACGAGAAAAGCTTCCCGTGGTACCACCCTAATAAACATGATATGGCAAGATGATCCGCCTTTTTCATGTCCACTCATTTCATTCGTAACGTGAATGTAACGCTCACCTACTCACATCATGCTAGACGCTTTCAGGTTTGAACTCCTGGGTGATTTTCGAGGGTCAGCTCCGTCCAGGCTTTCACCACCGCCTGGCTCTCTGTTACGGATTTTGGCACCTTTACTATCCCAATCATCGTTGTTTGTTATATGGGTAAAAACTGAATAAAAACTTGCTATACATTATAATTCCATCTTTAACAGAACGTCAATGCTTTATTCCGTTCGTTATCCTTCATAGGAAGAATCCATTTTTTGCAAATCGTCCCAATCGCCATTCTCTATCATTTCTAATTGTGCTTCAAGCAATGTGCGAAAACGCATGCGATAGACAGAAGCGCGTTTTTTCAGCTCTTCAATCTCAATTGCTACCTTGCGTGATTTAGCCAAGGCTTCATTGATAATTCGATCGGCATTCTTTTCAGCTTCTTTTAAGATCAACTGCGACTCTTTACGCGCATTGTTTCTCACTTCTTCTGCTGTTTCTTGAGCAACTAGAATTGATTTACTCAAATTCTCTTCTAAGTTCTTATAATGGTCCAAACGCTCCGTTAATAGCGACATACGCTCTTCAATTTCCCTTTTTTCCTTGATCATAAGCTCGAAGTCTTTTATGATTTGGTCCAAGAACTCATTGACTTCATCCACATTATAACCGCGGAAACCGGAACTAAATTCCTTGTTATGTATATCAAGAGGCGTTAATGGCATAGACAGTTCCTCACTTTCCCCGTTTTCTTATGTTGGCAAGTTACCCCATATTTTCGACAGTTTCTATAAAAATTCCTGCCATGACTCGGGAAAAAATGCGAGTAATCATGAAAAAATAAAAGCTGTCAGACGTAAGCGACCACTTTTAGTCGGGCCAGTTACCTCTGTAATTTCAAATCGCCCAAAGCCACCAAGCGAAATCATATCACCTTGATTAATATTATGCGAGGGGTCTTCGACGACTTTATGATTCACTTTGCATTTCCCAGCACGAATTGGAAGCAACGCCTTTGCTCGTGAAAGGTTACACACCTCTCCAATAATGGCATCCAGTCGGGCAGATAGCACGGTGAAGGTCTTGTTTGATCCCTTTTTCTCAGGTACTTTGAGATCCGCTAAAGGTAGCTCTTGCAAACTAACGGGAATTCGATGGATGTTAGTAACCTGCATTCGTACAAAATCTGCCACTTCTTCGGCTACGACTGTTTGACACGAATCTTCGCCAAGCAAGATATCACCGAATTTTTCCCGTTTTAAGCCTACATGCAATAATGCCCCCATTACATCCCGATGTTCCAATGCAACAAAACGTTGATTACCCTTAATTTCAAACAATCGCAAGCGAAAATCGACATCCTCAGGTACGATATAGGAAGGGTGTAGTAAAACACGCACCCTCTCTGCACCATCGTATCCACCGGATGCCGATACTTTGACGTCTTGGACTTGTGAAGTTAGACTTTGTAGGATAAAAAGTTGACGTGGATCAAGGAAATCCGTTAAGCGCATGATTTGCCGCTCATCCACTAACCTTAGCATTTCCAACGCCCGTTCTACGAATGGATATTCTTCTTTTTTAAAATGATGGTAAATACTCATCTACTTATCGCTCTCTTTACAAGAACCTACTCAATAGAGAAAATAGGCCCTCTCTAGCAAAATACAATGCAAGCATTGCAACCATCGGAGATAAGTCAATAAAGCCAAGAGGCGGAATGAAACGACGGAAAATAGATAGGTAAGGTTCTACCAATCGTTCCAGCAATTGACCAATAGACGTTTCCCTCATTTGTGGTACCCATGACATAAAGACATAGGCAATTACCATGTAAAAGTAGATTTGAAACGCAAAATTAATAATTGCAACCAATGTATACATCTGTTCACCCCAGTAACTTGATGTCTTACTCTTCTACTATTACGCTTGAAATGGTTCCCTGGATATCTACATGATCAGGCGTACAAACAAAAATTTGTTCCCCTACCTTCTGGATGTCTCCATTCAAGGCATATACCGTTCCACTGAGGAAATCAATAATGCGTTTTGCCTGATCGTTCTCGACACGTTGTAAATTAACTACAACAGGTCTTCTATTTCTCAAACTGTCTGCGATATCCTGTGCATCGCTATAATGACGTGGTTCAAATAGCATGAGCCTAATACCTTCCCGGTCTCTGGCTGCATGCAGGCTCACCACATTACTTCCTGCCGCTGATGATGATTTCTGCCCATTTTTCTTAGGAGGAGCTTCCTGATCACGCTCTTCTTCCACATACTCTTCCACGTACTCTTCATTTTCCAGACCAAAAAAATTCATAAGTTTATTCATGACACCCAAATTCCTTCCTCCTCTCCGGACAAAGCCGCTCTTATTCTGCTATTCCGGTTGCACGAGTACGGAGCCCAGCCGCACAAACGTGGCTCCTTCTTCAATCGCGATCTCAAAATCTCCAGACATGCCCATTGATAATTCCCGGACAGTTATACGAGGTAGGTTACATTCTTTGAGTCGTTGTTGCCATTCGCGCAAGCCCCGAAACACATACCGAATCTCTTCGGGGTCTTCTGTTTGCGGTGCCATAGTCATTAATCCATCAACGCTTATGTGTTCCATATTACTAATTTCTTTGACAAAAGCCAAGACATCATCTGGATGTAAACCAAATTTTGTTTCCTCTTGGGAAATATTTATCTGTAAAAAGCAAGAAACGACAATTCCTAGCTTACTAGCACGTTTTTCGATTTCTTGGGCCAATGATAATCTGTCTAGGGAATGTATGTAAGTAAATCGTCCCACTACATCTTTTACCTTGTTTGTTTGTAAATGACCGATATAGTGCCAGACCGCCTTGTCTTTATACGCTTCGTATTTTGGAAGAGCATCTTGAATTCGATTTTCCCCAATGTGGGTAAGCCCAGCTGCGATGATTTCTCCTATTGCAGGTGTATCTACATATTTCGTCACAGCTACGACTTTTACCTCTTCACGCTGACGATTTGATCGCTTACAAGCTGCCGATATTTTCTGTTCAATGTCGACCATACGCTGTTCAACTGTAGCTTTTGCTACCATTCTAGTCATGTTGTTTGCTCCTTCCACCCAATAAATGAAGCCATTCTACCTGTGTTACCTTGATCTTTTCGATGCGAAAAGAACAAATCGTTGCGACAACTTGTGCAATAATGTGTCGTACTAATATGGTCGGCAAGAATCCCTGCCTCCTCAACTATCAACTGATTTAATTGGCGTAAATCTAACATACCATGACTGGTTTTGTTACTAGGCTTTACAGCTTGCTCCCATTGAGAAGTTGCTGTACGAACCTGTTGCATCACGCGCTCGTCCACTTCATAGCAACAGACCCCGATACTAGGTCCAATTGCTACATAGATATCTTCTGGATTCGATTGATAGTCCCGACGAAAGGCTTCCACCATTTCCCGTCCGATTAAGGAAACCGTCCCCTTCCACCCTGCATGAGCCAGTCCTATTGCTTTGCGGAATGGATCAAGAAAAAAGAGGGGAACACAATCAGCATAAAAGGAAGTTAAAAAGACACCTTGCTCAGTGGTATACAATCCATCTGTATTTGCAATGACACTCTCTAAACTATCTCTGCCGGCTCCAATCTGGCCGGCAGAGATTTTGGTTACTTTATTGCCATGTATCTGATCAGCACAGGTCCAAGTATCAAACAAAAATCCTTGCTGATCAGCAAGTTCTTGGCGATTTTTAATTACATGGTTAGGGTTATCTCCCACATGTAATCCCAAATTACACATTTGCGGGCGATCTGTACTCTCCATCCCCCACCTTGTCGTAAATCCTGCTGTTAGTCCAGGATAAGCAGACTCCCATTTCTTCAGATGTAGAGTGCGGGTCGTATTGTTTAACTGAAATGGCTCCATGTATCTGCTCTCCTCTCGTATCCAATACCCTTTCTAATATCTTACTGGTTTTGTAGCGGTCAGGGCAAGTAAATCACCCGGATTTTTGCGATATCTGTTGTCCTTTTTGTCAATTTTTAAGAAAGCTCCTCATCTGCACGCTTGGACTCCAGTCTAATTGGTTCCTCTAAACGTACCAATACAACATCCTTTCCAATCTTAACAATATTTCGCCAAGGAATAACATGCTCATTTGAACCTGCAAATAACCCAAAAAAACGGCCTTCACCTGGGACGACAATCGCTTCGACACGCCCTGCTTTTAAGTCGATTTGCAAATCAGAAATTTGTCCTAAACGCTTTCCATCTATAATGTTGACGACCTCTTTGATTTGAAATTCCGAAATTTTCACCATGAGAGTTCACCACTCTTTCTTTTCAACTACTCGCCTACAAGCCTTCGTTACTATGTATATGTGTCTTTCATTTTAAAAAGTAGTTCCATTAAAAATAGCCTTGTTCAAGCAACATATCATCGCTTGAACAAGGCATGGGTATAAAGCCTGCTATAATTTTTGCCAATGGGAAATGGCCTTTGGTGCATTCAGTCATTTTGTGCTGTATTAGCTACGATTGAACATGCTTTTGCATATGGGAAATCGCCGCTTTTTCCAACCTAGAGACCTGTGCTTGCGATATCCCGATTTCCTCTGCTACTTCCATCTGGGTCTTCCCTTCATAGAAGCGCATGGACAGAATCATTTTTTCCCGATCCCCTAGACGTTGCATACCTTCTCGAAGAGCAATCTCCTCGACCCAGAAGATATCTTTGTTTTTTTCATCGCTAATCTGATCCATTACAAAGATAGGATCTCCACCGTCCTGATAGATCGGCTCAAATAAAGAAACGGGGTCCTGAATCGCATCGAGAGCAAACACAACATCTTCTTTCGAAACATTTAAAGCACTAGAAATTTCCATGATGGTGGGCTCACGTGAGTGCTTATTCGTTAGACTGTCGCGCACTTGCAACGCTTTATAAGCAATATCTCGCAAGGAACGTGAGACGCGAATCGGATTGTTATCGCGCAGGTATCGTCTGATTTCTCCAATGATCATGGGAACCGCATATGTCGAAAACTTAACGTTCTGCCCAAGATCAAAATTGTCAATCGCTTTCATCAAACCGATACAACCCACCTGAAACAGATCGTCTACATATTCTCCACGATTATTAAACCGTTGAATAACACTTAACACCAGACGTAGGTTCCCATTCACCAACTTTTCTCTGGCAGAGTGCTCACCGCTCTGTAATCGTTCAAAGAGCTCCCGCATTTCTTTGTTGTTTAATACCGGAAGCTTTGAAGTGTCTACTCCACAAATCTCAACCTTGTTGCGTGACACACCATTCCCTCCTCAGAGAAAAAAAGTCCCTATCCGTATGTACTCTGCCTTATTGCCCTCTCCCCGCAGCATTCGAGGGAGGAGAGGCAAATGATCCCATTTCATAAAACAGGGTGGCAGGGAAAATGGTTTCGTAATAACCACTTTCTGGTATGGATAGGAACAGTATTTCCAGAGGTTCATAAATTATGCGTCACACCATTTTGTTAAATTCTTTTCGTAGTCGTTTAATTATTCGCTTTTCTAAACGCGAGATGTAGGATTGTGAGATACCTAATAGATCAGCTACATCCTTTTGCGTCTTCTCCTCTTCTCCAGCTAAGCCAAAGCGTAATTCCATAATCACGCGCTCTCGGTCAGAGAGCTTGTCGAGCGCCTTATGCAATAACTTTCGATCAACCTGGTCCTCAATATTTTTGTAAATCGTGTCATTTTCAGTACCCAATACATCAGAAAGTAGTAGCTCATTTCCGTCCCAATCAATATTTAATGGTTCATCAAATGATACCTCTGAACGTATCTTATTATTACGACGCAAATACATCAGAATTTCGTTCTCGATACAACGGGAAGCATAGGTAGCCAGCTTGATGTTTTTTTCAGGATCAAAAGTATTCACTGCTTTAATTAAACCAATCGTTCCAATACTAACTAAATCCTCAATGTTAATACCTGTATTTTCGAATTTTCGGGCAATATAGACAACAAGACGTAGATTGCGTTCAATCAACATACTTCGAACGGCCCCATCACCGGATGGAAGGCGAGTGAGCAAGATTTCTTCTTCTTCGCGTGTTAGGGGCGGGGGAAGCGCTTCACTGCCACCTATGTAATAGATTTCTTCTGCTTTCACTCCAATTTTTAGCAAGATGCGATACCACATTAGTTGGACATATAGACGAATTTTTACGTACATGCTAGCCCTCCTGTTCTAATGATGATGTATGAACTACTTGTATCTTGTTAGCTGGTTGAACTGGTTCGGTTTCATTGATGACTTCATTTATTTCTTCTCGTTGGATTAATGCAGGATGCACAATCGATTCATATCTGCCGTCTGCTGATAACGCAATCGGGTTTAATCCAATTAATACACGTTCTGTAACGAGGCGTAGCCCATTGTGTATCACCGTCACTTGCTCTGGACGAATGGCTACCATGAAATCCATTCCTCTAGAAACACTCCGAAACGGTACGAGACGTAATTGTCCTTGCCACTCCAGCGGAAGTTCATCCATCGTTTTCTCCAGTCGCTGAAGCTTTTCTCCCTCCTCTCTAGCTACTTCTAAAATAGGTAATGGCAAAACCTGTTCAAATAATCTACACTCCATAACCATGACTGGGATACGCGTTATTGGTTCATGTAATTGGTTGCCCGTATCTACCAATCCGCGGCACAAGATCATTTGATTGGAGATTTTCACCTCTACCTCCACTAAAAATGCTTCTATTTTTCTTGGTTCCTGGATTGACTGATAGCTTTTCCTGCTTAACAGAAATACTAGTACAATCCCTAGACACACGATGAGTAACGTTGGCTTTGTTCCTACTCCAAAACTATCGTTATGAGTGACCACTATGCCTTGAATGATTTCATTTTGACTTGTAGTCAATAGAGTAAGGGCATATACCCCCCCACCAAAAACAAATGAAATAAAATAAAAAATAGCCAGATGATGTAAAAAATGTGTAAGTCGCTTAAATCCAAATGCAATCCATAAAATAAATAAAGAGAAAAGTAGCTTTGTAAACCACGCATATATTCCTGAAAAAAATGGAAAAAAGTAAAAGGCTACATAACAGCTACCTACTGCTGATGCAAGTAATAATCTCCACCAAACAATTCGTTCTTTTCGAAAAAAAGCGGTAAACCATAATAATAAGGCATCAATTACAAAGTTCAGGAGTAGAATGATATCCAGATAGACGACCATATACTGTCTTCACCTCCGTCTGGCAAAAACAGTATATCTCAATGTATATGTAAAGTCTGTCAAAACTTGACCGCGTTTTTTCCCTTTTTTTGTTGAAAAAACAAGGTGATGTTATCCTGTTTTCCTTGACAATAGCCTCGTTTAGCAATAATAGAATACTAGACCTTTGCCTGTTCATCTTGAGGTACCAAACTTCAGGCCAGTTACCTCTCCTTCTGAATGATGTAGAGTCATTACATTATGAAGAGAATGTGAGAAAATATAAAAAACAGTCTTCCTCATGTATTCCTGAAAAAGACCGCCTTGCTTATAAAAGGAAAACTCAACCGAATCTAGTAAACCGTTTTTAGTAGATTTGTAAAGGTCTAGAAAAGGTGGCAAATCAAATAACAAAAAACCTTGCTCTCTTTACAGAAAACAAGGTTTTTCTATGTTTGTTAGATGTGAATGAAGATGATTCTTCCTCCACTCTATTTTATCCGATTTATTATTTCTTACGACGACGATTGCGCAAGAATGCCGGGATGTCTAGATTATCCAGATTGCTTAGATTAATAGACTTGTCTTCTTCCATTTCACGTGAACGTGACGGAGCGGATGTTTGTTGCGGTGCTGTGCTACGAGTAGCTTGTTGTTGTAGTTCAGCCTGTGGGCGACGTGTTGCCGTCGGAACATGGCGTTGGTTATCAGCAAAACCAGTTGCAATAACTGTTACAAGAATTTCATTTTTTAGATCTTCGTTAATAACCGCACCGAAAATCATATTTACTTCTGGATCAGCTGCAGAGGAAACGATATCAGCTGCTTCATTTACCTCATACAAGCTCAAGCTAGTACCACCTGTAATGTTCATTAATACACCACGAGCTCCATCAATAGAAGTTTCTAGTAATGGACTGGAGATTGCTTTACGAGCGGCTTCTGCTGCACGATTTTCTCCACTAGCTACACCAATACCCATAAGAGCAGATCCGCGTTCAGTCATAATTGTTTTGACATCAGCAAAGTCAAGGTTAATCAAACCAGGGGTTGCGATCAAATCAGAGATACCCTGTACACCTTGACTTAGTACATTATCAGCTGTTCGGAAAGCTTCTAGCATAGGTGTATTTTTATCAACGATTTCAAGTAGACGATCATTTGGAATAACAATGAGTGTATCTACTTTTTCTTTTAAAGCGGCAATACCTGCTTCGGCTTGCAAAGAACGTTTACGGCCTTCAAAAGAGAACGGTCTTGTTACTACACCAACTGTTAGGGCGCCTAACTCTTTAGCAATTTCAGCAATCACAGGAGCTGCACCAGTACCAGTACCTCCACCCATTCCTGCCGTAACAAATACCATATCAGACCCGCGCAGTGCATTCTCAACCAATTCGCGGCTTTCTTCTGCTGCTTTCTTACCTACATCAGGGTTCGCACCGGCACCAAGACCACGTGTCAACTTTTCCCCGATTTGTAGCTTGATATCAGCGTTAGACAGGTGTAGCGCCTGGGCATCAGTATTCACCGTAATGAATTCAACACCTTTTACACCACCTGCAATCATTCGGTTTACAGCATTGCTGCCACCGCCGCCACAACCAATAACCTTGATTTGCGCTAATTGTTCCATATCCAAGTCAAATTCGAGCATCTTGAAAGTTCCTCCTCATTCATTCATACACGCTTTTCTCAATTTTGTTAAAAACCCGTTGTTGTAGGACGACGGGGCGAATTTTATTGAACTTCTTTATCTGTTCGGCTGGTTTGTTTAAATGAATTCGCTAAACCAATTCTTCATCTTTTCAATGAAATTCCCTTGAGAATCCCGTTTCGGTGCTGATGGTGCCGGACGGCTTGCCGCTTTTGCAGGGGCAGGCTTCTTGGCCTTATAATTCGTCAGCATCGAGGCATATTGAATGAGGCCCACACCGATGGTATATCCCGGGTCACGCACACCAATATAATCCGGTATAGCAATGCGGACAGGTGCTGCAAGCTCTTCATTAGCGAGCTCCAACATACCTGGCATGCAAACCGTGCCACCGGTTAAAACATATCCACCAGCGATTTCATTCTGGAACCCAAGACGATACACTTCGTCTTCAATCAAATTGAAAATCTCTGCGGCACGTGGTTCGATAATATTGGCAAGATCGACTTGAGTGAATTGTTTCTCCACTTCGCTGCCGATACGTGTTACCTTGAATTTTTCTTCATCGGATGCTTCATCAATCAGAGCACACCCATGTTTTCGTTTCATTTTTTCTGCTACTTCTGTATGTGTGCGTAAACCGAGAGCAATATCATTGGTGATATGGTCTCCACCGATTGCGAGCGTGGAAGTAGCTACTAATTGACCCTGTTCAAAGATTGCGATGGTGGTCGAGCCCGCTCCAATATCGACTAGAACGACCCCTAGATTCTTATCGTCCTTAGTCAAAGCGACGGAGCTTGCAGCCAATGGTTGCAAAAAGATACCAGCAACCTGCAAATCAGCTCGTTGTGCACATCGTACAACATTGTGGATCACTGTTTTGGATCCTGTGACAATGGTACCCTCCATCTCAAGACGAACGCCGATCATTCCCCGAGGATCTTTTATCTTTCCTAAACCGTCAACAACAAATTCCGTCGGTACGACATCGATAATTTCACGATCTGGCGGAAGTGCGACAACCTTTGCAGCTTGAACAACACGATCAATGTCCTCTTCACGAATCTCGCGGTCTTCACTGGAAACGGCTACCACGCCCTGCGTTTCGAATAGCTCTATATGGGTGCCAGATATTCCGACATAAACGTCTTCAATTGTTACCCCTACCATACGTTCAGCATGATCGACTGCTTCTCGGATTGCATGCACGGTTTGGTCGATATCTACAATAGTTCCTCTGCTAATGCCTTCTGAATGGGATTGGCCTACACCAATAATATTGATATTACCGTTATTTACTTCCCCAATCATAACGCGTACTTTAGAGGTACCAATATCGATGCTGACAATAAGATCATTTTGACTGTTTACCAAACCAGTGACACCTCCCCTAGTTCAACTTGTACTTTAAATAAGTGATGACATCTGCATATTTTATTCCACACAGGATACCCATTCCCTTTTTTTTCTTACAATCTTTTTTAAAAATCACAATGGTAATTGTAACCAAGTTATAATTTGGTTGAACCCGATGCTCATTTATTTACACATCGCGCTTATTTAACCATTTTGCCAGCAGAATGCGACGAATAATAGCCAGATTATTAAATAAGCGTACCCCAAATGCAACAATCGCTGCCATGTATAGATCAATGCCGAGAAAAGCTCCTAAAAAAGCTAGTCCAGCGGCAAACAGCGTATTGAAAAAGAACCCAGATAAAAAGACCCGAACATTAAACACTCGTTCCAAATAGGACCGAATGCCACCAAAAATTGTATCCAAACCAGCTAACAATGCAATTGATACATAGCTACTATATTCTTGAGGTACATTGATGTTTAGATAAAATCCCGCTATTACTCCTGCAATCAATCCTACAATCGGCAACCACATTATTATGAATCTCCTTTTGACTTCACCGGTTTCATGAATCGCATCTGCTTGTTCCCTGTGAACGGCGGGATAATAAGATGATCCTGTGCTTCCATTTTTACAATTTTATTCATCGATTGAAACGTGCTTTCAACACCTTCTAGCTTCATACTGCTCAGTAAGGTATCTGGATCTCCAAGCGCCTTAATTTCATACGGCAAGCGAATCGTTTTTGTGTCCACTTGGATTTCTTCGCCTACATTTCGGATTGAACTATTAGAAATAAGCCGATTATTATTAATAGCAATCACAGTAGCTCCATTTGCTAAAAGCTCATTGGTTAACCAACGCAAGTCAACATCCAGCATCAGGCTCGATGCTGATTCGTGAGGAGCATCCTCTTCCCACTGATTGCCAGTTGGCACCTCCATGTTCTCAATACGGATGATAATACCCTTTCCTTCTACAACATCAAGACCTGCTAATTTTTTGGTTCGGTTTAATTCTTCTTTCATAACACCGATTGTCTCTACAGAACTTAGAGATGCTTCATATTGAGCTAAAAGTTCTCCCTGTTTAGATATATCGGCTAAAAGGTTCTTACTTTTTTCTTGTTCTTTCAGTAGAGCTTTACGAAGTTCAATCACACTTCTCGCATCCGCTTGTTTAGGATGCTTTGTGCTCTGAATTTGGGTTGCTAGCATAATTCCTATGATAGCACTAATAATGGTTAATATAAACGTAATTTTACGGTTTTCCAGCATGGTATCACCTGTTAGGAGGAAGAGCTTGTTCCCATTTTCACTTCACCTACAAAAGCAGGTAGTTCTATGGAATCTTTCTTCGCCGTTTCAATTTTTATAAATCCGTCAAATGAATCAATCACCCCGCCTGGTAAATGAAGCGCTCCTTCTAAAGTAACAGGATCTCCCACTGCTTTAATTACAAAAGGCGCTGCTGATTTTACCCCGTTTACAATAACAGTAGGTCCAACGCAACGGATCGAGGAGCTGGTAACCAAGCGTTGGTCATTCACGCTAATTCCCTCTGCCCCAGCAACAAATAGCTCATTTACCACTCTCCAAATGTCTTGTTCGTGGACAATATTTTGTACAACATTAGTGCTAATTGGACTAGGGTTATCTCGAAGGGTAACCATTAAACCAGTTCCTGTCGCCGGTACCGTTCCAGCCAGTAGACGCGAGCGGTCTAAAGCTGTTAAGAGCGATGCCGCTTCAGATTGATGATTGGCCATAGCTGTCTCTACTTGAGATATTTTACGCTGAGTTTCCGTATATTGCTGCTCAAGTGCCCGATTCTTTTCCCGTTCGGCAATAATACGTTCATTCAGCTTGGTTTCCTGCTGAAATTCTTTTTCTGTTTGCACCACTTTTTTGTGTAGCTGGGTCAGCTCGATGGAGTTAGCCATCAGAAATCCGGTACTAAACATGACCAGCGTAAGATAAACATGAAATTTCCTAACTCGCATGCCTTTTGTCACCTTTCATTTTCCTTCTAGACACTTAGCTGGCTCTATTAGTTGCTTGAACTCCTCGAATTTTATTCAAAAGAAGTAGTTGTTTCTTCTGTTGGATGGTTATTTTGATTACTATTAGCCTGGTTATTGTTCTGGTTCTGGTTCTGGTTCTGGCTCTGATTATTGTTCTGGTTCTGATTATTGTTTGTGCTCGAGGTATTCCGACTACCTTCATTCTGGTTATCATTTCCATTATTCTGAATGTCATTTTGTTGATTGTCGGTATTTTGTCCATTCTTTTGGTTACTATTATTATTTTGACCGTTGTTGTCCGGTGATTGTGAAGATTGATCCTGCGTACGATTCTCAGTGCTTCCATTAGCAGACGTATCTGTACCTGTGCCTGACTCATTCGTTAAGCTACCATCAGGATTTGTTAGTTGTTGTAACTGTTGTTGGTTAGTCACATGATGACCGTATTCCTCAAACCATGTCACATCTAATAAGTTAACAATTCCTTTTTGCTCCTTAGGAATCTCCTGCACAATGGACGGGTACCAGGGTAGTTTTTTCTTTAATTGCGAGAGAGTACTACGAATCTCATTCCCATCCCGCATATTTAGCACCACTTGCTGATTGTCATATTTGGTAGGTACTAGCGATAGATCAGAGATTTGGTGCAAAACGCCTCCTTGTAGTGAAACAAGAGCTTCAGCCAACTGCTTTAACATTTTTGGATCTTTACTTGCCCAAGCTTGAATAATGGGTCTGTCCATCATAAGGACTTGGGTTGGAGGAGCTAAGATCGTCCCATCCTCCAATAAATAGCTAGGCTGCTTTTGTCCATTTACATACAAGGCCGTTCGGCGGTATTCTTGAATATTTAAGCGAATGATACCAGGGAAATCACGAGAGATAGAGATATCTTTGATACCCTTTAATGTGGAAATACCTGCTTCAACATCGCTATCCCATACATTTAAAAACTGCATGCCGTTGGTAAGAGTGGACGCCTGAATAATCTGCTCCTTGGTGTATAAAATGTTACCATAGACTTGAATATCAGTTACCTTACTGTAAGGAGAGCGGAAGAATACCACGCCTAAGACTAGTAAGAAAAAGATAGCCAGAATAATAATTAAACGGCGGTTTCCTTTTTTCTTGCGCGGCGTAGCATTTTTAACGAGCGGTATTCTGTCGTCTCTATACCTATTCATATATTCTCCCCCCTACGGTTCGCTATTCCCTATCCTTTTACAGCGTGAAAAGCGGCATAACATCCATGCCGCTCCCCCACTTTTGTATGCTATATGGTTATACGAGAGATAGAGGCACCCAACTGTTGCAGTTGTCTCTCGATACGTTCGTACCCTCGATCTATATGCTGCGTTTGTTCAACATAAGTAGTGCCTTGGGCAGCTAAACCAGCCAATACGAGTGCAGCTCCTGCACGCAAGTCTGTAGCTTCCACTGTAGCCCCATAAAACCTATCCACACCACGGATAAAAGCTGTTCCTAGGTCAACAAAGATGGAAGCACCCATTCTCTCTAATTCAGTAACATGCCTGAATCTGCCTTCGAACACTGTCTCCTTCATCAAGCTGGTTCCATTTGCTAGAGATAGAAACACCATCATCTGTGCTTGCAAATCGGTTGGAAAACCAGGATAGGGAGACGTCATAATGCGATTAATCGCCCGTGGACGAGAAGTGTTTTTTATTTCCATTATATCATGGTATGTCTTGATTTCAACACCACTACCACGTACCAGTTCAACCAAAGCTGTTAAATGTTCTGGAATCGTATTACTAAGCTCTATATGACCTTTTGATAATCCTACAGCTAACAGATGCGTGCCCGTCACGATCCGGTCCGGGATAACACGATAACTGATGGCTCTCAGCCTTGGAACACCGTCAATCTCTATGGTATCCGTTCCTGCTCCGCGGACTTTTGCTCCCATTGAATTTAGGAAATTTTGCAGATCAATGATTTCGGGCTCGCGTGCGGCATTATAAATCCGGGTCGTACCTTTTGCCAGAACAGCAGCCATCATAATATTCTCCGTTGCACCTACACTTGGAAACGTTAAGAATATTTTAGTACCTTCGAGCGCTGGTGAACGGAAAGTAATGTAGCCCTCAGCATCAATGTATTGGGCACCTAAAGCAGCTAGGCCTGAAAGATGAAGATCAATTCTTCTCTCCCCGATGGCACAGCCTCCTGGACGTGAAATTGTTACTTCCCCTAAACGAGCTAATAGTGGGCCCATAAGGAAAATGGAAGAACGCATTTGTCCCATTAGATCTTCAGGTACTTGAGTCTGATTGATACCTACTGTATCAATCATGACAGTATGATCTTCGTGACTTACTTTCGCTCCAATTTCGCTCAAAATTTTGAGCATTACTTCTATGTCCTTCAAATGTGGTACATCGTAGATATGAAACTGCCCTTCAGCGAGTACAGTCGCAGCTAGAATCGGCAGAGCAGCATTTTTGGCTCCATGAATCCGTAGCGTTCCGGACAGAGGTTTTCCACCTTCGATAGCAAAAGCTTCCAAACTTTCACCTCCGTGTTACCCCTCGCCGATCACCAAAACCTCCGTATGCAAATCTACGTTATAATTTTTCAGTACCGTAGCACGAGCATGCTCAATTAAGGTGAGGACGTCGGTCGCCGTGGCTCCTCCTCGATTTACGATGAAATTAGCATGCATCTCTGATATTTGAGCCCCCCCAATGGTAAAGCCTTTTAGCCCTGACGCTTCAATCAGACGCCCTGCATGATCTCCAGGCGGATTACGGAACACGCTACCCGCACAAGGTGAGTTGAAAGGTTGCGTACTGAGCCGGCGCTCTTTAAACTTTGCCAGCGACGTTGCAATCTCTCTGCGGTCACCGGTCTGCAATTGAAGAGTAGCTTCAATAACTATACCCTTGCGTTGTTGCAATAGGGAAGTGCGATAGCTAAACTGCATCTCTTCCTTGCTAACTATCTTCGTCTCTCCATCGTTGAAAAGGATTTCGGCACTTGTTAGAATACGTGAAAGATCAGATCCATGCGCCCCGGCATTCATGTAGACAGCTCCTCCAACAGATCCAGGAATCCCGCCTGCAAATTCTAATCCAGTCAAGCCCTGCTTTCCTGCCTCTACTGCTAAGCGTACCATAGAGTACCCTGCACCAACACACACCGTTTCTCCCTGAAACTCGCAGTGACTTAAACCCTGAGCCACCTTAAACACGGCTCCACGTATCCCTCCATCCCTCACTAGAAGGTTGGAACCGCGCCCAATAACAGTCCAGGGAATTTCATGTTGATGGATAATTTGAACCGCCCGAATGAGCGCTTCTTTATCTGTAGGCTGGATCATCAGGTCTGCCGGTCCCCCTATTCGCCATGTGGTATGCTTGGCGAGAGGTTCTTCAACCCAAACCTTTCCAACATTTGCTTGTTCTAATGCTTCTGCTACATGCCTCATAAGAACCTCCTGACACAAATGCTAGGTCGGAACTTTTTCAATCACGCGTTTGCTCTCATACTATGCGCATTTCCGATCTAGCGTGACAAACGCCTATTATTAGCGATTTACTACTTTTACTATCTGTTGATAAAGACTACTTGCAGCTTCTGGCATTCCTAATGAGAGTGACGCCTTTTGCATATTGCTCCACTTTTGTTCGTCTGTCAACATGCTATGAAGCGTGGACATCAGTTTTGTTGATGTTAACTCTTTTTCGACTATGACGGCTGCCGCACCGGCTCTTTCTAATCCTCGTGCATTTTTCTCCTGGTGATTATTCGTTACATACGGAGATGGAATGAGAATCGACGGTATGCCAAGTGCCGTGATTTCTGCTAAAAAAGAGGCTCCTGCTCGATTGATGATCACATGCGTTGCTGCAAGTAGGTCTGGCATATGATCGACGTATGGAACCAACGTAAAGTTGCTTGGTCGATTTGTCATTTGCTCAACACGTTCATTAATCGATTCATAATGAACAGCACCCGTTACATAGACAAAGTGGCAGTCAGAATACGTATGAAACTGAGCTAGTGATGCGAGCGTCACCTCGTTGATCGCTTTAGCCCCACGACTCCCCCCAACAACTAGCACTATCTTTTTATCGCGTGGTAGTCCTAGCATGCTTCTTCCTTTACTAGGATCGCTATGTATGACTTCCGTAGCTCGCGGATTACCAATAAAGCTTGTTTTTGCCTGTGGAAAAAATGGCAAGGACTCCTCAAAAGAGACTGCTATCTGCTTCACATAACGAGATAAAAATTTATTTGTAATACCAGGTACAATATTTTGTTCATGAATAATCGTCGGAATACCAAGCTTTGCTGCTGCGTACACAACTGGTCCACAAACATATCCGCCTGTACCAATAACAACGTCTGGTTTAAATTCTTTTAGCATCCGTTTTGAATCAGAGACAGCACGTATAAACTTCATGATTGTGCGCACATTATCAAAAGAGAGTTTTCGCTTAAAGCCTGCTATCTCTACTGCTTGAAAGGGAATGTTAAATTTGGGGACAATAGTAGATTCCAACCCTTTATGGGTACCGATATACAAAAAGGCAGCTTGCGGTTCATGACGCAAAATTTCTTTTGCAACCGCAAGCGCCGGATAGATGTGTCCTCCAGTTCCTCCCCCTGTTAACACGACTCTCATAATATCACCCATCTCTATTTATGTTATCTGTCATCTGGAAAAGCGGGAGATGTTTAGCAAGATGCCTACCTGTGTAAGCATTAGCGTTAACGAGGAACCACCGTAACTTAAAAATGGCAGGGTAATCCCCGTTACAGGAAACATCCCCGTTACAACGCCTACATTAATCGTTACTTGGATACCGATCATGCCGATAATAGCAAGAGCTAACAAATTCCCAAACAGGTCAGGAGCAGTAATCGCTACTCGCATACCTCGCCATAACAGCAGCAAGAATAATAACAGCACCAGCGTCCCGCCAACAAAGCCTAATTCCTCAGAAATAATGGAGAAAATAAAGTCATTATAAGGCTCAGGTAAGTAGGAAAACTTTTGCCTGCTCTCTCCCAATCCAAGTCCTAACAGACCGCCTGGCCCAATTGCATATAGTGACTGAATGATTTGATACCCCGAGCCTAATGGATCTGACCATGGATCAAGAAATGAGGTAATCCGGGCCATTCGATATGGTGCTGAAAGAATCAATCCAACAAAACCAGCGACACCAATCATCCCCAACCCGATGAAATGACTTATTCTTGCTCCAGAGGCAAAAATCATTAGAACCGCCATACCCATCAACACGCTTCCAGTCCCTAAATCAGGTTGTAACATAATTAACCCGAAACATGCAACTGGGATTATCAATGCAGGAAACAATCCCTTTTTAAAGTAAACGATATTCTTTTGATTATCCGATAGCCATCTGGCTAAAAAAGCAGCAACCCCAAATTTGGCAAATTCCCCAGGCTGGATACCGAAGGAGCCAAATCCAAGCCAACTTTTTGAACCATTAACTTCTCGCCCGATAATCAGAACCACAACGAGCAACGCCATGCTTATGATAAATCCGACTTTGGCCCATTTCTTCCATACCCAATAGTCAATATTCATCATCACATACATGGAAACAATACCCAATATCGCGAAGATGATCTGCCGCTTGGTAAAAAAGTACGGGTCCTGGAATTTATGTTGGGCAAATACGGCACTGGCGCTGTAAACCATCACAATCCCTATTCCTAACAGGAGCAGAGTGACAAAAACGATAACAAAATCAGGGGCAGAACGTACTTTACTCATAGCAAGCCATCCTTTCGTACCTCGTCCCTTTGATTTCATTTTTGTCTTAGCTCACAAAGGGAC
Organism: Brevibacillus laterosporus DSM 25; assembly: GCF_002706795.1. NCBI lineage: Bacteria > Bacillati > Bacillota > Bacilli > Caryophanales > Paenibacillaceae > Brevibacillus > Brevibacillus laterosporus. Next base: position 607,917 of record NZ_CP017705.1, read on the forward strand.
ATGTTTATATAGGCTTGTTTCTAAGTTTATGCACGCTATCCTTAAACATGCTCCCTCTTACTTCATAGGAAGGAAACATATCCCAACTAGCACAAGCCGGGCTTAACAAGACCACGTCGTTCGCTTCCGCGATAGCCGCTGCTTGTTTAACAGCACTATCTACAGTATCGACGGCAAAACGAAGTTCAATCCCTGCTTCTTCGGCTCTTTTCTGTAAAACGGGCGAGGTTTGCCCATAAGTCACAATTGCTTTTACTTTGGTTTTCAATGGTGTAACTAATTCAGCAAAATCTACTCCCCGGTCTAGTCCACCTGCAATAAGGACAACCGGCTCCTCAAATGCTTCAATACCACGAATAGCAGCTTCGGAGTTAGTAGCTTTGGAATTGTTATAATATTTAACATCATCAATCGTATCAACATATTCTAAACGATGTTCAACACCACTAAAGCTACGTAATACATGCTTCATTGCATCATAGTCTGCACCAGCTAATTTACTCATTACGATAGCCGCCAGTGCATTTTCCTGATTGAATTCTCCAGGCAATGAGATTTCTGTAGCTTTCATAATCTCATCTAGCTTGCCATCCTCATTTTTAAAGTAGACAATACCATCATTGATAAATGCCCCACAAGGGACCTCTTGTTTAATGCTCACATAAAAGGCTTTTGCTCGAATGTTTTGGCAAACCCGCATCACGGGTTCATGATCATATGGCAGAACTGCATAATCGTCTTCCGTCTGATTGGCAAAAATTTTACATTTTGCCTTGGTATACTCTTCAAACGAATGATGATAATCCAGATGCGCTGGATACAGATTTAAGATCGTAGCAATATGAGGACGGAACGTATCGGTCCCCATCAATTGAAAACTACTTAATTCAGCCACTAAATACTGATCTTGCTTCATCTCTTCCGCCAAACTACATAACACCGTGCCAATGTTTCCACCGACGATAGCATCCACTGAAGCTGCATGCAAAATAAGTCCTACTAAGGTAGTCGTCGTGGTTTTCCCATTAGAGCCAGTAATACCGATTAATGGTGCTTTGGACAAACGATAGGCTAGCTCTACCTCTGTAATAACTGGAATCGACATTGCTAAAGCCTGCTGAACAGGCTTTGATTCATAAGGAATCCCAGGATTTTTGACCACTAATGCTACATCCTTGGAGATGAGATCATTCGGGTGTCCACCAGTAATAACTTGTACCCCTAGCTCTTCCAGCTCTTCATAGCCAGTAGCTTCCTCACGTGATTTTTGATCGTTTACGATGACAATAGCACCAAAACGGTGTAACAGTTTTGCAACCGCCACACCGCTTTTTGCCAGACCTAATACAACAACGAGCTTTCCTTTATACATATCCATGTTAACGTATCACCTCTAAATAAACACCTAATCCGGCAAATAGAATGCCCACAAGCCAAAATGTTACCACCACACGCCATTCAGACCAACCAGTTAGCTCAAAATGATGGTGTAAGGGACTCATACGAAAAACTCGTTTTCCGCGAGTTTTAAAAGACACAACTTGAATAATAACCGATAGCGTTTCAATGACAAAAACAATTCCGATAATCGCCAGTAGCAATTCTGTTTTGGTCATGATCGCAATCCCTGCTAACGCTCCCCCTAAGGCAAGTGAGCCAGTATCACCCATAAATACCCGTGCTGGATGAGCATTAAACACGAGGAAGCCCAGAACAGAGCCAACCACAGCTGCACTGAAGATAGCCGTATCCATATTTGACGCATTCCAAGCAATGATCGCGTAGGCTCCAAAAGCAATGGCACTTGTGCCTGCCAGCAATCCATCTAAGCCGTCTGTAAGGTTAACAGCATTTGTACTTCCCACGAGTAGAAAAACGAGGAAAGGGAAATAGAAGAATCCCAGATCAATCCCTAAAGATGTTCCTGGAATGGTCAGCGTTGTTGGATGATTCATCTGCAATAGTAAATAATAAGCACCAATCGCTAATAGGATTTGGCCTAAGAACTTTTGCTTCGCAGTTAAGCCTAAATTATGTTTTCTTTTAATTTTAATGAAGTCATCAAGAAAACCGATAAGTCCGTATCCAAACGTAACAACAATTAAAAACAACAACTCCGTGTTCCACTTCGAAAATTTTAACACGGTTAATAGGAGAGCCATGGCAATGATGGTTCCCCCCATAGTAGGTGTTCCCGCTTTTTTCTGGTGAGATTTGGGGCCTTCTTCACGAATGCTTTGACCAAACTTTAATCGGCGAAGCATAGGAATAAACAGCGGACCAATTAAAACAGCAATGAGAAAGGCTGCAATGATTGTTATAAATAAGACATTATCAAATGGCATGCCCCTACCTCCTTTCTTGCCTAGTAGCTAATGAGTAGTCATAGTTGTTACTTTCTTTTCTGTTCATGGATAGCTTCCTTTGCTACTTCCCGATCATCAAACGGAAAGATCTCACCTTTACTTTCTTGATAGGTTTCGTGCCCTTTCCCTGCTATTAGAACACAGTCCCCAGGTTTTGCTTGCGAAATAGCATGCAAAATGGCTTCGCGTCGATTCACAATTGTAGTGAAGCGTTTTTGATCGACGTCCTGTAATCCACCTACCATATCAGCCAAGATGGCTTCTGGCTCCTCAAAACGAGGATTATCTGAAGTTAAGACGCTATAATCAGCGTATTTCGTTGCGATCTGAGCCATAATTGGACGTTTCGTACGATCGCGATTTCCACCACAGCCTGCCACACAGATCAGTTGCCCTGTTACAAATTCTTTTGCTGTAATCAGTGCATTTTCTAAGCTGTCCGGCGTATGGGAATAGTCTACAATTACAGCATAATCCTGTCCAAGCGACACTGGTTCAAAACGTCCGTCTACCCCTGGAATTTCTTCTAAGCTTTTGATAATAGCCGCCAGTGGAACTCCTTCAACAAGGGTAGCCGCAATAGCTGCTAATGCATTATATACATTAAACTTGCCCATTAATTTCATATTTACTGTTGCCACTCCGGTAAAACTCTGCACGGAAAAGCTAGTTCCAGCAGATGTAACACGAATAGAAACAGCCCTCACATCCGCTGGTTGATCTATTCCATATGTAAGCACACGAGCTGGTGTTACATGAGCAAAATACTTCGACACCTCATCATCTGCATTCAGGATCGCTGTTTTCAACGATTGTTGATCATAGCTATTTCCTAATTGGGCAAACAACAGAGATTTTGCCTGACGATAGTTTTCAAATGTCTTATGATAATCTAAATGATCTTGCGTCATGTTCGTAAAAATCGCTGTATGATAGTCACAGCCATGTACACGTCCCATATCAAGAGCGTGTGAGGAAACTTCCATAATGCCATAATCCGTATGAATATCCAACATTCGGCGGAAACTAGATTGTAGATCAATAATATCTGGTGTCGTATTTTTCACCTTCTCAATCTGATCCCCAATACGCATGTGAATCGTTCCAATCAAGCCCGTCTTTTTCTGTTGGTCTGTTAGGATTTTATCAATCAAATGTGTCGTCGTCGTCTTTCCATTGGTTCCTGTAACCCCAATCAGCTTTAGCTTCTGTGATGGAGAGCCGAAAAACCGATCAGCTAAGAATGCCATTGCCCGCCTTGAATCTGGTACGATGACAACTGTTTTGTCCACCTCGATTTCATGCTCAGCAATAATGGCGATTGCTCCCTTTTCCACCGCTTGGGCCGCAAATTCATGACCGTCTACAGTAAAACCAGACAGACAGATGAATAAGTCCCCGGGCTTAACATTACGCGAGTCAGCCGTTATTCCAGTGATAACTACTTGGTCATCACCTTTTATATGACTGACTAGCAAAGGAGCAAGTAACTCCCTTAACAACATACAATGGCACCCCAATCTCCAACTAGTATAGACAAAAGATGTTTCTTTTCAAAAGTAGAAATGCGATAAGAAGGGGAGATAAAAAGCTATCTCCCTCTACGAACATCTATTGTATAGCTAATTGGCCGTTTTGTCACCAAGGTAGACGCGAATTTTTGAGCCTTCTTCCACCTTTATCCCCGGTTTTGGAGACTGTTTTATCACATGAGTTCCCTTACCGGAAACCTCTAAAGGCATCGTATAGTATGAATTTGCAATTTCTTTTATGGCCATTCCTATTAAATTAGGTACCTCAACATACTTTTTATCACCGTATGCAATCTCACGCTCAATATCGCTAGGGCGTTTCTCTATATTAAGGTAAGGCAGACTGGATTCTAACACATTTTTGACAACAGGAGCTGCGATCGTACCTCCAAATGCCTGTGCTTTTGGATTATCAACAGCTACATACACGAGAATCTGTGGGTCATCTGCCGGAGCAAATCCAATAAATGATACGATGTATTCATTAGCTGCATAACGTCCATTGACGGATTTTTGGGCAGTACCCGTTTTTCCCCCAACCCGATAGCCTTCAATATATGCATTATGCCCTGTTCCACGGGAAACAACGCTTTCCAATGCACTGCGCACCTGCTTAGATGTTTCCTCGGAAATAACCTGACGCACCTGAGTGGGCACTGTGCGAGCGATAATGTCGTGTGTAACACTATCCCTCCACTCTTTGGCAATGTAAGGCTTCATTAGCTTACCACCATTGATTGTGGCCGAGACTGCTGCCATCTGTTGAATCGGTGTTACCGATACCCCCTGCCCAAATGAAGTCGTGCCTAATTCGACGGGTCCAACACGATTTAATTTAAACAGAATGCCATTCGATTCCCCGATTAAATCAACGCCAGTTTTTTGACCGAACCCAAAATTTTTGATATATTCAAACAGCCTTTCTTTTCCAAGACGTTGTCCCATTGCCACAAACCCAGGGTTACAGGAGTTCTCTACTACTTCTAACATCGTTTCGGAACCATGTCCTTGCCGCTTCCAGCAACGTAAGAATGTTCCAGCTACATTTATATGACCCGGATCAAAAAAGCTTTCTTTTAAATCAACAACTTTTTCATTTAGGGAAGCTGCTAATGTAACAATTTTAAATGTAGAACCCGGTTCGTACGTTTTCCAAATCGGCAAATTACGATTATAAATATCTGGTGCAAACTCTAGGTAGCGATCTGGATTATAGGTAGGTCTACTCCCCATTCCTAAAATCTCGCCCGTTTTCGGATTCATCGCTATTGACAGAATATCATCTGGCTGATACGCAACCATCGCCTGATCAAGCTCACGCTCCATAAAGGTCTGAATCTGTTTATCAATGGTTAGGTACATATCCATGCCGTTTACTGGAGACACGTACTTCTCCGCGTGTCCAGGCATAGCTCGCCCACCCGCATCAGCAGGAAAAGATACATGGCCTGGTGTTCCCGTCAATATTTTATCATACATCTTTTCCAATCCAGTTAGACCTTGATTATCAATACCAGTAAAACCGAGTACCTGTGCTAAGAACGAACCATTTGGATAGAAACGCTTGGAGTCGTCTGCTACTTTTACTCCTGGCAGGGCAAGAGCTTGTATTTCCTTAGCCTTTTCCTGTGAAATCTTGCGTCCTCCAGGAACCCGTACAATCATTTGAGAACGTTTGCTAATTTCAGTTAGTATCTTTTGCTCTGACTGCCCTAAAATAATTGCGAGCCTCTTAGCTGTCTCTTCAGGATTTTTTATTTGTGCCGGTATGGCCATCACGGAGGGAACCGTTGTATTTTTCACCAAATCCTCACCATGTCGGTCTTTGATATTACCGCGTTTTGCTTCGAATTTTACATTGCGGCTCCATAGGTCATTGGCTTCATCCTGCAACCATTGTCCTTGAACTAACTGGATATAGCCCAGCCGAGAAACCATAGCCATAAACAAGAATATTCCCACCACGAGTGCGATGAATATGCGCCGACGCACGGTAACATTGGAAACCCGCATACAGCAAACACTCCTCCCTGCCAATAAGGTTTGTCTTTTCCTACCCTATTCGCCAAAGAGGAGTGTTAGAACTACTTGTCTACAGACACATATGTAGGAGACAGCTTCACTTGGATCGTCTCTTTACCAGTCAGTATTGTACCTGCTTCTACATTTTGTTCCACGACGTATCCGCTACCTGTGGCACTTACTGCAATATTTAGCAAATTGCCATACTCCAGTACTTCCCGCAATGATTTCCCTTTAAAATTCGGCATTTTCATTGAGGCTTTGCCATCTGAGGCAAGTAGTATGGTCGTGGTGCTGCCTACTTTTTCATAAGGAGCAGGAATTTGATTAATCACATTGGTTCCCTCACCAACCACATCTACTTCCTTAAAGCCAGCCTGCTTTGCCCGTTCCTTTGCTTCCTTTAAAGGGATACCTGTAAGCTGTGGTACAGTGGACTCCTGTAATTGCTTTTCTTCTACCACAGTAGCTTGAGCAGCCAAGGCACTTCGATCAGGCTTCTCCTGCAAATATTGCAAGCTTTTTTCCATAATCGCTTGGAACATTGGTGCAACTACATCCCTACTAGCAGTTGAATAGGATGCTCCGCCACCCGGATCATCGACTACAACATAAACCACCAATCTCGGATTTTCTACAGGAGCAAATCCAATAAAGGAATAAATATATTTATTATCAATGATTTTTCCTCGCTCATTATACTTCTGCGCCGTACCAGTTTTCCCAGCTACACTAAAATTCTGCAATTTAAAGTTACGGCCAGTCGCTCCTGAATTCACATCACCATCAACGACGGTTTGCAAAATCTTACGGGTTTCACGTGCCGTTGCTTCTGAGATCGGACGCCCAACCTCTTTAGGCTGATACCGCTCTATCACCTGACCTGTCCGTGGATCGATACGCTCTTTTACAATGAGTGGTTGCATCAATTTACCACCGTTTGCAATAGCAGCCACAGCCATGACCTGCTGAATAGGTGTTACCGTTACCCCTTGTCCAATCGGAGTAACAGCCAAGTCACGCGGTGAAAATTTATTTATCTTTTCAACGTTCGTTAAGTTCCCTTGTTCTTCACCGGGCAGTTGAATCTTCGTCTGGTTTCCAAAGCCAAAAGCTTTAAAATAATGCTCAAGCTTAACTTGTCCGAGCTTTTCGTTACCTAGCATAGCAAATAATACGTTACTAGAACGCTGTACACCAGTTATATAATCAATAGTGCCCCATCCAACACCATTATGATCTTTGATAGGCGCGCCAGTCTTCCATGCTTTATAATGTCCTGATTTAAAGGTCCAATTAGAATTAAACACACCTTCTTGAATAGAAGCCGCTAGTGTAACAATTTTAAATGTTGAACCTGGCTCAAACGTATAGCTCACGCCAAAATTCATATAATTGACGATAGTACGGTAATTGTTAGGGTCATGCTGCGGACGATTAGCCATCGCGAGGATTTCGCCCGTAGTGGGATCAGATACAATTACTGACATCGCCTTTGGATGAAATGCTACATCTGTTTTATCTAATGCCTCTTCTACGTATGTTTGTATCTGATCGTCAAGGGTAAGCTTTATATTTTGACCATCTTTTGCAGCTTTAAACTCTGTTTTCCCATCTGGTAACTGATAGCCTAGCGCATCCTTTACCATCTTTAGAGTGCCTTCTTCACCCTTCAATTCCTTCTTAAATTGCCGTTCAATCCCCATCACAGGTGTTCCTTCAGCATTGAGAAAACCTAATACATGAGCAGCGAATTTTCCTTTTGGGTAGAAGCGGTTGGTTGTTTCTGAGATTTTGATCCCAGGTAATTGATTTTGTTTGGATTTAACCCCTTTTTCATCGAGTGGGTATTGCATAGCTAAGATTTTATCCTTTTGTTCCAAGGTTATTTTTGCGGCTTCAGGACCTAAATTAACCCAGATTGCATTCGGATTCTTAGTGAGACGTTCAAGAATTTTGGACTGCGGCTCATTGATCACTGTAGATAGTTTCATCGCTGTCATCACGGGGTCTTTCACATAATCATCCGTGTCATTTTTTCCATTTGCCAATATCTTTGGACGTACCTGTGCTTCCACTAGATAGGCCCGTCCCTCAAAAGCAAGTACCTCTCCATTTCGATCCAGAATGCTCCCTCGTTTAGGCAATAAGGTCGTATTTCGATTCCACTGAGCCTCACCTTCTCCCCTAATCCAGCTAGCATCTACCACCTGTACCCACCACAAGCGTAATACCAAAAGTATAAAACCGAGCAAAATTCCCATTCCCACAAGTAAAATACGCATGTTCATTCGCTTTTTTGTTGTCACGGACTCTCCCTCTTCCTCTCTGACAAAAAAAGAAAATGCTACTCCTTCTTGCGCGAGTAACATTATTGGACTTTTTCGGTTTGTTTGGTTTTTCCGTCTTTTGTCTTATTCTTACTGTCTTCTATAGAAATGCCACCCATATTGCGAACAGATTTCATATCAAGGACCATTCCCATTTTTTCCGCTTCAATTCCAATACGCTTGGGACTGCTCATTTCATCCACTTTTAACTGCATCGCTTCATTCTCGCCCTTGATTTTAGCAATATCTCTTGTCAATACCTGAATCTGATAGTTATTTTGCGAAATTTGATTATAACGGAAGCCTATAATGCTTGTGGCAATGACCAAAGCAAAGATGAGCAACAAGTACATCAACTTTTCACTTGTGGGTACCCCGGGTCTGATCTTAACAGTACGTTTCATCTTTTTTGGAGATGGAGAACGTCTGTTTACTTCATATGCCAAATTCCCACGGGAATAATAACTCAACTTAGTCCCCCCCTGCTAAGTATAACTGGCTTCCTTCTTCGGTGTAGATTTATCCTAGGTGTTATTTCTTCTCAGCAATACGTAATTTAGCCGATCTGGCACGTGGGTTATCTGTAAGTTCCTCTTCAGACGGTAGCATTGGCTTTCTTGTGATAATCTTAACAATCGGTTCATTTCCGCATACACATTGCGGGAACCCAGGTGGGCATGTACAGCCTTGCGCTTTTTCTAAATAAGCATGCTTACAAATACGGTCTTCTAACGAATGGAAAGTAATGACACTCACCCTGCCACCCGGACGCAAAATATCAATGGCGTCTGAAACCGCCGTCTTGAACACATTTAATTCATCGTTCACAGCAATACGAATGGCTTGAAAGGTTCTCTTCGCCGGGTGAGGTCCTGTACGACGAGCCGGAGCTGGAATGGCTTCCTTAATAATCTCTACAAGCTGTCCTGTTGTTTCAATCGGCGCCTTCTCACGATGAAGGATGATTTGCCGGGCAATCTTCCGGGCAAACTTCTCTTCGCCATACTCAAAGATAATCTTGGATATTTCAGCTTCCTCCCACTCATTTACAATGTCATAAGCAGACAGGTCGGCTTGTTGATCCATGCGCATATCCAGCGGGGCATCACCATTGTAGCTAAATCCACGCTCTTCTACGTCCAACTGAGGTGAGGAGACACCTAGATCAAACAACACTCCATCAACACCATCAAGACCTAAATCCTGTACGACATCCTTTAGATAGCGGAAGTTACTCTTAACCAAAGTCACTTTATCTTTATACGCCTGTAGTTTTTCCTTAGCATTTGCAAGTGCTACATCATCTTGATCAATAGCAATTAATCTCCCCTGATCACCTAGTTTTGAGGCAATTAAAGCACTATGACCTGCCCCACCTAAGGTGCAATCCACATATATTCCATCAGGACGAATATGTAATCCTTCTACGGCTTCCTGTAATAAAACGGTAACATGGTGAAACAAAATGACGTCACTCCCGAGTCTACAAATTAAAATCAACGAGCTTTTCAGCAATCTCGCCAAAAGAATGCTCTTGTTCCAAAGAATACGCATCCCATTCTGTCTTACTCCAAATTTCCATGCGACTCTGCACGCCAATAATAACACATTCTTTCACTAAATGGCCGTGTTCTCGCAAATGAGGTGGTATGTTTACCCTTCCCTGCTTGTCCCACTCACATTCAGTAGCACCAGAAAAGAAAAAGCGGGTAAATGCCCGAGCATCAGCTTTGGTAAATGGCAGAGATTTTAGTTTTTCTGTTAACGCCTTCCACTCTTCCATCGGGTAGACGAATAAACAACGATCAAGGCCGCGGGTTACAACGAAGGATGAGCCAAGCATGTCACGGAATTTAACTGGGATTGTCAGACGGTTCTTATCATCGATGTTATGTTGATACTCACCCATGAACATTCCATCATCCCCACTTTCCTTCCGAGAGACACCACTCTCCCCCACTTTTCCCCACTTCTTGCCTCTTCTTATTATAGAAAAAAAACCTGCCGTTTTGGACTGACCCAGGTTAATGAGACATTGAAAAAACACCTATGCTACCTGTTTTCCATACTCGTATGGGGACAGGTAGTTTAATTTTTCCTGAATTCGTTCCTGATTGTAAAAACAGATGTAATTTTCTACTTTTTGTAATACCATTAGATTTGTTAGGAACTCTCTCTTCGGAGAGGCGAATTCTTCCGACTTTAGCGAGGAGTGGAAGGATTCAATGACAGCATTATCATGGCAATTTCCCTTACGGGACATGCTCGTGGTAATGCTGTTTTCTTTTGCTTTATTTTGAAAAGCGTATGAGGTATAAACTGAACCTTGGTCACTATGGAGAAGGACACCTCGCGCGTCTCTAGTTTTCGTGGCTTGTTCAAGCGTCTCTAGAACGAGAGAAACATCTTGTCTGTCACTTATTCGGTAAGCAATGATCTCGTTGTTATATAGATCCATTATCGAAGATAAGTACAACATGCTTTGACCGTAAGGTAAATACGTAATATCCGTTACCCACTTTTCATTTGGCTTTAAAGCTATAAATTCCCGGTTCAGCTTGTTTGAAACAATCATTTTACTCTCGCCACTACTAAACGTCTTGCGCTTTACTTTTACACGACATTGTAAATTTTTCCTTTGCATAACCCTCTGCACTGTTTTACGATTCACTTTTTTATTATAAATACGACCTAGTAAAGCAGTTATCTTGCGATGACCAAAACGATAGTGATACTTCAAGCAGAGTTGTTCAATTAGGTATTCAAGTTCTGTACTTGTGTTTTGAAACTTCGCTTTCCAGCGATAATACGTTGCTCGTGGTACAGCAAACAATTTTAGTATCTCCGTAATAGTAAACCGATCTTTAAAGCTCTCTACAACGTCAATTAGGCTCGATTTTTTCACCTCCTTTGAAATTCCTGATACTTTTTTAGGACTTCTATCTGCAACTCTAATTGACGAATTCTCAGGTCTTTGGTAGCTATCTCGTCTAGCTGATCTTGTCCGTATTTTCCATACATATATTGTTTGCCTACCTGTTGAGCAAACCGATACGTTTCTCCATTACGAAACCACTTCATCCATGTCTTTATCTGAGATTTATCCTTGATACCAAGTTCATCCATAATCTGTTTATTCGTATAACCCTCTTGCTTCATCTTTACGACTTGCCACTTCACCTCTTCTGGATAAGAAACTCTTGTACCCATGAAAGAAGCACCTCCCATCAAATCATATTGTTTAATACGATTCAGGAGGTGCTTTTTCCTTGTCTCAATTTACTGGGTCACTTCATTTGTCAGCAGGTTTTTTTCTTCATTTTTTGATGCCATTTCCCAGCGAGATTCTTACCTATTCGACCCAGCTTTCTAGGTAATCTTTTTGCTCTGGCGTCAATTTGTCGATATTTTTTCCAAGCGCTTCCAATTTATAACGAGCCACTGTTTCATCTAGCTCATATGGTACGTTTAATACCTTCTTACCAATTGCCTCGTAGTTCTTGCTAACATATTCAAGACCTACAGCTTGTAAAGCAAAGGTCATATCCATAATTTCAGCAGGATGTCCATCACCTGCAGCTAGGTTCACGAGGCGACCTTCTGCTAACAGATAGATTTTACGACCATCCTGCAAGACAAATTCTTCAATATCTTTACGAACAACACGTTTACTTGTCGATATATCATGTAGTTCTACCTTATTTACTTCGACATCGAAGTGGCCGGCATTAGATAAAATAGCCCCATCCTTCATGCTTTCAAAGTGAGCTTTACGAATAATATCGCGATTACCAGTCACTGTAACGAAGTAATCACCTAGCTTAGCTGCCTCATCCATAGACATAACTTCAAATCCATCCATGTATGCTTCTACGGCTTTAATTGCGTCAATTTCTGTCACGATTACCTTCGCACCCAAACCTTTTGCGCGCATTGCTACGCCCTTACCGCACCAACCATAGCCTGCTACAACTACAGTTTTCCCAGCCACAACTAGGTTTGTTGTACGATTGATACCATCAAATACAGATTGACCTGTACCATAACGATTGTCAAATAGATACTTGCAATACGCATCGTTAACTGCTACCATCGGGAATTCAAGCTTCCCTTCTTTTTCAAGAGCACGTAAGCGTAGAATACCTGTTGTGGTTTCTTCCGCTCCACCTTTTACATTTTCTAACAAATCACGACGTTCCCCATGTAATAGAGTCACAAGGTCCCCACCGTCGTCAATTAGAAAATCCGGACGAGTTTCCAGCGTTTTAATGAGAAGTTCTTTATACTCTTCTTCGGACGGATTATATTTAGCAAAAACGCGAATACCATCTTCCACCAAAGCAGCGCATACATCATCTTGTGTTGACAAAGGATTAGATCCGGTAATAGTAACTTCAGCACCACCTGCTTGTATCACTTTTGCCAGATAAGCTGTTTTTGCTTCTAAATGAAGTGAGATTGCTACCTTTTTACCCGCGAATGGTTTCTCTTGTTCAAAGCGTTCCCGAATTCGGTTTAACACCGGCATGTGTTCTTTTACCCAATCAATCTTTAAATGGCCGTTAGGCGCTAGGGCCATGTCTTTTACGATGCTCTCTTGAACTATAGTCATTTGCTAAAAACCCTCCTTTTTGTAAATGTGAACCCGTCTTCTTTTATATCATACCACATAGGTAGGAATTACATCACCTTTTTATATTGAATTTTTGTGCAGTTCACCATACTCTATCATCTAGGTGGAGTAATCTGTTATTCTTTTAACAAATACAACGCATATTGAATAGGACGAATTACCGCTTTCTGATAGACCTTTTTACGTTTTAATTTTCGAAAAATGTCACGTCCAGGCTTCGGATTAATTTCGATTAAATAAGGCCGTCCTGATACATCAATTCCTACATCAAGCCCCAGCTCAATCATGCGTCCATAGTTAGATTCCACCGCTTCAGCTGTTTGATGTGCGAGCGCGTAACAGTTGTGTAAGATCTTGGTTGCCTTAGGTTCACCAAAACGCTCTACAAGCAATTTTTGTGCATCTTTTGCTAGCCCACCCCCATGTAGATTTGAGGTAGAGCTTTTTACCCCTCCTATGCGCATACCAAGACCCGTCACATCCCACTCTCCCCATTCCGTCTTTTGAATAAGAATGCGAGTATCAACGGTTCGCCCCGATATCAAATCAAGCTGTAGCCCTTGTTGAACAAGGAAAATCTCTTCACCCATTCTCTGAGTTTTTACCCATTCCTTTACATAACGATGAAGTTCGGTGCGAGTATTTATCTTGTGACTCACCTTATTTAAATGCAACCCTCTCCCTAATAGATCATAACCCGAAGAGGTCTGTTTGATGCGCAAGATACTTCGGCCCGCTGTTCCCTGAGCTGGCTTTACATAAATCAGTGGATATTTTTGTAGCATGTTGCTGAGTACATCCTTATCATAGGCAAACGTCTCTGGTAGCCATGGTTGCATAGAGGACTGTTGATTTAACACCTGATGTACGTTCCATTTCGAACTGAACCGACTATTAGCATAGGTAAACAACGGACGTTTACGGAAAGCAAGATAGGCCTGATGCTGTGGCTTCGGATAGTACCGATAGCGGTCTATCACGATATCAGGCCAATCAAACATTTTACTTTTCCATGACTTATCAGGGCCAGGAACAAATCCTCTTATCTGACGCTTTGATTCAAAAACATCCTTTGGTGAAAACAGGAACACAGTCGCCCCAAGCTTTTCTCCCTCTGTAAGCAAATGACGAAAGAATAGAGGTTCACCAAAGCGTTTGCCGTTTCTATACGTTAAAATACCGATTCGTCTCTTCTGCACTGCCAGTTCCACCTCTTTTGCAGGTTTTAATGGCAGTTTATGATGTAATAATTGATAGGTTCGCCTAGCCTATCCATTATTTTTGATTCACTTCATTAACTTCTGCTTCATTAATTCAATATGGCGAATGCCTTTTAAAAATTTTTGTTCCGTTATCTTACCTTGTTCGTATAACCACTCCATATAATTCTGTAAAGATAAAAGATCGACCCAGGCAAGTTTTGAATATGGGTTTTGGTTAGGAACTTCTCCTGTGACATCCCCATTTTGTATCGCGTCTGCTAATTGCGTTTCACGTAATCCCACTTTATTTGAAATTTGATGTAATACTACCTTCATACAGTACCTCCCGAACAAGCGATAGATTTGGGGTGATTCTACAACAGAGCCTACCTTATTTGCAAGCAAAGAATAGGAATATCCATCTCTATAACAAAAACAGCGCTCCAATCGCTAGAGCGCTGTTACCTTAATTCCATAGATAAAATTATAAATAGACAATTTGATGGGATCCATCGCGTTCGAAGTCAATCCCCACCAATCGATCCACTAAATCAGGGCCAAAGCGATTCAGGTACGTAAAAATAGGGTATACTCGCTCCTGCCAGTTGCCCTGAGGTACTACGGATTGTTCCAGCCGCTGAACGCGCTCCACTTCCACTTGATGTTTTCGAAGAACGGCTTCTTCGGTACGTTTTTGCATAAAATCAACATCCTGTACCAGACGCTCTACATTTTTTTGAGCCAATTGTGCTAAACCTTTATCGTATGCTGTTACATCTTGTAACAGGTCCTGATACTGCATTTCAAGTTCACGTTTCTTCTGTTCAAAGCGCTGCGCAAACCCATGATCGTCCAGTGATTGTAGCCACTTCTCTTTCCAATCAGAAAATCCACTAAGTAGCGTCTCATAGCTGATTCCCTTTTGCTCTTTGATTTTGTGTAGAGCGCCCTCCATCAACGTGATCGAAGTTCGCTTCAAGACAATCGGTAGCTCATAGCCAAATGAAGCAAAGTACTTTTTAAAGTAAGCCCAATAAGCCACTTCCCCTGGACCACCCACAAAAGCCAAGGTCGGCAATAAATGCTCCTGCATCAAGGGGCGTGTCACTACATTGGCGCTAAAGCGTTCTGGAGCTTCTTGCAGAATAGATAACAATTCTGTCTGTGAATAAATCTTGCCTCCATCTTTGCTTTGAAAACCACCTTCGACCCGCTCCATTAATAAGCGTTCCTTTTGTTCATAGAAAAAGAAGTTCGCTTGTTGTGGTTGAATGTCCAGTTGTTCAGGATAACCGTACTCTCTCAGGTCCGCCTGCGCTTGTAATAATTCCTCATTCATTTCCTTATTTTCACGGATGATTTGTTCAAAAACAGGCCGTTCGAGCTGACGGACAGTGGGTAGTGAGGATTCAATGAATACCAACCCATGTGCTCCAAACAGACGTGCCATCAATTGTGCAAACCAATCCACTAGTGTGTGTGATCGTTGAGCAGTCTCTTCTAAACAACATCGGATTGTCTCGCTATAGTCTGTCTCAGTCTCTTCAGCAAAGAAGTCTTCAATGACTCGTAACATATCTGCTTGTTCTACTGTCATATCTGTAGCGGAGTGTTTCTTGACATGTTTTGCTTTTACTTTTACTTTGCGAATCTCCTTCGTTCGCGTCAGTTGGTAAAAATGATTAATCTCTTCCCAATCGTGGTCTTCGCCAGCAATCCAGAACATCGGGATTACTGATACCCCTAATTGTGCAGATGCCTGCTTGGCTAATTGAATCACATCAATTGCTTTATAAATAGTATAAAGAGGACCAGTAAACAGTCCCGCTTGTTGCCCTGCTACCACGACTAAGGAATCAGATTCACGAAGTTTCTCTATCATATGAAAAGCCGCTTCATGATTTCCGATTTCTTGGTTATAAGAAACTAGAGCATCTGCCAAGAGATTGCGATGCGGATAGCGTTGCTTAGACACGTAATGCATGCGAGTAACATACGATTTAGGGTCATAGGGAGCATATGTAAAAAAGGAGAGAGCTTTGGGGCTTTCCTTTTGAAAATCATTCTGAAATGAATTTGCTGTTGGTACATAACATTTTGTCGTTTTCATTCGTCTCCTACTTTCGCCCTTTCAAATTGTTATTTTAAATTATAGCACGGCGAGCAAGCACGAAAAACAGGACCCCTCCCGTGAAGTGTCCTGCAAGTTTATTTTTTGTCATCCATTTTTTAAAACCGAGGTGAAGAGACGGACCAAATGGCAATGGTTAGAGCATCACTCACGTTGGCAACCGTATGCAACTGAGCCTTGTCAAAGTAGATGCTGTCACCCGCTTCTAATTGATACTCATCCTCTGTCAATTTGACCTGTAACTGACCTTCTACTACAACTAGACACTCTTCTCCCTCATGAGAGACAAAGACATCCTTCGCCTGTTCTCCAGGCTGTAGTCGCACTTCCATGACTGCTAGCTTAGAAGCACCGCCGCCTGATAATAACGAATACGTACCAGTAGAATCTGGAAACACCATAAGTCTACGCTTGTCTTTACGCACCACATGAATATGACTTTGCTCTACATCCTCAAAAAAGTGAATCAATGGTGCTTCTAAAGCTTTCGTAATGCGCCATAAAGATTCCAAAGATGGCTGAGAGATTCCTCTTTCTACTTGGCTTAATAAGCCTTTACTTAAACCGGTTTTTGAGGCCATAACTTCCAAGGTATATCCTTTTTCCTTACGAACGGCCCTAATTTTGTTTCCAATTAGCTCTATGGGTAACGTCATCCTATGCACCAACCTTCGTTACATGATAGACAAACCAACATGCGCGGCCTGCATCGTTTTATAGATGCCGGTTGAAAAAAGACAAAAATAGGTAAATACGAACAAAATAAAGGAAATTCGCCAGGTAGCAAAACCTATTTTTTTCCACGAAACCCTTCCACGCACCTTCATTTGTAGATAGAACAGCATTCCTGCCAAGCCAAGAAGAAACAATAGAATTAGTATCCAAGCAGAAACCGCTTCAGGCCATAACCCTTTATAGATCTGAGTGACGGAGATAACTAAAAAAATATTCGTAATATTCACAGACCACATAATAGCTTTTTTTTGCTGTTTTTTCCAAAAAAATACTGTAAAGAACGTGATTATGAAAGCTGCGAAAGGAAAAATTGTTAATACACCCCAAAAATTTTTAAAGAGAAAGAGCAATGGACTTATCCCCTTTGGGCCATCAAGCCTGCTTTGAGGAGAGTAGCTTTGTAGACTGCCTCCTGATGTGGTGTTGCTATATTACGCTCTCTTCCTTGCTTTACAATATAGCCATTGATCGCTTCAATCTCCAATGGACGACAATTCAGCAGGTCCTGTAGCATCGAAGAATAATTTCTGGATGTATTTCGGCAAATTTGTACAATTTCCTGCCAAGTAGACTCGTCAATTTTTTGCCCGTGTAGGGATGCGACTTCTTTAGCCTCTACAAATAGCCTTTTCATAAGAGTTACTGTATCTGAAGACTCAAGCAATGCGCCATTCGGAATTTCAAATAGAGTTGTAAGTGGATTAATAACAGCATTCGCCATTAACTTTCGCCACATCACTCCATGAATGTCGAAAACATACTTGATGGTAAGCCCAGCTACCTCCCCTACAGAAAGGAACGCTTCGATTACTGGGTCTACAGGAAGTGACTCCTGTGCTTGTCCAATAATCGAACCTACTTGCCAAATTCCCCTACCTGTATGCTCCACTTCCGTGTAAGAGTGGCGGCGAGCACCTTCCGCATGAACACCAAAATAAATTTGATTAAGAGCAAGCACCTCCTTCAGATGATCGTCGTGACCCATGCCGTTTTGCACCGCAAGGACGCGTGCACTCGGATCAATTTTACGTAAAACAGGCAATACTTCAGTAAGACTTGTCTGTTTGACCGCTAACACATAGAGATCAGCTTTCGGAAGGTCACCCTCCATCGAGACGGCTTGTATGTGAATTCGTTTCTGTTCGCCTTGTAAAGAGTGCAATAGTAGACCGTGCTTCGTTAGTTCATCCGCCTGCTGTCGCGTACGTGTGATTACCTGCACCTTTGAACCTGCTAGACACAATCTGGCAGCCAACAATAATCCTACAGACCCGCCACCAATGATTGCGATATTCATAAATCCTCCCAACCTTTATCAAAGAAGTTAGATATAATCAGCATAACAAATAATCGCGAGGCGGAAAATGCCTTCCATAAAAATTTTTGTGGAATGTTTCTGAAAACTAACTTATAATCCCGTTGAAATCAACTAAAGGTGGGTATCTTATGGAATATCATATTATGGGTTCTACCATGCAGGCTCTCCAATTTAACTTGCAACCCGGTGAGCGACTGTTTACTGAATCGGGTTCTATGATTTGGATGAGTGAAAATATGAAAATGGACACTAGTTTTAAAGGAGGCATGCTTAAATCTCTTGGACGAGCCTTTACTGGAGAATCGTTAACATTCACATTTTTTGAAGCTCAACGTACGCCAGGAATGATTGCCTTTGCACCTGCGGCTCCTGGTAAAATAATTCCGATTACCATTCACCCAGGAAACGAAATTATCGCCCAAAAACATGCCTTTTTAGTAGGTACAGAAAACATTGATGTCTCCATTCATTTTCAAAAGAAGTTAGGCACGGGCTTTTTTGGCGGTGAAGGCTTCATCATGCAGCGTTTAAGCGGTCGCGGAATGGTCTTTTTAGAGCTGGACGGCGAAGTCGCTGAGATGGATTTGCAGCACGGCGAGGTCATAAAGGTAGACACAGCCCATGTTGCAGCCTATGAATCCTCTGTAGATATGAGCATCGAACGTGTAAAAGGCATTAAAAATGTTATTTTTGGCGGAGAAGGTTTATTTTTAACAACCTTGCGTGGCCCAGGTAAGATTTGGCTACAAACCATGACTATCGCCGGATTGGCAGGTAAAATTGCAGCTAGCATGGGAAAGTCCGGTAACGGCGGGTAATTAACGGAATTGGAGACTTATGTAAATATTAACTCCCGTCGTTAGATAAGGAACGCTAGAAAGGGACTCCTAACCACGGAGTCCCCTTTTTTACACTGGATAAACCGGATGCTTACGATTGGTAAAGATTTGCTGTTTGCTTTGGTAAGCATCAAAGCGACAGATTAATTCATTTCTTAGATTAGACGGCTCTACAATAGCATCCACAATCATTTCTGAAGCGAGTAGATAAATGTCAATATCCTCTTGATATTCCTGACGTTTTTCCATAATAAATGCCTGTCGCTCCTGTGGGTCCTCAATCGCTTGAATCTTATTACTATATACAGCATTTACAGCTGCCTCGGGTCCCATCACAGCAATTTGAGCATGAGGCAATGCGAGGGTGGCATCTGGTTCAAACGCAGAACTAGCCATTGCATACAGACCTGCCCCATATGCTTTTCTTACGATAACAGAAATTTTTGGTACCGTAGCTTCAGCCATTGCCGAAATCATTTTAGCTCCGTGACGAATAATGCCAGCCCGCTCTACCGCTGTTCCGATCATAAATCCTGGTACATCAGCAAGGAACAGGAGAGGAATATGGAACGCATCGCACAAGGTTACAAAGCGAGCAGCTTTATCTGCTGAATCAACAAATAATACGCCACCTTTGACACGCGGTTGATTCGCTATAATACCTACTGGTTTTCCGTTTATATGAGCTAAACCGGTGATTAATTCTTGAGCAAATAGCTTCTTTATTTCAAAAAATGATCCCTTATCTACCAATGTTTCAATCAACTCATACATGTTAAAAGGTGCATTCTGGTTTTCTGGAATAAGTGCATTAATATCTTGTGCTGCGTCCACTGGAGGTTTTGCTTTTACCACCGGTGGTAGCTGTTGATAGTGTGACGGGAAAAAGCTAAGGTAACGACGAGCTGACGCAATAGCTTCTTGTTCGTTAGCAGCCAGAACATCTCCACAACCGCTTACGCTACAATGCATTCGAGCCCCGCCTAGTTCTTCCAGAGATACTTTTTGGCCGATAACCATCTCAGCCATCCGCGGAGACCCTAAGTACATACTTGCATTATTTTCCACCATGATCACGATATCACAAAAGGCTGGAATATAGGCCCCACCTGCGGCAGAAGGACCAAACAGAACGCAAATTTGCGGGATTTTACCCGATAATTTCACCTGATTATAGAAGATGCGCCCTGCTCCACGACGACCTGGGAACATTTCCAACTGGTCTGTAATTCGTGCTCCTGCGGAATCCACCAGATACAGTAAAGGCACACATAGCTTTTCTGCTGTCTCTTGAATACGAATAATCTTTTCTACCGTTCTAAAGCCCCATGATCCCGCCTTCACTGTAGAATCGTTGGCCATAACGCATACGGTTTGTCCATTTACTTTTCCGATAGCGGTAACTACTCCATCGGCCGGGAGATTACCTGCTTTATAGTTCGCAAACAATCCATCCTCAAGCGTATACTCTCCTTCATCGAACAATAAATTCAGACGGTCGCGCACAAACAGCTTACCCTGTTCCTTTTGCTTCTCATGGTATTTCTGATCCCCGCCTTGCTTTACTTGCTCCATCCGTTGCCGCAATAGCTCTTCTATTGATTGACTCATCTTTTATCCCCCCAGCTTATTCACCACGATATACGGGCTTTCGTTTTTCTGCAAAAGCTGCAAGTCCTTCTAGCCGGTCTTTGGTAGGCACTAGGATTTGGTAAGCATTGCTCTCAATCGCTAATCCTGTTGCCATATCCACCTCCATACCATAATCAATCGCCCATTTAGCTTGAGCAAGGGCCATCGGTGCATTCAACGCGATCTGTTGAGCAAGAGACAGGGAAGCATCTAGCACCTGATCTGCTGGAACAATCTGATTAACCAAGCCAATTTCTAGTGCTTCTTTGGCTCCAATTCGTCGTGCTGTCAAAATCAATTCCTTCGCTTTCCCTTTACCAATCAACCTGGGCAGTCTCTGTGTCCCTCCAGCACCCGGAATAATGCCAAGTGATGTCTCGGTTAAGCCCGTTTGTGCTGTCTCACTCATAACCCGTAAATCACAAGCAAGAGCAAGCTCTAACCCGCCACCAAAAGCAATTCCGTTTATCGCAGCAATGACAGGTACGGATAAACGCTCAATTTGGGTAAATACGTCACGAATCGTGCGAATATACTGCTGAACTTGTGACTGTGGCATCGTTTTTCGCTCTTTTAGATCTGCTCCTGAGCAAAAGGCTTTATCACCAGCACCCGTAATGACTACAACACGGACCTTGTGATCCGTTGCTACTTCTAGCAGTAGACGCTGCAAACGCTCTAACGTCACAAAATTTAAGCAATTGTGTACCTCTGGACGCTGAATGGTAAGGATACCCACCTGACCTTGTCTTTCAAGTTGAATACTCATACGCCCCTCCTTATCATCCTGCTGTGGACTTTAATACTTTAGATGGTAATTCTCTGCCCAATATTCTCTGAATAAATTGACCAGCTTCTACCAGCTTATCTAATTGAATTCCGGTCTCATAACCCATTCCATGCAATAAGTACACAACATCTTCCGTGGAAATGTTGCCTGCGGCTCCGGGAGCATAAGGACATCCACCCAAACCACCAATCGAGCTATCAAACGTAGTAATTCCATGCTGTAGGGCCGCTACCACATTAGCGAGACCCGTTCCCCTTGTATCATGAAAGTGACCAGCGAACCGAGTAGCTCCCCACTCTTTTTCAAAAGCTACAAATACCTCGTGTACCTGACGCGGTGTTGCGACTCCAATGGTGTCCCCGATGGATAGCTGATATACACCCATAGCGAGAAGCCTCTCCACGACTCTCATACTTTCTGTCAAAGAAACCTCGCCCTCATAAGGACATCCAAACACAGTTGAGATATAGCCTCGGACACGTAGTCCCATCCGCTGTGCCTCTTTCGCCACTTCTGCTAATACAGGATAGGTATCCTCTCGTGTTTTATTAATGTTCTTGAGATTGTGGGTTTCACTTGCCGACATGAAGATCGCTACCTCATCCACCTGATTCGCAGTGATTCGTTGTAGCCCCCTCAGATTGGGAGTCAGCACACTATATTGCACACCATCTAGTCGGGGTACACCAGCAAGCACCTCTGTGGCATCGGACAATTGTGGAATCCATTTGGGATGCACAAGCGAGGTAGCTTCAATATGGCGAATTCCCGCTTGAGTCAGCTTCTTAATCAGCTCGATTTTATGTGTAGTACTGATGACCGCTTCTTCATTTTGTAACCCATCTCTCGGTCCTACTTCATACACTGTAATCTGCATATGAACTCACCCCCCAACCGAACGATCGCTCAGTTTGTTTACAAAAAAATTATTCTAGCTCTAGAAGTACGTCGCCCTCATTAACAAAATCTCCTACATTGACTTTAACAGTCGCTACTTTACCAGAAGATTCCGCTTGAATCGGCACTTCCATTTTCATGGATTCCAACATAACAACGTCTGCTCCCGCACTTACCTCAGCTCCTGCTTGTGCCAATAATTGAATAACGGTCCCCGCCATACTTGCTGTTACTTGTTTCATCTCATTTACACTCCTTTAGGTTCTCTCATTTGTTGGATAAAATGGGTGTCGTAGCAGCCCTTTCGAAAGGCTGGTTGTGCTAAAAGATCCTGTAAAAACGGAAGATTGGTCTTTAAACCTTCAATTTTATAGTTCTCCACCGCTTGCTGTGCTAGAAAAACCGCTTGTTCGCGTGTCTCACCTGATACGATCAGCTTAGCGATCATGGGATCATAAAACGGAGTCACAATCGTACCAGCCTCCACTGCATCATCAATACGAACGCTTTCCATCTGTGGTACGTCATAGACGGTAATCGTACCCGGTGATGGAAAAAAGGTAACAGGGTCTTCCGCATAAATTCTCAATTCTATTGCATGTCGTTTTGCTTTAACCTCTTCCTGTGTAAAAAATAACGCTTCACCCCGTGCAATGCGGAGTTGCCATTCAACTAAATCAATCCCGATCATTTCTTCTGTTACAGGATGCTCCACTTGCAAACGAGTGTTCATTTCAAGAAAGTAAAAATTGCGATCCCCATCCATGATAAATTCAACAGTTCCGGCACCAGTATATCCAACCGCCTCGGCTGCTGTTATGGCCATGGCACACACACTAGCCCGCGTCTTTTCATCTAAAAACGGTGACGGACTTTCTTCAACAACCTTCTGATGTCGACGTTGAATAGAACATTCACGTTCTAACAAGTGTAGCGTTGTTCCTTTTTGATCTGCTACTATTTGCACTTCAATGTGATGCGGCTGTTCAATGTAACGTTCCAAAAACATCGTATCATTTCCGAAATAAGCTTTTGCGCGTCCTTTAGCGGAAAGGAAAGCTTGACGCATCTCATCATCACCGTGGCATACCTGCATACCTATGCCTCCGCCCCCTGCACTTGCTTTAAGCATGAGCGGATATCCAATTGATGCCGCTAATCGTACAGCATCCTCTGCTGTTTCCAGATGGTCTTCAATACCTGGAACAACAGGTACTCCTGCACTACGCATGAGTTGTCTAGCTTTTACCTTATCTCCCATTTGCTCGATAACAGATGCAGATGGACCAATAAAGAGCAAGCCCTCTTGTTCACATCGCTTTGCAAACTCACTATTTTCAGAGAGTAGTCCATAGCCAGGGTGGATAGCATCCGCACCTGCTTCCCTAGCGGCTTTCAGAACCGCCTCCATATTTAAATAGCTTTGTGGTACCGGTGGTGGTCCAATTCGAATCGCTTCATCTGCTTCTTTGACAAATAAAGCTTCTTGGTCAGCATCGGAATATACAGCTACAGTTGCTATCCCCATCTGTTTGCAAGTACGTATGATTCGTCTTGCAATTTCTCCCCGATTGGCGATACAAACTTTTTTCACGACCTCACCCTCCTTTTTGCAAAAAATTAGTCTCTTCTTTATTTTGCCACTAATTCGTCAATTGTTCTAGATGTCAGCTAAAATTTTTTCATAAAACCAAATATTTCATCAAAGCACACTTATCAGTATTCATATTAAGCATTTTTGAGTAATCAAGTGTATAATAAAAAAGCAGATGTTATTTTTGAAAGGGGGCCATATAAATGTATGAAGTAGTACGCTTGCATATTAATTACAAAACATTGGAAGAGTTCCAAAAATTCCGTGAGTTTGGTCTTGAAGAGCTGTCCATGAAAGAAGATTTGCAAGCCAATATTATCGAAAACGACTCTGAATCTCCCTTCTACGGGATTTATCATGAAGATCGTCTAGTTGCCCGCATGAGTCTATACAAAATTGACGCAAAATACGATCGTTATTTTCAACCCCAACAAGATTATTTTGAACTATGGAAACTAGAAGTATTACCAGAATATCGAAACAATGATTACGGAACCGCACTAGTCAACCATGCCAAGAGCTTTGGTTTACCAATTAAAACCAGCTCGCGTTGTAGAGCAGATCAATTCTGGACAAAAATGGGATTCTTCCCTGTAAAATATAACCCGGTTCGCGATAGAGGAGAAAATCCCTACGTCTGGTTACCTACCACGGTAGGTTTGCAAGATTAACTTTTCTTATTTATGAAATACCTGTGAGTAAGCTGACGCATTCTAGTGTCAGCTCTTTTTGTATGTACAAAAAGAGCGATCCCCTTCAGGACCGCTCATCCACATACTTTTATCGATTATTCAATTCGCTCTAGGTTGCCATTTGAATCCATTTTAAAGACCGGCTTGGATGATTCCTCTTCTTTTAAAAATGCCAATCGTCTTGCACGATCCATAATTTGCAACAAAGCTTTATAGTCGTTGTTTACCCCAATATGGTCCTCTAAATTTTTTCTTAGCTGTAGATTATGCTCTTTTAAATCTTTTATTTCTCGCTCACGTTGTTCCAATTCCCGTTCTAACTGCTTAGATCGGCGAACAATATCTTTATACCCCTGTAACAGTCTGATAGCGGATTCCACCTGCTGTTCCTCGCCCATCACTCTGGACGTCTCTATAGCCTGTGTGAACGTAGGTATTGGCATGGCTACAGCTGGCTTGATTTCCTGAACCTGAGCAGTGCTTTCGTGTAGATGAAGCTGTTGAGAAATAATGGAATCCAACATCGGTTCACTCTTTTGCTTTTCACGTAACTCTGGTGCACTACCTTCTATGGGGTCAGCTGATATCTTGTTATCCAAACGGATTTCGGGCTGGATTCGTCCCAGCTTTTTCATTTGCTGACGCTGCGCTTTAGCTATAGAAATCGCAGCATCATACTGCTTGCGCACAGTACTATTCCAACGAAACCCGCAGGCGGCGGAGGTCCGTCCCAGCCGCTGTCCTACTTCTTCAAAAGCTGCCAACTGGGTACCACCCTCGCGTATATGGCGGAGCGTTACTTCTGCGAGTACCAGATCATCATCTTCTGTCCAAGCATCTTGTCTTGAAGCTACCATATATAAAGTCCCTCCCGTTAACTGATAAGAACGATGTAGTTCATTCTATGCTTTTCCCTACTCTTGTAGAATAACAATTACTAGAAAAAAGTATCCCCAAGCTGGCTGTTCTTTAAACGGGAGTAAATCTACTTAACCTAGCTACTTACCTTTACGAAAGAATGTTTGTATATACTGAAGGTGTTCTTTGCTTCCCCATAACGTCGCACATTGTTCAAGCTCCAATTGAATCGATTCTTGTAAGGATACACCTTTTTTCTTCCAAGTTAGCATGTTCATATAAGCTGAAATACTCTTCAATGGCTGCTTAGCAATCGCTGCTGCGAATTCTAATGTCTTCTCTCTAAGCTTGTCCGCCTGATACACACCTTCCACTAACCCTATCTGTAGGGCTTCCTGAGGTCCGAGCTTCTCTCCAGTTAACAGTAACCGCAATGCGATAGATTCTGGCATTTTCGCAAAAAGACGACTACCACCTCCAAAGCCCGTGGTAATATGCATATGAATTTGAACAAAGCGAAAGACAGCCTGATCACTCATGAAGCGAAAATGACAAGCGCAGGCAAATTCAGCTCCACCACCGATAGCTGGACCATTTACCATCGCAATGGTTGGTTTACAAAAGGAATCGATTCTTGTTAATAATTGCTCAGCTTTCTGTAATAAAGGCAGGGAGTCAGCTCCCTTAACAGCACCAAATTGATGTAAATCACCACCAGATACAAATGCGCTACCTTCTCCAGTAAACAAGATCACCTTTATGGAATCATCTTTTTCACAACTCGTAAGAGCATCCTGCAATTCATCCATCATCTCTAGGCTTAAAGCATTACGTACATGCGGACGATTGCAGATAATCTCGGCAATACCATTCTGCTTATGTACTAAGATGTTTTGGTACACGATAAACACTCCCTTCGCAACTGTTTCCATTGTAGTATGGACAAGGTCGTCGCGAAAACCCGTTTCCCTTTATATTTAGGTAGAATCAATGATTTTTTAACATTTTCACTTGTTGTTAGTACTAGCAAGTACTAACATGATCGTCATGGCTTTTCTATTTTTGATATACAACAAATTTTATATACAACAAAAAAACGTCCACGCGTACAGGCTTGCTTGCAAATGTGCTGGAAAGCAGTTCAAGGCCTGTTACAATGTGGACATTCTTTTGATAAATGATAAAATAGCGGTAAATCCAATTAGTTACTCAATTCCTTTTATAGAAAAAATTCTTTCATAGCTGATTGGTTGTAGCCAACAATTAGATGCTCACCGTCCGTTAAGATAGGACGCTTCAATAATGCAGGGTCTTCACTCAACATTTCTAAAAGTTCAGATACGGTCATGTCATTAATATCCATGTCCAAATCTTTAAATTTCTGACTGCGAGTCGATAACAATTCATCCAAACCGCTTGACGTCATCTTAGCTATTTCCAAAAGTTCGCGCACGCTTGGTGGGTTTTTGAACAGGTGACGTTCTTCGTAATTCACTCCGTTTTCAGCCAACCACGCTTTCGCTTTACGACAGGATGTGCAGCTCGGATATGTAAAAAATGTCAGCGTACCGAGATTTGCATCTTTCATAGCTGTTGCCATATTGCATTCCTCCATATAATAAATATCTAATGGGTAATATACATGTATTGATAAAGTCACTTTACTTTATATAGTAGATTCTAGTCCTTCATTAAACACTATGTCAATAGTATTTAATATAAAATCTTAATAAAAATTATTTACAAATCAAAGATATATAACAGAAGCTTAACAATTCACTAGAAATGGGCTACACTATAAGACGAATGTTTTTGAAAGGGGGGATTTTTAATGGAAAAGGCGCAAAAATTAACCAGCGCCCTCGCAGACCCCACACGTTTTTCTATCTATCAATATGTAACCGATTCAAGCAAACCTGTAACAGTTCATGAAGTGGCGGAACAGTTCTCCATTCACCCTAACGTAGCTCGTCTGCATTTGACTAAATTGGAAGACGTTCAATTACTCCAATCTCAACTGGACAAAAGTGGAAAGGGCGGAAGACCTAGTCGACTTTACTCGATTTCGGAAGAGGTTGTCAGCCTGCAATTTCCTCCAAGAGACTATCAGCTTTTGGCAGACATTGCTATTGAATCGCTCCTTTCCTTGGGGGTAGCAGGACAGGAAGCTTTAGTTACGATGGGAAAACGCTTTGGGTCTAGAAGCGGCTAAGCGCGCTCAGGACAAAAACAAACTGACTCCTTCACGTACACTGGAAGACAAAATGGATTGTATCTATCGAATTGCTTTAGCACAGGGTTTGCGTCCTCAGTTTGAAGTAACAGATGATCAACGAGTACGTTTCCGCGTATTTAACTGTACTTTTTCAGAAATTGCCAAAAAACATCCAGCAAACATCTGCAAAATGCATCACGCCATGCTAGAAGGTATTTTCCAAGCCTACTTTGGGGATATTGAACTGATACCTGAAACATCGATGATTGGTGGATGCGAGTCATGTAATTATGTAATCGCTAATCTAAAAGAGCACCTGACATAATTCTGTCAAACCTCAACCGTTTACACTGCTTGACATGTCCTATATAATGAAAACGACAATCTTTTCAAAAAGTTCTGCCAAAGGGGGGATACATATGGATCGTATGTTTCGCGTACTTAGCTTCTGGACACTAATGATCGCTATTATGGCCTTCTGGGGTCAATTATTCCCGATGTCATTGTTGTTCTTCGGATTGACTGCTATTTTCCTGGCCCTTGGTTATATGCGTCTCACGGAAAGAACCTATTTGAATCTTTTCTTCTGTTTTATGTTTGTTTCATTTGTGGGATTTACGTATTACACGTTCTACGGAATGCCACCAGCATCTGCAGGAGGAGAACATTCTTTCCTGCACTTATTAATGTAATAGTAGTTATGAAACGGCAAAGAGCGAATCCCTTAACGGAATTCGCTTTTTTGTTTGTCCCACTACCTTTCCCGCGTTCATTTTCTTTATCTATTTGTCCAGTTTCTCCTGAATCAGGACTCGAAATAACCCCCCCAAGCCGCTAGGTAAAATTAACTGTTGGATGGCTCTATTTCGCTTCATTGCTACACTTGTAAAAGGATCAGTATCTTGATGAGCCTGAGCCTTTTCTAAGATACCATTTGCAAGTAAAAATTGATCTTGACGTGTAAACGATTTTGTAACAAGTCCTACACGATCTCCGCACTCCATCAATCTGCTAAAATTAACATGTGCGGTTATATCCTGTTCTCCTATCCGCTCTAAATACTCTTCATTCATCTGATGCTGATAGTAGCAAGCAAGCGTTCCATTTTTGCGACTAGGATGATACAAATCTTCTGCTGAATCCCCGTAGTCAATACTAACCACTCGCCCACGCTCTAGCATGCTACTCAAGGCGTCCATCACCTCGCTTACCCCTGCCTGTACTTCTATCCGCATCCCATCTGGTAATCCTTTTGGAAGTCCTTTTATGATAGCAGTTATTTCTGACGATACCTCGGGCATATATCCTTCAAGAAAAATAACAGATTGAGCTTCGTCTGAATCTGCTACCTCCACGGTATTCGATGCGGGTGAGATATAACTTTTTTTCTTTTTCGTTTCCATTTCCTGCTCGAAGCCAATGCCTATCTCATACCATTCGCCACGTGCTTTTTCTACTAAATGGACCGGGAATGCATCAAAATATTCATTTGAGAAAATGACACCCTGAAATCGTTCATTTTTGGCCGCCTCCTCTACAGTTTTGTACCACATTTTTGGAAGCGAAAAAGATTGTAGACTCTCTTTTTGTATGTGAGCATGATACGGACTTATTTCTACCATAATTACTCTTAGTCTCGCATATAATTGAGCATCTACCTCTCTGATTCTGGTCAAAATCTGTTGCATTAAGCTCCCTGTTCCTCCCCCCACTTCCATCAACACGGGGTTACTAAATTCGTTCTGTTTTAAAAATAGGAGAATAGAATCAGATAATGTCTCACCAAAGATGTCACCAACCTGAGAACTAGTATAAAAGTCCCCTTTTTTACCTACCTTGTTTCTCTGTTTCATGTAATAGCCAAATTCTTGATGATATAAACAAATAGCCATGAATTCAACAAATCGAATCATTTTATTCTTCTGATTTTTCATTTCTTTGCATAGATATTTTCTTAGTTCTGATGTCATGGATTTGCAACCCCTTCAACTACAAATAAATTCGTTAAAAATGAGACAACGTTTTTTTTTACACACAAACGAGTCAAGAACGTCTATAATGGTAGAGGTATTATGCAAAAATTTAGGAGGTTTATGATGAAAACGTTTAAGACTAAGCTACCAATCTTTCTTGCTATCTTTGCTATGTTTGCCCTTCTTCTCGTTGGCTGTGGGGCTAAACAACAATCAGGAAAAGATGTAGCACAAGAAGCTTTTAAGAAACAAATTTCCTTGAACTCTTACAGTTTTAGTGGTTCCTTAAAGTTCAAAGTGGATGCAACAGATGAGCAATTGCAAAACGATCCGCAATCAAAAATGGTTCTAGAGGTATTAAAAAATTCCGAGCTTTCCTATCGTGGAAACCAATCTGTAGAGCCTTTCCAAACAGAACTTATTCTTGATGCTAAAGTAAATATGCAAGGTGTTAACACCACTTTCTCAATTCCAATGATTATGAATCAAGATAAAATGTGGGTTAAAGTTCCTGCCGTTAACTTCATTCCTGGTATGGAAAAATTAGAAGGTAAATACATTGAACTTGACTATAAAGAAATGAAAGAAATGGCTGAAGCTCAAGGCCAACCAGCAGCTGTACCAGATTTTTCACCAGAAACAATGAAAAAACAAAAAGAAGCATCTGTTAAAATCGTTGATTCACTCTTTAAACATTATGGTCCTGACTACTTTGTAGAGGCTAAAAAAGAAGATATTTCTAATCTACCTGCTGAAGTAAAAGCTGATCGTATTATCAACATGAAATTGACTAATGATAATTTGATTCCTTTCTTGAAAACAACAGTAGATAATGTGATCCCAGAAGTGGTTAAAGTTCTGTCTGAAACACCTGCTTATAAAGATATCTTAGCACAGGATTCCAATCAACTTGAGGAAATGAAAAAAGGCTTGAAAGATGTTTCTGCTGAAATTGACAAAAACAAAGATTTGATCAAATCAAACTTTAACATCCAAAAAGCAAATACTTATGTAGTAATTGATAAAGACAGCAATATCCCATACCAATTAGTAGATTGGGATGTAAAGGTTTCTGATAAAGAAAACCCTGATAAAGGTTCCATTGGTATCTCGTTTGCCTTTGAACAAAAAACATCTAATTATAATGTAGCTCCTAAATGGGAACTTACACTTCCTAAGACTGACGAAGTTATTACACTATCTCAACTGCAACAAGGCTCCTTTTAATTACTGACAGAAGCCTATGTCTAAAAGAATCCTATTTTTCCTTTGCTTCTTGTTGGCTCTTCCTCCGTCTTTAGCTACAGCGGAGGAAGCTCTCCCTTTGGAACAAACAATTTTACAACAGCATCTAACCCAGTTGGAGTTAGAACGTAATCTACAGCTTTTAAAGCTCGATGAGAGTAAACTCAATAGGGATTTGGCAGAGCTTGAACTAGAGGCAAAGAAGCAAGAACTTACGATCTCATCTAAACGCAAACATGCTGGAAAAGTAGCTCGAGCCTATTACATGGGGAAACGTAATGACTTGTTAACCCTGCTGTTTAGTGCAGACGATTTTAATCAGGTGCTGACAAGTGCACGGCTATTGGAAACCATTTTTACCAGTGACATGAAAAAATTGGAGAGTTTTCAAATAGAGCTAGCTCGCGCCAATGACTTGTCTTTACAAAAACAAAGTCAGCTGAAAAAGATTAGAGAATTACGGCAGATGTATGAAAAACGTCTCGCTGATATGATTGCCATTAAACTGCTGAAGGAAGAGAATCTGCAAAAATTGCCTGATTCTTCTTCTGTGGAAGCGTTAATGGAAGATCTAATTGAGGATTGGCGTTCGCGCGGCTTACCCGTGTTCCAAGACTTTTTTGGCGTGTTGGCTAGAGTGATGCAAGATCTCCCTCAGCTAATTACTCCAGATCACATTCAGTCCGAAGGCTTATTTACTCACAAGCTAACGATTACAGAAGAGGAATTTAATAAGTTCTTGCTTTCAAAAGATCCGATCTTCCAACACGCATACTTCGCGTTTGACCATAACCAACTGGAAGTAGTAGGTAACTACAATCAGGTGAATTTGAAAATTATAGGTTCTTACGAAGTGGTCTCCCCCACAGAATTAAGGTTTCATATTAATAAACTAATGTTTGATGGTTATGAACTCCCAGAAAGCACAGCAGAGGAAATGTCAAAAGAATATGACCTCAGTTTTTATCCTGCGTTAATCAACCCAAACATTCAAGTACAGGAAGCCACTTTGGATGAACACAAGCTACAAATCAAAGTGAAATTCAATATTTTGTAGTGGGAATTCCTTTCCATACAAGTAAAAAAAGCTAGCACAGGATAAATACCTGTGCTAGCTTTTTACATATCTAAAAGAACAGTTATCCGAATGAACCAGAAACATACGGATTAAACGTTTTTTCCCGATCAATCGTAGTCAGTGGTCCATGCCCAGGATAGACAATTGTCTCGTCAGGTAGTTCAAATAGCTTCTCATGAATACTTTGAATCAATGTATGATGATCTCCACCTCTTAAATCCGAGCGTCCAATCGAGTTAGCAAACAAAACATCTCCACTAAAACAATGCTGACCGATTACGTATGTCGCACTTCCCGGAGAATGACCTGGTGTGTGTAACACTTGAATTGACAAGCCAGCTAGTTGGAGCTCTTGCCCTTCTTCTACCATGTATTCAGCAGGTTCACAGATAATGGGTGCGAATCCAAAGCGTTGTGAGCCATTTAATTCAGGGTCTGTCAGCCAGCTTTGCTCGATCGAATGGATATAGACTGGCGCTTTAGTCTGTTCACGAAGCTCTGTCAGTCCACCAATATGATCTAAATGAGCGTGAGTTAGTAGAATAGCCACTACCTTCTCTGACTTCATTGCTTGCAATAAAGGGCCAGGATTCATACCTGGGTCAACCACAATCGTCTCCCCAGTCTCCACATTTTTAATCATATAAGCATTTGTCTCAAACGGTCCCAATTCAACAGAGCGTACTTCTATGTTCATAAAAAACTCCTTCCCTTGCCTTAGCCGTTGTCTTTACATACAATGGCAATAATTGCTACAGTATTATAGTATCAGAGAGATAGGAGGCAAAACAATGGTACCTCTTTTATATGGTGTTGAATTAGAAATGCCCAAAGGAAAACTCCCCGGATTTTATGCGCAAATCGTACATAAGATTGGTGAACAAGTAAAAGTAATCGATCGGGATAAAAAATTAATGATCGTTTCCACGGAAGACGACCAACAGCAATTATTGCAGATTGCAGCCAGATATCAAGCCGAAACCGAATGCTTCTCCTTGTGGTTGCTTCCAGAGGGCGTGGCAAACCCGAAGCTGAATGATTATGGCTTCATCAGTCTAAATGACCGTCAATACGTATACGCTAATCTCGTAAGCTTCTTTCGCTTTTCTAACAATCCTCTTACTCATGATCATCAGGAAGCATATGAGCAGATGGAGCAGTATATCCTGATTTCGTTTACTGCAAAGGATCAAACCATCTATATTGCAGACACGACTCACAAGGAGTTACTTGACCAATTGGCTAGCCGTTACAAAGTTGTGCTGGACTGGCATCCTGGCATTCCTTTCAAATAAATTCCATTTGTCTCTAACATACACATAAAACAAAAAGCATCTCCTACTGCCTCATCCAGTAAGAGATGCTCTTTTACTTGTGAGATTAGCCGCTACTTAGCCAACACATCAAAACGATAACCAATGACCTTGTTGTTATTTAAGCTAAATGTTACTTGATACTTACTTCCTTTATACGTAAGCTCTTTATCCCCAGCTGCATCCCCATAAAGCTGCTTAACCTTATCTATACTTTCATACATAGACAATCCTCTGTTGGTTTTAAATTTATCACCTTGCTCCTGCGGAATACCACCTACCATGATGCTGGTTACTACTCCTTTTTGGACCGTTACCAGAACCTGCGCCTGGTCTGCAAATAAAATGCCAGTAGTAATATTTCCTTCCCCTTTTGCTAACTGTTCAACCGTTAGCGATTCACGACTAATCATATCCATAAATTCATATTTTTCCGGTTTTAAGGCAGCCATGGCTTCTTTAATGCCTTCTCCAACATGGGCTCCACG
This sequence comes from Brevibacillus laterosporus DSM 25, assembly GCF_002706795.1. NCBI lineage: Bacteria > Bacillati > Bacillota > Bacilli > Caryophanales > Paenibacillaceae > Brevibacillus > Brevibacillus laterosporus. The sequence continues at coordinate 641,800 of NZ_CP017705.1, forward strand.
GATTCCAAACTCCTTGGCATTTTCAGGATCAAATGTGGGAGCGAGAGTCGTGTTTTCTGTAGGAGCTGGGGATGTGGTCCCCGTAGGCTGACAACCTGTTAACGCTACAACAGACGCAAGTACAGCACTTCCCACAATCACTTTCCAATTTATCATATCTATGTTCCCCTACCTTGGTATTCATTCATATGTTGTAAAGTACAATCACAGCAATATCGATATCTTACCCTAGGGGTAATAAAGTTCGCAAGTTTTTACCCAATTTCATTCCAGCTTATTTCCCATCGATTTTCTGCTTTGGTTTAGGCGGTAAATGGCTACTAACCGTCTGTTGGTATCCTTGTAAGATTTTTAAGATGGAATGAAATAAAGGCGATCCGAACACAGCCACAATTCCCCATGTCCAAATCCGCGCCCCCCATGCATCTGCTACGTAAGCTGTATTTGTTCCCATCAGAATTTGTGCGGGATCTAATCCTAATTCGGCGAAGATACAGCCTGCTGCTAAAACAGAGAATACGAGATTAAATAACTTCTTAAGATGTTGTTTTTTCCCAGCCTTACAATGTGCTTCATAGCTATCATTATCTGGTACATAATCATACGTTAAAAAAGGAATAGCGCTTTTAGCTATCTCTGTTACCCCAGCAGCCGCACTGGAAACAGCCGTTATATAAATCAAAAAGGAAATGGTTGAATCTAATGTCACCATGGTAACGTCCCTCCTTGGTACATATGTATGTCCCAAGAGAGACGGGCATGTAAACAATATTTTTATATGTAAATCTATTTTAATTATTACTATTTTACACCAATAATAAGAAGCAAAATAAACAGGATCCTTATGAAAAACAACACGAATGACAAAAACCGCCTCTTTAAAGAGACGGCTTCTGGTCGGGTTATTTTAAATGGGTAGGCAATCCATCACTCTTCTTTAGTACATCTACCTTTTGAAAAAGCGATTTCTAAAGAAAAATTGATTAGCCATTTCATTTGGGGTAGTAACGATTCTCGCGTGCGACCATTCGCCTCCTGATTAAAATAGGCACTCCACTAGCATTGTCTAGTGAAATGACGCCTGATTCTTCTGGAGTGGTCCCAAACGTTCGTTACCAACAACCTCGACAGCTATATCTTACGTAGGACAAGATGTTTTTATACATTTTTTCGCAATGGCAAAACACCTTATAGAATATCTGCGGCCAATTGAGCTAACACACTACGCTCCCCTTTTTCTAACTTGATATGACCCGCTAGCTTTTGCTCTTTAAACATTTCAACCACATAGGTAAGTCCATTATTGCTTTCATCCAAATATGGGTGATCTATTTGCTCTGGATCGCCCATTAATACAATTTTAGAGCCCTCGCCTACCCGAGTTAAGATGGTTTTGACCTCATGTTTTGTTAAATTCTGCGCTTCATCAATGATAATATACTGACCCGGAATAGATCTCCCCCTAATGTAGGTCAGAGCCTCCACCTGAATACTCCCCATTCCATCTAGAATTTTTTCTAAGTCACCAGATTTCTTTGTGTTAAATAAATACTCTAAATTATCGTAGATTGGCTGCATCCAAGGGCGGAGCTTTTCTTCTTTTTCACCAGGAAGATAACCAATATCTTTTCCCATCGGTACGATCGGTCTTGCAACCAGCAGTTTTTTATACTTTCGTAAATCCTCAATTTGTAATAATCCTGCGGCAAGCGCAATCAGGGTTTTGCCCGTCCCTGCTTTCCCTGTCATGGTGACTAACGGAATATCATCTCGCAATAGTAGTTCAATGGCCATTTTTTGTTGAGCGTTGCGAGCTTTCACACCCCAAATATGATCATCATCGGAGACGAGAGGTTCATAATATCTCGCTTCTTCATCAATTTTACCAATTGCAGAAATTGATGGATTACATTCATCCTTTAATATCAGGAATTGATGTGGGTAAAATTCTTCATGAGGAAAGACTGTCTCTAGAAATAGACGGCGGGTGTTGTAAAACAGCTTTATTACCTCTGAGGGAACTGTTCGTTTTTCATAGCCAAGATAAATGCTTGAATACTCCCGAACCACTCGATCCGATAAAAAGTCCTCTGCGGTTAACCCTAATGCATCTGCTTTGACTCTCATTAAAGCATCCTTGCTAACCAAAATTACTGGACGTCCTTGTCCAGTGGTATTTTCTTCTTCTTGTAGATTAAGTGCTACTGCTAGGATTCGATTATCATTGGTCATCTCATGAAATTGTTTCTGCATATTTCCCATCGCAGAATGATTCAATTCCACCCGCAGAGTAGCTCCTGTTTCCAACTGTATGCCCTGATGCAAATGGCCATTGAGTCGCAATCGGTCCAAGAGCCGGGATACATGCCTAGAATTACGGCCAATTTCATCCATGTATCGCTTTTTTGAATCCACTTCTTCTAATACGACTGCCGGAATGACGATATCGTTGTTGTGAAAGGAGTAGATCGCCATTGGATCTTGCAGGAGTACGTTGGTATCAATTACATAGATTTTTTTCAAATCATGATTCGCCTCCCCTTACCCATCTTCCATATTTTATGCATATTTTTTATTCTTGTTTGTTGGTTTTCTTCTCTTTCTTTGCTTTTTTTAGGGGAACCTGACCTACAGGAAGAGTGTGTAAAAGTTTACTGATAGTCCATATCTATGTAACAAGCATAAAAGATAGACGAACTCCTTGTCCGTTCGTATAAAAAGCAATGGAGAGCAAACACTAGGGGCATAATATCGGAGTGAGTTCCGTGGAAAGGATTGATCAAATATGAGACGACTTATCTCTACTCTAGCTTGTTGCTTATTACTTACAGCTTGCCAAACCAATAACCCAAAAACTGGGACACAGGGAGCAGGAACTCCTAAAACTGTTCAGAATGTAGCAGGTTCCCAACAAGGCAGTCATCCAAATGCACCAAAAACACAACGAGTTGAACAAACACAGCCTGCCCCTACCTATGATCAATCTCCGCAAGCTACAGCTGATCGTCTGGTTAAACTGGCTAATCGAGTAAAAAACGTTAAAAAGTCCACAGCCGTTGTCTTAGGCAAGTATGCCATTGTAGCCATTGACGTAGATGAAAAGTTAGATCGGCCCGAGGTCGGTGTTGTTAAATACTCTGTAGCTGAGGCACTCAAGGAAGATCCACAAGGTGCTACAGCCTTAGTGACTGCAGATGCAGATTTACGTCAGCGTTTAGTAGAGGTACAAGCTGATATGCAGAATGGCAGACCGGTAGCTGGTATTATGGAAGAACTGGCGGATATCACGGGACGTCTTATCCCTCAATTCCCAAGTGATGTACGTCAGAAGGTACAACAACCTTCTCAGAATCGTCAGCAGCCAGGTACCAGATCACAGAAACCCGGGGCCAAGCAAATGAAGCGACCCGAAAAAGAACCTCAGCAAAAGCCAGCTCAACCCTATATGAATCAGTAAGCATACCCTGCCTACAACCTATCCCTGCCTCACACCAGTTGGCTTTGGATAGGTTGTTTTGTTGCTTCCTGCTTTTTGTCAGATTGACAGTACTTGACACCATTCAGTCACATGTATGTATATAAGAACTTTCAAAGCGTAAAACAATCATGGTAAGATAAGGCATAGTTGATTATTATTCTTATTATTAAGAAGGAGAGATTATCTATGAAATACAGAACTCTTCCCGGCACAGATCTTTCTGTCTCTGAAGTAGGTTTCGGCGTATGGTCTGTAGCAACTAAATGGTGGGGCGTTTCTGATGTAGAAATGGGAAAACGCTTGCTTCGCTCTTCTTATGATGAATATGGGGTAACTTTTTTTGATACAGGCGATGTGTATGGAAGCGGATTAGGAGAAACCATCCTAAAAGATGCACTTGGTGATATTCGCGACAAGGTTGTCATTGCTACGAAATTTGGCTACGACATTTATAATATTCCTGGCGAACGAAAAGGGCATTCTGAATTGCCACAAAACTGGTCCAAAGAAAATATCCGTTATGCTTGTGAGCAAAGCTTAAAACGACTAGGTACTGATTATATTGACTTCTATCAATTACACAATCCACGTATGGAATCCGTACTAAGTGACGAGATTCATGAAACATTGGAGCGTTTAAAAGAAGAAGGAAAAATTCGTCATTACGGAGCAGCTATGGGTCCTGACATCGGTTGGGAAGATGAATCCATTGCAGCTTTGAAGCGTCCAGGCTATGCTGCTATTCAAATTATCAACAACATTGTAGAACAGGATCCTGCGCGTAATCTATTCCCAATTGCTGAACAAGAAAAACGTGCTTTGATCGTTCGTGTCCCTCACGCTTCTGGTTTATTGGATGGTAGCTATGATCCTGATAAACACTTTGATAAGAGCGATCACCGTAGTCATCGCCCTACAGATTGGATGCAAGCTGGTGTTGAGGTTGTACAAGAAATGAAGCAACAAGGATTATTTGATGGCAAAGATAGAACGATTGGTCAATTAGCAATCCAGTTCTCTTTATTCAGACCAAGTGTAGTAAGCGTTCTTCCTAACATTACGAGCGATGCAACGTTAAAAGAATTTGCACTAGCGTCTGAAGTAGCTCCACTTACAAAAGAACAATTTGAAATGATTGATGCACTCTGGGTAAATGGGTACAACGAACGTCTGAAACAGCATATGTCTAATACTCAAACGAAACCAACACCCGTTTTACATGAAGCATAATTGGCTGATTGGGTAGTTGACTCGAAAACAGTATGCTTCACACAGACTGAAAAAAAGTTCCTCACTAGTTGTGAGGAACTTTTTAGTAGGTCGAGAGGATCATTAAAATGGCGGTAAAATTAACAATAATAAGCAATTAGCCCCAAGCGTCGGATCCGAACTTCTTCATAAAAACGCACCCCCATTGACCTTTTGCAATTTTGCTTACAAATATATCTTATAATAGTAAGAAAAATATGTCAATTTAGTAATTTCTATGTATAATAAAAAATAAAAACGGGAAAAGGTGGATATATTTGTGACACATGTTGGTAAGCGTTTACGTTACTTCCGTAAAAATCTACGTATGACTCAAGAAGAATTGTCTGTTGGTATTTGCAACCGTAGTTATGTTAGTCAAATCGAAAAGGGAAATGTTATACCATCACCCGAAATTCTTGATCAATTGGCTAAGCGTTTACAAACCGATTTAAAAGAATTATGGACCGAATCGGAATCACCGATTGGATTTTCTGAAGTAGAAATTCAAAACGCATTGCGGCACATTGTTAATCGCTTAGAAGCAAATGATATTGAGATTTCGCGTAAGTGGTTATTTAAATTAAAAGGTCAGCAGTTACGCACGGAAGATCAATGCATTTATTTATGGGCGAAAGCTGAACTAGCCTTACATGATCAGCGCTTTGAGGAAGTAGAGGAACTATTGCTCCAAAGCATCTCTCTTGCTCGTGATGTAGATGATCCTGTTTCCTTAGTGCGCAGTCTTCAATCCCTAGGAGATTACTATGGAATGACTCGTCAGGCGAAAAAAGCAATACCGTTCTTAACCGAAGCACTACAATTGGTGAATCGTTTTGAGATTGGCGGTTTATTACGAATTTCCCTTCTATATACGTCTGCTAAAATGCATGGAAGCTTAGAAGAATACTATTCGGCCATAGAGCTACTAAACCAGGCAGTTCAATTGAATGATTCATATGGGACCATGTACAAGAGTACTTCTATCTACATGGGCTTGGCTATTTGTCATCTGCATCTGCACCAACATGAGCAGGCTGAGAAATATAACCTTCTCGCCCTTGATGTGCTAAAGCTCGTACCCGATGAAAAGCTCATTGCTAATACGTATAATAACTTGGGTATTTTGTATCGCGTAACGAAATGCTACGATAAATCCGAGGAATACTTGTTAAAAGCAATTGATATTTTGCAAAAATTAGATCAAAAGCATTGGTTTAATAACGCTACAAACGAGCTAGCTCATCTTTATCGGGATATGGGTTACTATCAGCGAGCAAAGGAGCTCTGCGAAAGCATCATTCACAATTGCAACAACCCCCATTTGCTAGCTGAGATCAACCTGAATTATGCTAATATTTTGACCGATTGTGAGCATTATGAGCAAGCACTCTATCATTTAGAACAAGCTATGCAATATTTTACGGCAGAACGATCTACTCAGTATGTCGTACGTTCCTAATGAAGTACTTCTTAGAATCAGTACACATTCTCAACAACCCGAAAAAATTGCTCGTTTATCTTTACTACACAAATAAATTGTTGAGAACTATAATCAATTTATTATATCAATATATTTTTAACAAACACGAAAAAGAGGCTTTATATCGCCTCTTTTTCGTGTTTGTTTATATTTGATAATGATTAAAGACCTATTAATTAGGCTAAAACTTTAATTTTGATACTGTATATTTCTTTCACAACCCAAATTTAATTGTTACATTTTGTATAATAAGTTGTATAATAATATTATTCACGAAACAATCAAAATTAATAACAAGGGTGTTTGCTATATGACGCAAGTAGGAAAAAGACTGCGCGAATTCCGCAAAAGGCTAAAGATGACACAAGAAGATTTGGCAGAAGGCATTTGTAATCGTAGCTATGTCAGCCAAATTGAAAAAGGTCAGGTTATCCCATCGCCTGAAATTTTGGAACAATTGGCAAAACGACTACATACTGAAATTAAAGAACTATGGACTGAAACTGAAAACCCTTCTTTCACGCTTGTCGAAATTCAAAATTCCTTACGCCACATTATTAATCGTATTGATGAACAAGAATGGGAAATTGCTCGTAAGTGGCTGTTAAAGCTACAAGGTGCTGTTATTCCACAATCTGAAGAGGGTGTTTATCTCTGGGCAAAAGGAAAAATAGCTGAAGTGGATGGTCGCTTGGAACAAGCAGAAGATCACTATAGCAATAGTATTGTTCTCACCCAAGATTCGGATAACCCAACTGTCTTGATTCGCGCCCTAGATTCCCTCGGTCACTTCTATTGTGAGCACGATCAACCAGAAAAAGCCGTTCATCTTTTGAACGAAGCTCTTCAATTATTAAATCGGTATGAAATTAGTGGCTTATTGCGTATCTCTGTTTTGTTGCATGTAGGTAGCATGCATAGTAAATTAGGTGAATTTTATTCAGCTATTGAACATTTACAACAAGCAAAAGAATTAAACAAAAATTACGGAATCTTATATAAGAGCGGCGATCTTTATCTATCGCTAGGAAATTGTTATCATCAAATTCAACAATATCAAGAAGCAGAATCCTTCTATAGACAAGCTTTATCTATTTTTGAGATCGCCAACAATCCCGTTCGTTTGGCAGAAGTGCAATTAAATCTAGGGCTTATGTACAAAGAGACAATGGTTTACGAAAAAGCAGAAGCCTGTCTGAAACAAGCTCAGAAATTCTTATCTAATCAAACTGAAGACGAGCTTCTTAATTTTACACGTATAGCTTTAGCTGATGTCTATCGGTTGCAAAAGCGTTTAGATGAAGCGAAAACCCTTTGCCAATCTGTTATTTCTTCTGATAACGAAAAAATGTTGGCTGAGGCACAATTTATCTTAGCCGAAGTGATGTTAATGCAAGGAGAAGATGATGAAGCTCTCATCCATCTAGAAAATGCTAGAGGTTATTTTACAATCAAAAATATGCAAGCGTTTTTAATTAAAACATACCAATTATTGGGTCACATTCATTTAAAAAATCAGCGTTTTGAGCAAGCAGCTAAAATGTACGAGCGTTCTATTACTTTTACAGCTGAAGCTTAATTCTTTTTACTAAAAGTCTTACTTGATATCCACAGGGCTAACTATCCGATCTTTATGCATAGTTAGCCTTTTTCATTTGCTTTTATCATTTTTTCATATATGTAAAAAAAGAAAGATGGAATAAACCACCTTTCTTTTTTTGTAACCAATATTGTCGTTTTTTCAAAAGCTTGCATGAGCCCGATTCTTTTCGCTTATGCTAAGTAATAGCTTATGTTCGAAGTGCTGTCATTACCTGTAGATCTAACTTGGTTGCTGCTTTTAGATCATAAGTCTTTTCATACTGAGGTTCTACACTGATACGAGAGCCATAAAACATAATATCCCTTACGCTTTCAATTTTTACTTCTAGCATGTTTAATTTAAGCGGTACGCCTTCCATTTTGTCTACTATAACCGTAGCAATTCCGTTAATCGCATAAGTAGAACCACAGCCGATTAAGTTAAGCACTACTTTTGGTTCCTGACTTACATTTGTAAGAATCCGCGAACGACTATCCAGAGCAATTCGAATCGTATGATTATCCATTGCCACTACCCAGGAAATTGCACTTAAAACAGGGGCCTTTGTCTCGTGGTCAATACTTCCTAACGTTACATAGCGTTCATGTTGTAGATATTCAAACAATTCTTCAGATAATGATTGTGCTACTGTTTCTGCCATATCATCATCCTCCTCTTTTCATTACATATTGTTTATTGTACATGGGCTTAGGCGCTCTAGCAATGATGCCATATGAAAAAGATACCATTCTTACATCAAACATAAGGAGGAGAAATTTTTTGAGCACTCCACCCGCTTCACCCGATCGCCTCGTACAAGAATTAGAAAAAGCCGTAGAAGAATTGCAACAGGTTCGCCAATTAAATGCCACTCTACACAAAATAGGTCTGTATTTGGAAGATATTCGATTCGCTGATATCGTGCTGAATTATACTACCCCTCGCCGATTAATTTGGACCAATTTTGTTGCAGGCTTAGCTAGAGGATTAGGCTTAACCATTGGTACTGCCATTGTTCTAGCGTTACTAGGCTCTCTTTTATCAAAATTTTTGTCCATTCCTATCATTGGCGATTACATAAGAGAAATTATTACGTATGTACAATCCTATCGTCCGTAAGTGTTTAGCTACCAGCAAAAGCCAGGACACAGTACTGTCCTGGCTTTTGCCATCCGTTTGGTCTGTTTTGTTAATCTCGCCAATGGCTCTCACAATTCTCTATCAAGCCTTGCGTTTTTCTTGCTCTTTCTCTTTATGTTTTTGTTCTTTCTCTTTCTTCTTTTGTTCTTTCTCTTGCTCTTTCTCTTTCTTTTTTTGTTCTTTTTGCTTTTCTTTATCATATTGCGGGTTATCGGTTGACTTTAACTTGGCATAGTTTTTAACCTCTAAATCTTTCTCATACAATACCGTATCCCCATTATAAAAAGCAACATGTACAGCTGTAACATTATGATTTGAACCCTTGAACGGAAATTTTAACACATACTCATCCTGATGCCCTTGCTCAATGATAGCTTCTATCTTTTGTTCATACTTCTTGCCATCTGGGAATGTTACCACTACCTTCATTGGATCTAAGGCCTGTTTCGGTAATTTCTCCAGCTTTTCCCTTAGATTATCCCATTTACCTTTTAAACGAAGCATTTTGTCTTTCCCATCGAAGTAGGCATCCCCCTGCCACTGTTTAAACATTTCCCATGCTCCATCTACATCCTTCCAGATATTTACTACCTGAATGGTTTGACGATCAATCAGCTTACCCTTCGAAAAGACTTCCACACTAGCAGAGGAGGGAATTGTAGCACCGGTTACAGGCATCTGCCATGAGAAGGAACCTACATAGCTCCAGAATTGTTTGACTGGTATTTCTTTGGTTATTCCGTTATACGTAATTTTGACTTGGTCAGCGGAGCTCTTTACTTTCCCTTGGAATAAAACCTCATTCTGATGTGAGTTATATTTTGCCAAGGAGTAAATAAATGCATTCTCCGTAAGTACAGGAGCGTCTTTAATCCGCAATTTCGCACTTTCAACTAATTTATTTTGCTGGTATGCTTGTAGCGTTAGCATCTCTCCTGCGGATGTTTGCGGCATACTTACACGAAAAGTTTGCTTTGAAGTGAATTGTAGCACTTCAACTTTATTTCCTTTTTCAGTAGTAATAACCACCCTTGTTACACCTGGTTGAACCTTACCAGCAACTGTTGTCACATCACCTGTTGTTTCTTCCGAATAGGAGTCAAATCCCTTCTCTAACGCTCGTACAGACAGGTAAATATGATCAAAATCTTCTTTGAAAATACTTTGCCACTCATCTCCATATTCTTCAATAACATCCTTGAGCTTTTTCTCGAAGTTCATATTTGGGTCTTTTACAACAACATAAACCCGATCTTTATAATCTTGTAGGAGCATTTGTAAAAACAGCTTATTTTCCTTTTCTAAATTCTCTATGTTATATAAATAATTCTCTCGTACTTGGCCTGCCGGCATCATATTTTTTGCATAGCTAGATATACCATCCGTCGAAGCCGTTGCTGTTTTCACAGAGGTAGGTGTAAGAGCAGTGTTAGGTGCCTTGATCTCATAGTCAGCGTTGGCCATCAATGGGACGACAGCAAAAAGTACACCAGCAGAAGCTACGCCTACCGATAAAATTGTTATTTTTTTATTCATGGAACTTGCCCCTTTTCAAATTATCTGTTCCCTAGACGGTTCTTGATAGGAAAAAGTTGCGAAAAGTTAGCTAAAAATTATAGTGAGTGGATTAATCATACATAGGAATCATCCAACAAGTAAAAAGCTCTGCCGCTGTTTAGCTGGCAGAGCTTTTATCTATCATCATTACTTTGACTTGTCCTTCTAGCTTTCTAGGAAATCATCGGGATACCTTACCTTAATCAGCATATTTAGGTTCATTCTGGATTGCAGTCAACAAAACGTCAACAGCTTCACGATCAAAAGTCATTTCATGTTGCTCATTATCAATTGTATACGTAACAAGATATCTACCTTCTTCAATTTGAACTTGAAGTTGATCGATCTTATGATCCTCACGTAAAATCTGCTGAAAAAAAGCCTCTGTATCGCTTGCAGAACGATCGTTTTTTCGCAAATCCATGACAACTCGAATTTGCAACCAATTAAACAAGGCATCCGCTAGTCTCATGATTTTGCCTCTGTGTCACGAGTACGATTAGGTCTCGTACGCAATTTAACAATGGTCAGAATGATAATAGCTACAAATAATCCACCACGCACCGGTAGTTGTGTATCTAGGATGGCAAAAATAACAGAACCGAGCAAGAGCAGGATAATTAATAAAGCTGTTTTTAGTATTGGCATGCGTATCCTTTCTGCAAATCCCAGATAATAAACAAGTAATAGATACACAAAAATGATCCAATAACGTTGTAAATCAGCCCACATAAAAAAATGATCGTACCATGTTAATGCTTGGGGATTTGCAGGGTCATAGATGGACGCTAGCTCTAACAACTCCATTCTCTACCTCTCCTTTATTCTTATCCTTGTAGGTTGCGTACGTAAACCATTTCCTCAGCGTATTCCTGTTCATCATCAACTGGCGTTTCAAGAACAACAGGTAAATGCTGCAATTTCTCAGAGCGTAAGAATTTTGCTAATGCATCACTACCAATTTCACCTTTACCAATCTTTTCGTGTCGGTCTTTTCGACTTCCATAAGGAACTTTACTGTCATTAAAATGGATGCAAATTAGATTATCTAAATATCCGGTCTGCTCCATGTCCTCCAATAATTTATCAAAGGTTTCTTCATCCCATTGTCCCGCAGCAAATGCATGGCACGTATCAAAGCAATATCCAATCTTCTCTGGATATTTACTTGCTTTGCGAATCTCCACTAACGCACGAATGGTTAGGCCTAGCTCGGTACCTTGTCCAGCCGTATTTTCAAGCAATAGCTTCACTGGACCATTGTACTGCTCTAGAATCAAGTCAAGCGTTTCCACCATACGCTTGGTGCCATATTCTTCGCCTTCCCCTACATGCTTCCCACAATGTACAACAGCACCAACAGCGCCATACGCTTCCGCAATGTGTAAATCCTCAACGATGGACCGAATTGTTACTTCCTGCAAATCCTCTTTAGGTGTTGAGAGATTCGTAATATAAGGTGTATGGCAAACTAGCGTAATATCATGCTTGGTCATAATTTCTACGCCTTTATCTGCATCTTTGTGATCAATCTTTTTAGGTTTGAGCCCCCGTGGGTTCTTTGTAAACACTTGAAAGGATTGTGCCCCCAAATGAACAGCTTGCATAGCAGCTTTTTCTAATCCTTTTGCTACACTAATATGACATCCAATTTTCAATCTATTTCACCTCGTGGTTTTCTTGTCTATCTGCTTTATGTCTAACATGTCTACTGTAGCAATCTTTGCTTGCCTAGTCAAAAGAAAAGCCGCCTTGGAGTGCTTCCAAAACGGCTGTTCTTTCCTCATTCATTTGTGAGATAACAAAAATATACTTTACTACTCAAAACGTCTCGTTTTGTTATAACGCTCACGATCTGACTTGTTCAAGTATTTCTTACGCAGTCGAACGGAATGAGGTGTTACTTCACACAATTCATCATCGTTCAAGTACTCAAGTGCTTCTTCCAACGTTAGGATACGAGGAGTTTTCATTTTAACTGTCTCATCCTTGTTAGCAGAGCGAACGTTGGTAGCATGCTTTTCTTTGATTACATTAACAGTCAGGTCGTTATCACGGCTATGCTCTCCAACAATCATACCCTCATACACATCAGTACCAGGATGGATAAACATAGTTCCACGATCTTCTACTGACATCAAACCATATGTGCTAGAGGTACCTGTATCATTTGAGATCAATACACCTGCGCGGCGTCCACCTACGATACCAGGTACAACCGGGCGATAGCTATCAAAGGAGTGATTCAGGATACCGTATCCACGTGTAATGGTCATGAATTCTGTACGATAACCAATCAATCCGCGAGAAGGAATTAGGAATTCTAAACGAACTTGTCCAAACCCATTGTTAATCATGTTCACCATTTCAGCTTTACGTGCTCCCAATGTTTCCATAACAGGACCCGTGTGCTCTTCTGGAACGTCGATGATAAGACGCTCAGCTGGCTCCATTTTCACACCATCAATTTCACGAATGATTACTTCTGGTTTAGAAACACCTAGCTCGTAGCCTTCACGACGCATGTTTTCAACCAAAATAGACAAGTGCAACTCACCACGTCCAGAAACAACGAATGCGTCTGCTGAATCAGATTCATCAACACGTAACGATACGTCTGTTTCTAGCTCGGCCATTAAGCGATCCCGTAGTTTACGAGAAGTAACGTGCTTTCCTTCTTTACCAGCAAATGGACTGTTGTTAACCAAGAAAGTCATTTGTAGTGTAGGTTCATCAATTTTCAAGAGTGGCAATGGATCTGGTTTATCAACGTTGCAAACCGTTTCCCCTACGTTAATATCTTCTAGACCGGCTACAGCAATAATATCACCGGCACGGGCTGTTTTTTGTTCAACGCGGTTCAAGCCTTGGAAACCAAATAGCTTTTGCACACGCATTCTCTTAATGCTACCATCACGTTTTACAACGGATACTTGGTCATTTAGATTGATAACACCACGATAAACGCGACCAATACCAATTCGACCTAGGAAGTCGTTATAATCAAGCATCGTTACTTGGAATTGTAACGGCTCCTCTTCATTTGCTTCTGGAGCTGGAATGCCTTCAATAATTGTATCAAATAATGGTTTTAAGTCTTCTGATAAGTTATCCGGCTCCTTACCAGCAATTCCTTGAATTCCAGAAGCATATACGATTGGGAAGTCCAATTGCTCTTCTGTTGCATCTAAATCAATAAATAGGTCATAAACCTCATTGATTACTTCTTGTGGACGAGCATTATCACGGTCGATCTTGTTCACAACAACGATCGGCGTTACATTTGCTTCTAATGCTTTGCGTAAAACGAAACGAGTTTGCGGCATGCAACCTTCAAAAGCATCAACAATCAACAAAACACCATCTACCATGCTCATGATACGTTCTACTTCACCACCGAAATCGGCGTGACCAGGCGTATCCAGAATGTTAATGGTGTAATCCATATATTTTACAGATGTGGTTTTCGCTAAGATTGTAATTCCACGCTCACGTTCCAGATCGTTGGAATCCATCATACGCTCAGCCACATGTTGGTTGCTACGGAATGTACCGGACTGAATTAGAAGTTTGTCAACCAGTGTCGTTTTCCCGTGGTCAACGTGGGCAATAATTGCGATATTACGAATATCAAGGCGTTTCATAAGTTCCTCCTCGTCTTTGCATACACTCCATAATAACAGGTAATAGGTTCATTCACAATCTATAAAATGTGGAGAAATACCCGATTCCTGTCGAGAACTTTCGCTATTTCCTCCGCCATGCTTTGCCAATTCTTGACTGCACTCACATGTTAGACTGGAATAAATGACACCAATGCACGGAAGGAGGCAATGATATGCCCCACGACACTGATCCATTTGTCATAACGCCTACCTTATCATCCATTTGTTCAAGTTTATTACGGCTTGCCGATCAATTTGGTCTACTGCTGATCATTCACATCACGGAATGCCAGTCCCAGACCTTCTCTTGGAGCAACGGACTTGCTGATTCTGGGCAATCTTGCATACATAGCGTTTTACACATCACCCTCTGGTCAACAAAAAAAGAGATGGGACAAGCCATCACCTTACACCTAACCGAATCTGCTGCGATTACTGCCTTTCATCAAGCGCGTAAAAACCTTACCTTACATGACAATAGGTGGAGAGTCTTTCAACAGTTTTGCCAACACGAAAAACAGCTTCCACCACCATCCACTCTGGAGCAATTGGGTGAATTTCGTGATTGGCATTTCCTTATCAGTAAAATGGGCTTGGAGCACAAACGGTTTTTTCAAGAAAAAATACCATATAAATTGCGTTCTCAAATCAAAATACAACAAGAGAAACAATGGCTCTGCCGTAGTGACGGTAGCTTTTATCAATCCCAATTTTGGAGGGTAACACTAGAAGCTACATCTCAGTTTAACCCTCACACTAGGTTGATCCAATATCAAGATGGCGCTACCTTTTTTGAACATTGGCGTCCCGCTATGAACGAGCTCATAACAAATTTGTATAAACAAATGGACAATCGACTCTCCACGTCCCGTGAAAATCATGGACATCATCAGCAAATTGTAACTCCATCCTCAATGGAAGTCTCTAGTCCATTCTGGGTTGATACTGAGATCTTTGCAGGACTTTTGCGACTTTATTTGCAACAGCCTTCTTTTAGACGACAATGGTTACCAGCAACATCACGATTACGACTTACTCATTTGGAAGGTCATAGTTGTTATCAACCCTTTCACTACATTGGCACCTTGTATCCCTCTGTCACATTACTAGGAGAATCTGTTATTGATATGAACGAACCAGAGGACTTAACAGGAGCTCATCTCCTTTATTCCTTACCAACGTTGCTATCCGGGGATGATTTCCCTTCCCCACTTCTTCACATTGATGAAAAAGTTCCTTCCCTTATATTGAGCGGTTATCACCATCTATATCACAGCAAACCAATGGACAGTTATTTTTTATTAGTACAAGACTGCTATAAGCTTCCCAGTTTCCAACAGATACCAACTGGATGGATTCATGGTCGAATTAGTAAGATTTTTTCTTCCATCATTTGTGGATGGGGTGTGAATCGTACAGTTACCGAGCCACATTCCACACAATTTTGTGTTACAGCTCCCTCTTATCTGTTACTTGAGCTAGGATAAAAATGCACATTTTTTACCTACTCCATCTTACATTTTTTTGATCGTGAATGAAGTGGATTTTCCGTTACATTTGTTTAAAGATTCAGTAAAGGAGGGCTTTTCTTGAACAACTCCACATTCCCGCATGATGAAACTGCTACAGATGTATTGAGTAATTTCCAAACTAAACTACTAGCTGCTTTAGCCGCTCATTCCAGAGACTTAGCTGCTTTCCACTTTTATTTGGAAGAAGAACACTTACTTTCCCCTTTCGTTCACAAACAGTTGCAATATCAGGGAGAGCTTCGCTTGATTTGGCAAGATGGAAGCACTTCCATACATGCTATCACTCCAACTTTATTACAGCAGCCAGAGTTGCCGATAACAAAATGGGCTCCTTACCGTGTTTTTCGGTCTGACAATCGATACCTGATTGCTCGCGATATGATTTATGAATCCCCTATTATATATGACCACTCTTTGGCAGAACATGTAATAAACAATTCATTACCCGATCCACCAAACGGCTTTACAGCAACTATCTCTATGTATAAACGTACCTATGCTGATGCAAGGCATGTCCAAATTTCCGAGCAAGAAACCCGTTTATACTTCCAGCCTTCATTGGGCAACCCTTTTTCCTACGAATTCCGAAGACTACCTACCAAGGCCGCTTGGGAATATATGCAAACGGAAGCACACTGGTTTCATACCTTTAGCCTTTCGCATATGTCATTTTATACTCCAACAAAGCGTACCATTTGTTTACTAAGTCCAAGTGCCTTACAACGTTTGTTACTTCCTTGTTTTTTATCACAAGATTTTAAAATAGAGTATAAGAAGAAGTCAGCTCCTTCGCCCAGACTAAAGGCTTGGTATGATCCGAGGCGTCAGTCTGGCGTAGGTACCCATCGTTTTGATCGCAGAGGTAGTCCCCTCTTTCGCTTTTCCCTAGATGAACCAAACTCCCTTCATCTGCTCCCTGACTTGCCAGAGCATGAGATAGCGCTTGGTTTAGTAGCACAAGCAAAGAAACGGGTATACTTTCGTTCTTGGTTACAGAATCAGCCAGAAGTGTTGTTTATCCCTAAAGTAGACATTCCTAATGATTATCATCCATTACAGACCGAGCAACTTTTTTGTCCACAAGCCACTCTTTTTCGTTATGGTAAACCGGTCCTGCAAACTACTCTGCTCTTTCCCGTTTCGTGTTCTACACTATTTTCATCCAAAAATCTAATTTCCGTTTATAAAGCCCTTTGGGATGCTCCTGGACTGGCCTTTCCTGCTCTTTCCTTGGTGTTCACTTCCTAAGTAATTCGGTCGCCTTCTGTTAACACTACCTAATGGAGGTGGCCAACAAACATGAAAAAAATCCTGTATACAGCTTCATGTCTTTTACTGTTAACAGCGGTTACTGCTTGCGGAACTGCTCCAAAGCAAGGTACTCAAACCCAATCTTACAGAACGAGTGGCTATGGAACAATAGGTACCGGTAACCACAATGGTTATGGAACATTTGGTACTGGTAACTACCACGGCTATGGAACATTTGGTACTGGTAACTACAATGGTTATGGAACATTTGGTACTGGTAATTACAATGGCTATGGAGGAACTTACCCTTATACGGGCTTTTACCAATCCTCAGACACTCGTATGCGTGGTTACGCAAACAATGGCCAACGTTACCATGGTATGTCTGCAAACCATGCTCATAATCGTGAGCTTGCCGATCGTATTACAGCATCTGCTAAGAAGGTTAAGGGCGTCCAATCAGCGACTACCGTCGTCCATGGAAATGAAGCTGTTGTTGGTATTGAGTTGAAAGATCATAAAAATTCATCTCATCGCCGTACGATTGAACGAGAGGTAAACGATGTAGTTGCTAAAGCAGCACCTCATCATCGCGTTTATGTCACATCTGACTCCAAGATGTTATCGCGTGTAAAAAGCATCGATGGCAACTATCGCTCGAACTTTTCTAACACTAGCACTAACATGACGACCGGTCCAAATACCGTAACGGGCAATTTATCTAACGTCGGTTCAGATTTTGGTGCGTTAGTTACTGATCTTGGACGTACAATAACTGCTCCATTCCGTTAAATAACAAAAACAGGGCAACGTTAACCGTCTGCCCTGTTTTTGTATAATAAAAAATGAGGCGCCTGCTACTAGCTGGACGCCTCTGCTTGTTTGTTCGATAATAATGGTTGTCTTATGCGTTAGTCGTTGCAGAAAGCTTCATTTCTGGTTCCACAACTTCTAATTCACCTAAACCACGAATTAGTTTTTTAGCAAAGACTTTCTCCGGTTTTAATACAGAAACCATGTAATCAATGGCAACCTGCGGATCCACTGTCTCCCCGCATGTGTAGCAATCCAAAGCGGCAAATCCGCGCTCTGGGTAGGTGTGGATGGAAAGATGACTTTCCGACAAAAGAACCAATACAGTTGCTCCCTGAGGTGCAAATTGTTTAGACTGTACACTTAGAACAGTCGCACCGCATGCTTCTGCTGCTTCTACCATTTGTTTCTTCAAGAAATCTGCATCATTTAGTAAATCAAATTGTACTCCCCATGTGTCAATGGCAACGTGTCTTCCGAAAGTAGAATATTCCATTCTTCCGGTTCCCCCTTCCTAGCATGTGTGATAATGAAACATCGCTAGGACCTGCGTCATTCACTAACGGGGGCGGGTCTTTGGTCCACCCTTTGAAGTGAATCCTGGTTCCTATCTAGTTTTTCCAACGAGATTTAAATTATCATGGTTCTGGGAAAAATACAATACTTTTTTAAAAATAAATTCTGCAAATATTAAATTTTTTCACAAATAAATCCAAAAAAATTTCAAAAATTCTTGATCTACCAAGGCTTTCTGGGTAACGTTAGTTAATCATTTTTATACAAAAAGTGGGCACCAGCAGTGCCCATTTTTTGATTACTTTTATGCTTCTAGTACAAACAAACGATGTGAAACGGCAGATAACTTTTGATCAATTATTGATACCGTGTCTGGTTTGTGTATCCCTACCCAATTGCGTAGGTCAAGAAGACGATCCGTCTCTTCGCGCAACTGTGTAATTTCTTGTTCACTAGACGTTTGTGCATATAAATGTTGCAATTCCTTGGCGTAGCTTGCGCCGTCCTGCTCAAAAATGACGGATTCCTCGGTGTCATTTACTTCTTCAATCTTTGTCACTGAACCTTCATCATAATGATAAATAATCGTGAAGTTTTCGTAAATTCGGTGCACAACAGCATGACCCTTAAAAGCTTTCATTGCTTTTCGCATCACGTTGGCAAGACTGATATCTTTGATTGTATAGGAACTGTCGCAAATAAAATGTTTTTCAAATTTTTGGAAGGCAAGATGTATTTCGGAACTACCATCTACAATGACGATGTCACGATCCCCATTTTCAAATATCTGTTCCATTAAGAGAACTCTTTCCTTTGCAAAGAGTTGAACAAATTGCTTTAATTCCTGCTCTGTCATGGTAAAAAAGGCGTTTGCGTAATTTGTAGCTAAACGCTGTGCCATACAAATCTCCCCAATTCATTGTTTTTCCTAAATACCAATCGGCTACGTATGTGTATCTGGTTGGTTGACTGGTAACACGGAAAAGGGAGCTAAGTATCCACAAAAGATCGCTGTAGAACCTGACCTTGCCGCCCCGTGAGTCTAAACTCAAAATGGGTAATGAAGGCGGATCACCTACTTTTATCTTTATACACTTCTCTACTCTTTATTATACACAAAAAAAAATAAAAATCCTGCCTAATAAACACAGGATTCCAAAGAAAATAGCGATTTAGAGAGTTTATAGACAATTACATGAAAAAACCTCCTATATTATCACTATCTCGCAGATTTATACAATTTATAGGACGGATACAGAAGAAGTCATCGCTTTTTTAATCACCATCAGCTCTTCTTCTGATAAATGGTAAACAGATGTCCCTTTTTCAATCGGCTTAGCATACGTCCGTGATTCTTCTCGACCATAAATGCTTGTAATGACTACTCCGTTTTTTTGTTCATCTAAAAATGCCAAAGAAAAACTTAAATCACTTCCCATTTCTCCAAAGGCATTGTACCGATGCACTGCAACACTTCCTGCTTGTGTCGCCATTTTTTGGGATAAGCGATTCACTACAAATTGCTGATCGCTAAGCTTTCCTTCCCATGCATCCATATCAACAAGCAAGCGATTAACTGTTTCTTCTAGGTTGTCTCCCTCGCCTCGAACAAAGAAACGATCCATTCTTTTTCGTAACCGATTCATTTTAGTATGTAAGACGATAATATACACGAGGCTCAGCAGTATAAATCCGCATAATCCTAGAAGAACATACGGTGACTGAATCGCCAGTAAAACTTGCTGCATAGAAATACTTCCTTTCTCGACCAACTCATATTTATCCATTTTACCGCCAAGCTATTAAGAGATCAATTACTTGAAACGGTTTCCAGTAAAAAAGTTACACATTTTATTGTGAGTAACAAGAAAAACGGCCTCTCTTCCTATCGAAGAAGCCGTTTTTCATATAAACTCTGTGTCTTGAAGGTTCATTCTCACCCTGCCCATTCCATCATGATTTCAGCTATACTTCCAGTAATAACATTTCCTTACGCAGCAATCTTAATTGTGCCTTTGAGCGTTGCACTTGCTCGTTATTTTTGCTTTGTATTGCATCGAATAGCGTCGCTAATTCATAATCAAGTTCTAGTCGTAATACAGGAATTCTTTCTTCGGCATCCCTTCTTTTCAGGGCAGCAATCACTTGGTCCATGGTCACATTACATGCTTTTTCATAGATCACTTTTTTCTCAGCTCCTTTAATCTTAACAATTCGTACGGCTTCCCCGTATCTGATGTTTTTTACTAGGATTTGATGTTCGTTAATGATTTTGACCACTGCATGCCCTTTTGTCTGTTCAATAAATTGATACAATATCATCGCTAGCCTAATGTCCCGAACAGCGTAGTGATATTCCTCAAGCTTGTATCGTTCTCCGCTTTTAGCTAAAACTAACTGATGCCCACCGCTATCTGCTGTAATATCCATTCGAATTGAATGAGTTGCTTCTTTAACTCTGACAGTTAATCCATTCTGATGAAGCGTATCCAATAAAGAAAGGAAAGTAGTTCGGTCAAACCAAACAATGATATTGCTGTACTCTAACTCGTTATAGGTTTTTTTCATACACTTCATCCCCCAAAAATATACTGAATAGTCAGATTATAAATAAGCCCTTGGGAATGGGTTGTATATCCTATTACTGTTCAGCTATTTTTGTGACACTCCCATTCAAGTTTTTTTGGCGTTTTTTTAAAGAAAAACCAGTGAGAGATGGCGTTTCTTACGTCTATTGGATACGAATAGGGATGCTGTTCTGTTACTTACTTACCCCGATTTTAGGTCATGAAACCAAACTAGTTACATTCTGGGAAAATCCCCGATAGTCTGCTTATTAGTGTGGTATGATATCATATGGAGAGAGATTCGCTTTCTTCACGGCTCTAGAGCCCTTTTTGCTTTGTGAGAAAGGAAAGAGGCATTTACAAATCAATAGAACAAATCGTGTACTCATTTGAAAGGAGTTTACATATGAACACTTTTTCTGGCTTTCACTCCGAGGATTTTGCGGTTTTTTCCATTGAAGGATTAGACGAGAGAATGGAAGGAATCAAAGATCAAATTCGTCCCAAATTAACCTTTCTGGGAGAACATTTTGCTCCTCAGCTTGGACTAGCACTAGGAGATGAAATGTTTTATCATGTAGCAAAACATGCACGTCGTACAGTTAATCCACCTAAAGATACATGGGTAGCTTGGGCAAATGATAAACGTGGTTACAAAAAACATCCTCATTTCCAAATTGGACTGTGGGGCACTCATCTGTTTGTTTGGTATGCCCTTATTTATGAATCTCCGTTTAAACAAGAAATTGGGCATAACATGGAAAAGCATTTGAAAAAAATCATGTCACTTGTGCCAGGACACTTTCATTGGTCACCAGATCATATGCAACCACATAGTACTTCACAAAATGAGCTGGGTGAAGAAGGGCTATTGCATCTTATCCAGCGTCTGCAAACGGTAAAAAAAGCAGAAATTCTTTGCGGAATCACAATTGATAAGGATGATCCAATCCTACGAAACGGTGATTCACTTATTGCTCACTTAGAGGAAACATTCCAAGTCCTTACTCGTTTGTACATGCTAAATCGCCATGAATAGAAGTATTTACTAGTAAATAAAGATGCTTTCTACTATCTATATGCAAAAGAACAGGTCCTTTTTCATGTAATTGTAAAGAACCTGTTCTTCTTTTTAATAAAAAATTAATAACAGTGTCGTTACTTGCCTTGGAACATTTTTTGCATATTTGTTTGAAATGCATTGACATCCCCCATCATTCGATCGAACAACTCCTGAACAGTAGGAACATCATGGATTAGGCCAACCACTTGTCCTGCCCAACCAAATCCATGCTCTGCATCCCCCTCATAGATAAACCGACGATTGTTCCAACCACTAATATATTCTCGCAAGCCTTCATATCCTACACCTTGTTTCTCTAGTTCGGAAATATACTCAGAGCCTTTTGTACGTACTACACGCGCAGGAGTGCCTAGTGAGCGTTTAATCACAGTGGTATCATGCTCAGTAGCCTGAATAAGCGCCTCCTTGTAGGCAGCATGTGCATGAATACACTCTTTCGTAGCTATAAACCTCGTCCCCATTTCCACACCTTCTGCCCCTAATGCAAGCGCTGCCAAAAGTCCTCGACCATCACCAATTCCTCCACTTGCAAGTACAGGGATATTAACCGAATCAACAACACGAGGAACGAGTACTAAGGTTCCAATATCATCTCGCCCTAAATGACCACCACCCTCCTGACCAACTGCCATCACTGCATCAGCCCCAGCAGCTTCCGCTTTTTGTGCTTGTCTAACTGTTGATACAAGCACCAAACGTTTCATGCCATGTCCATCCGTTCGGCGAATTAGAGGTTCTGGATTCCCTCCTGTAATACTGATAACACCAATACCTTCTTCTATAGCCACATCTAACATTTCTTCATATGGTCGCTCATGTTGTCCAATAGCAAAATTAACACCAACAGGCTTTGTGGTCAATGTGCGCACCTTTTGAATCTCAGTCCGCAAAGCATCTGGCGAAGAGAGTGACATAGCTGTTATCTGTCCTAGTCCACCTGCCTCGGATACTGCGGCTGCTAATTCGGCATACGCCAGATGTGCTAATCCTCCTTGTACGATGGGGTACATTATAGTAAGTAACGAGGTAATTCTGGTCTCCATTGCTAATTCCCTCCTTTCCTTTATTCTTAAACTTTCTGCTTAAAAAGGGATAAATCCTGCCACCATAGGGTTTATGCAAAAAAAATACTTGCTTTCCCCCCCTAATTTGCTATACTCAATTTTGTTGTTTTTCAAACAATTATAAAATAAAGTGAGGCGATACGATAATGAAACAGGATAAGACCCCCTTGTTTAGCGGATTGGTGGCACATGCAGAGAGGAATCCCATTCAATTTCATATTCCAGGCCACAAAAAAGGAACGGGAATGAATCCTACGTTCCGAGAATTCATTGGAGAGAACGCGTTATCGATTGATTTAATCAATATCGCCCCACTAGATGACTTACACCATCCAAAAGCAATGATTAAAGAGGCACAGGATTTGGCAGCAGAAGCCTTTGGTGCCGATCATACCTTTTTCTCTGTTCAAGGGACAAGCGGAGCTATCATGGCAATGATCATGGCGACTTGCAACCCTGGAGACAAGATTATTTTGCCTCGAAATGTGCATAAGTCTGTGACAGCTGCCATTATTTTTGCCGGTGCCATTCCAGTATTTATACATCCAATCATGGATGAACAGCTAGGGATTGCTCATGGCATTACGCCAAAAGCAGTTCGAAAAGCATTAACTGCACATCCTGATGCAGCTGCCTTATTGGTAATAAATCCTACTTACTTTGGAATTGCAGGGGATTTACAACAAATCGTAGAAATAGCCCATGAGTATAATATCCCTGTTCTAGTAGATGAGGCTCACGGTGTTCATATACATTTTCATGAAGATATGCCATTATCCGCTATGCAGGCAGGCGCAGACATGGCTGCTACCAGCGTTCACAAGCTAGGAGGCTCTCTTACCCAAAGCTCTATTTTAAACGTAAGAGAAGGGCTTGTAGACGTCGACAGAGTGAAAACCATTCTGAGCATGCTAACAACAACCTCCACTTCTTACATTTTGCTGGCTTCTTTAGACATGGCTAGACAACACTTAGCCATACACGGAAAACAAATGATAGAAAATTCTATTCGTATGGCTAGCGCCGCTAGAGAAGCCATTAACAAAATTCCTCGACTACGTTGTGTAGGGAAAGAAATATTAGGAATGCCGGCTGAGTACGCAATGGACCCAACTAAATTGCTCATTCATGTACGTAATCTCGGTATTACTGGCTGGGAAGTCGAGAATTGGTTACGCGAAAAATATAATATTGAAGTTGAGATGAGCGATCTCTACAACATTCTTTGCTTTGTGACAGCTGGAGATACAGAAGAAACCATTGGTACACTAGTAGCTGCCTTACAGCATTTAGCTGTTGAATTTGCTCATGCCCAACCAAGTGATTTGGTTGAAATTTCACTTCCTGAAATTCCAGTGATCTCTCTTTCTCCACGTGATGCTTTTTATTCTGAAACAGAAATTGTCCCTCTGGAGCATGCAGAAGGTCGAATTATTACGGAATTTATCATGGTGTATCCTCCTGGGATTCCAATTTTATTCCCAGGCGAGGTTATCACATCTGATAACATTCATTACATCAAAGAAAACCTCCGTGTAGGTCTGCCTGTACAGGGTCCTGAAGATGAAACCATTCAAACCATCAAGGTTGTCAAACGCCAAGCGGCAATACATGAATAACACATAAAAAGGTCCTCTCCTTGCCATTATGGACAAGGAGGGGATTTTTTTGGCCCTTGTCTAATAAACTTCGAAACTTTTCTAGACTCTATGACGTATAGTAAATAGATAGAACTTACATAAGATATGCCCTACGTCGCCTGAGAAAAGGAGAAATGACATGAACACTACTACCACATCCACCACCACGAATCCCTATTCCTACCTTCTATGGATTGGGTATCTTATCCTTGCTATTGGCGGCTCTGCTTTATATGGAGCTAGTCTCAGCTTACATTTTGATCATTGGTCATTTGATCTCGGTGCGTACTGGGTCATTATATCCGCTAGTTGTAGCTGGATTCTTTTATTCGGAACCACTTATCTAATCGGTTATAAGAAAATCAGTCTACGTTGGCTGATCCAAATTAGTTTGGAGACTGTCGTATACGGTGTTACTGTACTACTTGCTGCCTCTTTAGTTAACCTAATTGCAAGAGGATTACAATTCCCAAGCTTACTGATGGTGACTCCCAATATCTTACTTGTCCTCTTCTCCAACATCTTAATGGCCAATCATTATATTGGCGAAATGAAAACGCAGCATTTTTCTCCGCCACTATCCCTTCTATTGTGGCTAACTCTGTTAGATGGGTTCGGCATTTTCTTTCTATACTTTTTCGGTAAAATGTTTTAATTAATAGATAACGGTTCACTGATTAGATAAAAAGGCTGATAGGATATTACATCCTACCAGCCTTTTTGTTTAGTATTAATCCTCATCGTCCTCATCGTCGTCATCGTCGTCATCAGAACCAAGTACAGATGTATATAGACCTTCATCATCACGGTCATCCACCCATACTAAACGATTGCCACCAATTGCGATCTCAGAAGGATCAGCCTCACTAACAAATGGAGATCTGAAACGTTGTCTATCCATGTCATACATGACATATTTATCTACTGCGTCTCCACCTTTTTCTACTTCAGTCTCATAGAAAATAATATTATTTGATACGATTGGATTCTCTTGATCGCCTTCTTCTTCATACAGAAGATCAGTACGATTCATCTTGAAGGAATACACGAAAATGTCCTTGTCTTTTGTATCACTATTGTAAGCAGACCAAGCTGCATATCTGTCGCCAAGACCGATACCTTTTGCATTTTCCACTTCTTCCTTCATAATACGGCCGCCATCTTCATAATCGTAAATGACAATATCTTGGTACTTATCGTCGTCTCCATCAATCAAAGCTACAGCCTGATTATTGATAGCTACACTGCGAATGCCACCTTTGGAGTCATGCAGTTCAGAAGTTTTATTCTTTTTCAAGTTTGTTAGGTTAACAGTATTCGAACGTTTTCCACCACTTACCCAAACAAAATGGTCTTTATAAATTGCATACAAGCCCTCTACTACGTCTGTTTTCTTTGTAGTAATCTTCGTTGATTCACCTGTTTCAATATCGTAGGCCACTAATACCTTATCGTCATTATCGTAGTAAACCACATAAGAATCACTTACCACTGGATGCTCAGCTTCATGCTTTTCTGGGGAGATTGTAATCGTTTTGCGATTTTTTGCATCATACAGCATTACGCGAGACTCTTTTTTACCTTCCTTCACAAAAGCCACATAGTTTTTGCTAGCTGCTGGAGAGGATACATTTTTTAAATTTTCGCCCTTGCCCAGCGTTTTGCTCTTCTCTTTTTTCGTATCAAATAATTTCAATGTCAAATTATTGGTTTTACCAGAAGCATATAGCACATAACGCCCGCTCATCACAGGAGGCATTTTATGATTGAAATCATTATTGACTTTAATCAAATCATCTTTGTTTGTATCTAGGTAATACAATGAGCTGCCCGATCCATATAACAGATAACGTCCGTTAAAATCAAACAGCTCTTCAGTTCCTTTTTCATGAGTTAACACTTTGCTTTTACTGCTCTCTACTTGCGTTTTTTCAATATTTCCGGTTGATTTGTTTAAGAAAGCAATGTCATCATCAGAAATGACGGGATTTGTTGGTTTAGATTTTCCCCAGTACGTTAGGTTCTCTTTGGAAGAACCCAATTGATTTTGATACAGTTCGGATCTTCCATTACGTTCATCTTGCCAAACCACTTGGTCATCATAAACGGAAGGATGGCTTGCTTTTCCGCCTGTAGATATGCGATATTCTTTGTCACTTCCTACTTCAATCGCATAAATATTTGTTCCACCATCACGCTTGTCTTTCCAAACTACAACATTGTCCTTAAAAACTATTTCTTCTGGATCAGTTACTCTTGCATCTTGGTTTGTAAGAACACGTTCTTTATCTTTTTTTAGATCGTACGCATATAGTTCATATCCATTTTTTTCCTGTTGAGCCCACACTATTGTATTTCTATCAATACGCGGAGCTACCTTCTTAGAACTATTGCTAGAAATTTTCTTTTTGATACTTTCATCATCCACATCATAAACCACGATGGAATAATTCTTCCCAGATTCTTCTACCCATACAGCATAATCTCCATCAAAATCCATACCATAGGGAGCAGCTGCAGTATCGCCATTCACTAAAATCTTTTCCTCATCATAATTAGAAGCGAAAGCTGGATTCACACTGCTAACCAATGTCGTTGCCATGGCAAAAACAGCTATCCATCGCTGAAAGCTTTTCTTCCTCATTTTGTAACTCCTCTCGACAAAATATTTCCAATATCTTTATCCTTCTTATTATTTATCATTTAAATGTAGAAGTAAATAAAAATATTTGACAGGAAATGAAAAAGCAAAAAACACACTCAAAAAGAGTGTGCTACATAATCAATGAAATTAGATATATTCAAAAAATACATCTTCAAAACCTATTCGTGTTCATTATCATGCTGATGGCACGGGCAATCACATAAACCATAAAGCGTTTTCACCTGTGGTGATTCCAAATGTTCAATGATGTCTCCGCATTTCTGACAAACGATTGTCGTCATGATAAGCCCCCTATGGAATAAATGTACTTGCAAATGAACTGAATTATTATGTCACATTAGTTTTATAAATGTGTTACATTAATCTTAATACGTCATACTTTAACTGTCAATAGGCTAATGAATGTAACTGTTTGGCCCGTTTTTTATTGCTATAATCCCAAATCAATTATTAGCCGAATAATTAGTATGTCACATTAACTTTAAATCATTTAATAAAGCCAAAACAACAGCCCCCTTCATTGCGAAGGGGGCTGTCATATTCCAACTATCTACTGTATCTAGGCTAGTATTGATCCTGAAAAGGCATGGACGGTAAGTTATCACGAAAGAATTGAGAGAGCTCATTTGCTTGGGTCAGACAAGTCAATTTAAAGATTTGTTGCAGATGCTTTGGATTCATGGTGTCTTCTGAACTTAGTAGCGTTGATTGCCCTGTCTGCATACATACCACCAGTGGTTTCCCGAAAAAACGATGTGTATACACGATTCCAAAATCATAGCGAGTTGTGTCGGTTGCAAAGCCTAGAAAACGAACTTTAGCATCTTCGTTCACGTCATACAACAATTCCATTGCTTCCATCGCGATACCCTCCCATCTTGTATGATCTTTTATCTCCTCATCTATTCTATCTTTACCTAGTTATAAGCCCAACGATGGCTTTATTAGAATATGAGATGGAAGATAAAAAAGTTCCTTTCGATCAAGCCCATTCCTTACATTTGAAAAAGTTGCACATTCAAATGTAACCTTTTTTAAATAATTTGAAACTTTTACCTTTTATTTCCGTACTTATTACAGAGGATATTCAACCGGCAGAGCTTTGATTCTCAGGAAAACGCTCTTCGCCTTCCTGGATCCATCTCACCTTATCTGCTCCGTGCAATGTCTGAGCAAGGAATGATATACATTCAAAAAACAGTTCTACTACTACAACAGAGTAACGTTCTTTCAATTTTTCCAAAGCCTCTGTCAAACGGAAGAGACTAGGCGTATTTTTCCTACTTTTTTCAATAACCTGACGACCTGCGCCTGTAGGATACACATGAACAACCCTTCCATCAATATCGGATTTCTCAATGCTTACTAATTGTTTTTCCATCAGCTTTTTTATATGAATAACAATAGATGAGGGATGCCAAAACGTCCAATCAGCAATCTGTGTAACACGTACTCCTTCGTAGCAGCAAATGATCCACAAAATATTTAATTGTACAGATGAGTCCAAATTCGCTGCCTTTGCAGCTCTTTCCCAATCGTCTTTGTTCACAACATTGATTGCTCGTAATGTATTTAACGCTTCATGCACCTGTCGTACCGCTGTATCCTTCATTTTCCCATTCCCCCAACTGATTTTTGTCTCTCTACAAGTATAAATTTTCATCATTGTACTATTTTCAGAAAATATAATCAATTGCTTTCCGTTTTTTGTGTCCGCTTGCAGAAGCCTGAACTGTAATGCTACACTTAAAGTAGAAAAAATCCGTACTTTTGATATGGGAGTGAACTGATTCGTGAATATGCAATCCGCCTATGTATATCTAGTAGATGGTTCCATCGCCTCCACGGTTACTCTTGATGATGTCAAAACATTTTTACAAAAATACCAAGATAAAACCAGTAAAACAGGTCAACAATTGGATTGGAGTTATACAGATGCCTCCTTTCCCTATCATATCGAAGAACCAGCGGAAGGAAAAGACACATTTTTCATTTTAAAGGGTAAAGATCAGAATCTTTATAAATATGTGATCATTGGCGTAGGCACACATCTAAAAGACGATCAGGAGCGCGCTTTCATTCAGGTTAGTATTCCCGACACGGCAACTCAAAACGATAAAAGTAAAGGCAACGAATACTGTCGCTATTTGGCCCGTGAACTAAAAGGAGAACTTCATCTATTCAACGGAAGAATTCAATATTTTCAGCCACGTAAGCCTTAAATTTGTATTTTTTTAGCGTTTTGTACATATGTCCAAGCAAAATGGCACCCCCCCAATATGATACATAGTGGAGGTGCTTATATCATTATAAGTGCCTTCTTTGACTCCAACATTCAGTCTAAAGGAGGTGCTTTTTTATGGAACGCTCTGATTTCATTTCGCTTGTAAGTGCACCAGCTCAGCTTGCCTTTGAAAAGTATCATATTTACGCCTCCATAACCATTGCTCAAGCTATTTTAGAATCTGGATTTGGTAACTCCATCCCAAGAGATCCTGCTACAGGTCGGATATCCTACAACATTTTTGGAATAAAAGGGGTAGGACCAGCAGGCTCTGTACATGTAGAAACAAAAGAATATCTTCAAGGTACATGGGTGACGAAAACACAAGAATTCAAAGCCTATAACAGCTTTCTTGAATCCATTGAAGATCATTCACAAATCTTGTTAACCCCTCGTTATAAAACGGTTATTCAAGCAACTACCCCTTTTCAAGCAGCCCAACATCTAAAACTAGCCGGCTACGCTACCGATCCAGAATATGCGGAAAAGCTACAAAAATTAATCGAAGCCTACAACCTAACCCAGTATGATCAAAAAAAGGCCCCATCCGAGGAATTTGTAGCCACTTGGAAGCTAGAAGTAGGTAAGCGTGCCCTAGCAGAGGGAATCATCACGTCCCCTGAATGGTTAAATGACTTAGATAAACCTATGCCTGTCTGGGCTGTATTAGCAGTAGTGCTACGTGTGTATGACAAATGTCGTGAAGGTAAATAGATGCGTGATGAAAAAACAAAAGACAGGTTCCCTAATCGGGTCCTGTCTTTCCTATAGGTGTTACGAAAGTATTTCGGATCTGGTTAGCGAATAGAATCTTCCGTCTACCATACGTATGCCGAGATCGACACAATATTTGCACCCTTCCATTACTCCGTAGAGAATCCAATTGCTTGCTCGGTAGTTAATGTCATAATCTGTGTAGCTGTCTAGCCCGTCATTTTTAATTTCAATCCGGTACGTTACATCATACAGACGCAGAACTAACGGTAACTCATGGAATGGAATGGAAAATTCTTGCTCAATCTCTTGTTGGTATTCCTCCGTCACAAGCCAAGAGGCTAAAATGGATTGGGAGTCTTTCCATGCAATACGTATACTCGGGCCGTCTGTATCTGTTGATGACCGCGTGGCTTTTGTCTTCATTCGCTTTCATCTTTCCTTTCTTACATTACATAATAGAAATTACTTCTAACTATTATATCATCAGGTAGCTAATTTTGAAAACGGTGGAAGAGCATTTTATTTCCCTACTGTAAAGGAATTTTCTCCTACAACGATCATGTTTGCATCTTTTTCTTTTTTCATTGTCAATTGTACTTTATACGTACCGTTCTTTTTTAACTTTGTGGATACAAAGGGTTGGGAGAAAAAGAATCCACCATCGCGAACAGAGTAGGATTTCTCCTTGCTGCTATCCACCACATTGCCATCTGGACCGATAATATTTACTTTAACACTCATATCTTTAGCATCAACGACATTATCTACTTCTACATACACTCCGAAGTTACGTGGAATGTTCTTTTCCAGAAAACCTGTTACCGGATTAGTCAGCACGATATCATTGTTTTTATTTTGCTGAACTCCTTCTAACACCATAATATTCACGTTCGGCTTATCGATGAACAATTTGCCTGTCTCTCTATCATAAGTAGCAAAGCCACCAAGGCTATTAATTAATTCTTGTGTCGCATCAAGTGTTGAAGCCGTAATTTCTATTTTGGTATTGCGCTCACCATTGAAATATGTACGTATGCTTGTATCTCCCCATGCAGTCGTTGCTGTAGCTACAACGATGATAGTTGCAAAGCCTGCTATCCATTTCTTTTTCATCTAAATTCCTCCATCAATCATAATATATAGAAAGCCGAAGCTGTACTTGTATGCTTTCACATCAAAAGGATATTTGTTCCTTTTTGTTTTCTCTATATCTTAGACGCACCATACCTTAAATAGTTGTGGTTAAAAAAGAACTTTTTTACCTTCATCCACAGTATCCACAATATGTTCTCAACGTTTATTCACAAGTGGATAATAGTGATCTGATGCCCATTCTGATCGAAAGGCTTACTTTTCCCTTCTATAACTTAGATTAGATTGTGGATAACCAAGGCTTATTTTTGCATATAACAAAAGACGACCCACAGGCCGTCTTTCGTTACTTTTTAGTTGTTTTCATTTGACATAACGTTTGCATATTGGCGAAAGAAACGGGTAACGATTTCGATTGCATTCCCGATGGCCTGTTCGTTTGGCTCCAGCTTAGCATGATGTAATCCATAGAGAGTATCTACGCCAAGCCAAAATAAAAAGCCTGGGATATCAGCCAAAAAGTATCCGAAATCCTCTCCAGTCATCGCTTCCGAGCACTGAACCAGCGTAACATCATCCTGCTGTTCCAACCAGGTCATAAATCGTTTTGAAAGCCTTGGATCATTGTATACCTGACAGTACATGGCACCGTAATCAATTGTCGCTTCACAATCAAAGCCTATCTCTATCCCTTGAACAAGCGATTCGATCCGCTGTTTAATCTTATGCATAGAATCCTGAGACAGTGTGCGAATCGTTCCTTCTAATCGAGCTACCTCAGCAATAATATTCTGCTTTGTACCGCCCTCTATTTTACCTACCGTAATTACTCCGGCATCTAGTGGATTCACATTGCGTGCAACAATCGTTTGTAACTGGGTCACAAGATGGGCCGCTACAACTACCATATCATTGGCAAGATGCGGATAAGCTGCATGCCCCCCCTTCCCCTTCACCTCAATAAATAATTCTGAAGTGTTGGCAAAGAAAACCCCTTCTTTCATTGCAATGGTTCCAACAGGATATTCTGGTGCGATATGCAGAGCAAAGATAGCCTCGGGTTGATAGCGACGAAATTCAGGGCTTGCTAGCATCGGTTCCGCACCGCCCGGCCCCTCTTCTGCAGGTTGAAAAACAAACAATAGATCATCTACAGCAGGACTTTTGGCAAACTCACTCAGAATACCAAGCCCAATTGCCATGTGGATATCATGTCCGCATGCATGCATATATCCTGGATGTTCCGAGCGAAAATCATAGCTGGTATCCTCTTCAATCGGTAGTCCATCCATGTCAGCACGCCAAGCTAGCATCCGCTCTGGAGATGTCCCATTCACTTTAACCAGCACACCCGTTTTCCAAGTCGTCACTTCAATATGCTCCTGGGGTAATTGAGCAATAAACGAAAGCAAAAACTGCTGCGTTTTAACCTCAGAAAATCCAGGTTCTGGGATTTTGTGTAGCTCACGACGAATAGCTACAAAGGGAGATGACATTTACATAATCTCTCCCTTCACGTGGGCCGTTTGCTCCAAGACTTCACGGAAACAAACCATAAATTGATCAATTTCCTCGCTGGTTAGGGTGAGCGGAGGTAACAGGCGAATAATCGTTTTCTGCGTAACATCAATTAAAAAGCCCGCTTCTAGCATCCCTTTTTGAACTTGGCTGACCTCTTCTGGAGTAAGCTTCGTCTGGATACCAAGCATCATACCTTTACCTCTAATGTCAGATAGGAGCTGTGGATATTCATCAACTAAATGGGCTATGCGATCCCACAAATAATCAGCTTGCTTTTTACCTTCGTCAAGTAATCCATCTTTCAACAATGCTCCCATAACCGCATTGCCCAATGCTGCACTCAATGGAGATGGGGCAAACGTTGTTCCATGATCTCCCGGCTTGAAAAGATTCGCCAGTTTTTCTCCAGCGATCACCCCACCAAGCGGTAATCCACCGCCTACACCTTTGGCAAATAAGATGAGGTCAGGTTGTACTGACGTATGCTGGTAGGCAAATAGTTTCCCAGTTCGCCCCATGCCTGTTTGAATTTCATCCATGGCATATAGCACGTCACGTTCTTTACACAGAGCAAAAGCTGCTTCCAAAAAATGCTCAGAAAGCGGTATGACTCCACCTGATCCGAGAACAGGCTCCATTAACAAGCAAACAGGTGAATACGTAGTGATAATCTCTTGCAACCCTTCTATATCACCAGGAGCTACCTCATATACAGGAAAGGTTGGCAGAGGGTAATCCTGGTAAACATGGGCTTGTCTTGTTAGTTTGACAGCTCCAAGCGTTCTACCGTGGAAACTATTTTTTAGCACAACAACCCCAGCGTTCTCTCTTCCGGTCATTTTAGCCCATTTATGGACAAGCTTAATCGCCGCTTCTGTTGCTTCAGCCCCTGAGTTACTAAAAAATACTTTTCCTGGAATTGTATGCTTAACTAACTGCTCTGCCAATGTGATGGCTGGCTTGTTCAAAAAAATGTTGGAGATATGCAAGAATTTTTCTCCCTGTTCTACAAGAGCTTCTACAATTTTGGGATGAGAGTGGCCTAGAACAGAGACAGCCAGACCAGTAAACAAATCAAGATACGCTTTTCCCTCTGTATCAAGTAAATAATTGCCTTCTCCCTTTTCAATTGCAATCGGCAATCGTTTGTAGGTGGACATCAAATAGGTTTCATCTTTTTGTAGCCAATCCGTCATGGGAAGACGCCCCTTTATTCAGCTCAATCAATTACTAGCTGATATGATATATGCCTTACGGTTTCTTACATATTTATAGCTGACGAAGTTCTTGCATAATCTCCGTTTTGGACTTGGTTTTTGCATCAATCTCTTTAATGATTCTTGCCGGTGTACCCGCCACTACTACGTTCGCAGGAACATCCTGTGTAACGACAGCTCCCGCAGCAACCACTGAACCTTGGCCAATACGTACACCTTCTAAAATAACAGCATTTGCTCCAACCAATACATCATCTTCAATGATGACAGGAGTCGCAGAAGGTGGCTCGATGACGCCCGCTATGACAGCTCCCGCTCCTATGTGGCAGTTATTACCAACCGTTCCGCGTCCGCCAATAATAACACCCATATCGATCATAGTACCTTCTCCGATAGAAGCACCGATATTGATCACGGCGCCCATCATAATAACCGCATTATTTCCAATGTGTACCTGATCACGAATGACAGCGCCCGGCTCAATACGTGCCTGAATTTCTTTTGTATCTAGCATCGGGATTGCAGAATTACGACGATCGCTCTCTACTACATAGTCTTCAATACTGTCCTTATTTGCTTCAAGTACAGGCTGTACGTCCTTCCATTCGCCAAACAACACACCTACATTGCCTGTAATAAAGGTTTTTGTATTTTTACCAAAATCAATTCCTTCTAAATTACCCTTTACATGTACCTTCACAGGCGTCTTCTTCTCGCTCTTTTGAATAAAGCTGATAATTTCGTGGGCATCCATCATGTTCATCGATTGTTTCCTCCTACCAATTTGGTTTATGTAATAGCTTTTGCAAAATTACTGTTTGGAAAAAGAATAACCCCTTGATAAGCAAAAAAGCAATGAGCGGATTCGCCTACTCATTGCTGGTTTTACCATGGCAACTCATAAATAGCGCTCCACGAAAGGCACACCTTTCATGACAAGACGTACGTTATTCACGTACACCCCAGCCGTAGATTGCCGGTCAGCAACGACTTCGGCGCATTGACCTTTTATCCTGTTCTCATCGTCCCGGCGATGTAAAGCAAACAGGATGACTCATCCGCTGCGCACCTCTATTTTGGATTATTCTTATGTAATTTTCACTTCACTTTATCAGATAAACCCTTACCTGACAACCGCTTTGTACAAATGGATTTTTTAAGCAAATCGGTATAAAAGAAAAAGGGAAACGGGTACGATCACAAACGCTGTAGCAACAATCCCAACCCAACTGATCCATTGCTTAGAACGTTTACCAATTAATAAATGAACAAAACTAAAATAGATGGGAAAAACTCCAGTTCCAAAAGCAACTAATAAAAATAAGGAACTAAATTGTTCTCCTCGGTAAAACCTTAATCCATAGAGGAACCAAACAAACCAAACAGCTAGAAGCACAAGTCCAATCAGATATGGTTTACGCATGAACGCTCTCCTTTTTAAGAAACTACCTAATTCGAATCCTTTCCATTTATTTATAACATACAATTCAGCAAATTTAAAAATTACAGAAGTAAAAAAGCACCCCCTTTAAGGAGTGCTTTATCCATTTTTGTGTTTACATTTGCTGATTACGCTTTTTTCTTCTGTGAGTGAGGAGTCTCCTTCATAAAGCTAGTATCGTATTCAACCCATACATGCTCCTCATCGTGCTTTGTTGTATCCTTCATAAGACCTTTATACAAGTAGTAGAACAAGATGAAAGAGAAGACTATGAAACCTATGATCGGATACATAGCAATGCCGATTTCCATGGTTTTATTTCCCCTTTCCAAATCATTACCAATATTATACTTTATTTGACAGAACATTCAAATGACTTTAGACACATTTTAGACATATTTTTATTCACAATAAAAGCTCTCGCTACTAATTCGCGAGAGCTTCGACACAGCTATTCCAAATCCCCTGGAAACTCCTTCATAACTGAACTTTTCCAAACGATTTCACCTTGTTTATTTACATAACAAAAGCTATATCCTTGTTCGTCATGGGTCACCTCATAAGCTAAGCCATTGTGAAATACACCGCCTGATTCAAACTGAGGTTTAATGACCATTTTACCTTGCTTATTAATAAAACCATATTTGCCATTCACCTTGACGGAAGCGAGTCCTTCTGAAAAAGGTAATGTACGTTCATAGGTAGGTGGAAGTAAAAACTCCCCTTTTTTGTTAATATAGCTAGCTTTATAATCTCCGTCCACAGCTACCATCACGTCGGCTACTCCTTCTGAAAAGCTTCCAGGTTCAAACCCATCTGGTTTCACAACTTCCTGGCCTTGCTTATTGATGAGACTATATCCTTTTTCTTCACCTTCATATACTAAGGCTAGCCCCTCTTGAAATGGATTAGCAATTTGATAGGTAAAGGGAATAATGACTTTTCCTGTTTGGTCAAGATAACCTGCTTTTCCATCCTTATACGCTACAGTAGTGCCTTCTTGAAAGCCCCAGACAATCTCATATTCTGGTTGAATCACGATTTGCCCATGCTTATTAATAAAACCATATTTATGATTTTCACCAATGGCAGCTAGACCATTTTGAAAGCTACGAGCAAATTGGAACTTTGCTGGAATCACCATCTTATTATCTTTGCTGATAAAACCAAAATGAGCCCCTGTTTTAACAGCAGCTACTCCTTCTGAGAATGAATCTGCTTCGTCATATTGAGCTGGGATAACAAATGAGCCCTGTTGGTTGATAAATCCGTATTTCCCATCCTTCTTAGCAACGGCAAGCCCCTCATGAAATTCACCAACCACTTCAAATTGAGGAGCGATCACTACCTTTCCAGTTGCATCAATAAAACCATGTTTATCTTGATCCTGAATGGAATATAGGCGAACCTCTTGTCTATCATCAGCTGAAACAGTTTCTTTTACACCAGAGGGGCTTGTTATCGTTTGTGCTCCTGGTACTGTAGCCCCTGTTGTCTCTTTGGACACCTGAGCTACAAATGCTGGTTTCTCGGCTGCCAGTAAAAAATTTTGTGAACCCGCTACATGTATTAATGGCAGACAAAGTACTGCGACAATACCTGTTTTTGTCCATTTAGAGATGTTCATACTATCCACCTGCTTCCGCAAATTTCCTATCATTATTGAAGAAGAGACACGTCGTTTTTACTAAGTTACTCGCTATGTATTCTTTACATAAAAAATAAGTGCTATTTATTAAAGTTGTCTCATTCCTTGGCCTCGTCTTTTAGGCTTTCCTGTTTACTTATTTATTAGACGTACTCAGTTGCCAAAACGTTTTCATCTTTTTTTTACCAATTTTTTTACGTAAAAAATAACGCTATACCTACATTCTGATCTGAGCTTATTATTGGTAAAAGAAAGCAAAAAAAACACTGGATTAGCTCCAGTGCTCTTTCATTTAAGCTTGTATACGACGTAAAAATTGGTGAGTTCGTTCGTTTTTCGAATGCTCGAAGATTTCTTCAGGAGTTCCTTGCTCCAAAATGACACCACCATCCATGAAAATAATGCGATCGGCTACATCTCGCGCAAAATTCATTTCGTGTGTCACGATCACCATTGTCATACCTTCTTCTGCCAACTGTTTCATGACCTTCAATACCTCACCAACCAATTCTGGGTCTAGCGCAGAAGTTGGTTCATCAAACAGTAACACTTCCGGATCTAATGCCATCGCACGGGCAATACCTACCCGCTGCTGCTGTCCTCCAGATAGCTGATGAGGATACATGTTCATCCGATCAAAGAGGCCCACTTTTGTAAGCATTTCCTCCGCTCTCGCCTTCGCTTCTTCCTTAGAACGTTTTTTAACGATAACCTGTCCTTCCATCACATTTTCTAACGCTGTCATGTGTGGAAAAAGATTATAACTCTGAAAAACCATTCCTGACTGCTTACGAACAGGAAGCAACTCCTTTTCCTTCATTTTAGTAGTAGGAATAAAGTCTAGACGTTGGTCTCCTATTTGCATGCTTCCTCTTGTAGGT
Source organism: Brevibacillus laterosporus DSM 25 (assembly GCF_002706795.1). NCBI lineage: Bacteria > Bacillati > Bacillota > Bacilli > Caryophanales > Paenibacillaceae > Brevibacillus > Brevibacillus laterosporus. The sequence goes on from NZ_CP017705.1 coordinate 679,886, forward strand.
ATTTCCAAAAGATTCATGCATCTAAGCAGTGTAGTTTTTCCAGAACCTGAGGGACCTATGATGACGACGGTTTCCCCTTTATTAATAGTTACAGATATGTCCTTTAATACTTCAATTTGTTGAAAGCTTTTATGAAGTCCTTTTATCTCAATCATGCTGGTTCTCTCCTCCTACCTAGCCATACGGCGTTCCAGACGATGTTCCACACGGCTTTGCAATGCTGACAATATCGTACTGAAAAACAGATAGATGACCGCAACCTCGCAGTATAGTACCAAGGGCTCGTATGTCATCGCAGTAATCTGTTGCGATATCTGAAACATCTCTGTCACCGTAATGGTAGCGGCTAGAGAGGTATCTTTCACTAAACTGATAAACGAATTTCCAAGCGGAGGTATCGCTACACGAAGAGCTTGTGGAAGAATAATTCGACGTCTTGCCTGATTTCTGGTCATCCCAATTGTATATGCCGCTTCCCACTGCCCCTTAGGCACCGATTGGATAGCTGCACGGATAACTTCGGAGTTATACGCTCCCACACTCAAGGAAAAACCAATAATGGCAGCAGGAAATGGATCAATTGTAATGCCTAGCTTAGGTAACCCATAGAAAATAATAAATAATTGCACTAACAATGGGGTACCTCGAACAACCCATACATAAAAGCTGGAAATTCCATACAACAATTTATTCGTGGATAAACGAGCAATCGCTGTAAAAAAGGCAAGTATTAATCCTATGATAAAAGAAAGTAACGTAAGAGGTATCGTGAACAAAATTCCCGCCTTTAACAGCGGGAAAAATGAATCCACGATAATACCGATAATACGATCAGATTGTTCCACTTCCATTCAGTCCTATCTGTATTATTTGGAGACGTCTGCACCAAAATATTTCTCGGATATTTTCAAATAAGTACCATCAGCTTTCATCTCTTGCAGAGCCTTATTTACTGCTTCAATTAGTTCAGGATGTTTGCCTTTTGCAAACATAATCCCATTTTCAGTAGCATTAGGATGCTCAGCTGCAATTTTAATTTTCACATCAGGCTTTTGTTTTTTAAAGTCGAGGAAAGATAAACCGTCGTTAACTGTTGCATCCACTCGTTTGGATAATAAAAGTTCAATAGCTTGGTTAAATCCTTCTGATTGTACAATTTCAGCTCCATTATCTCGGGCTAGGTCTGTTAAATTACTTGTTAATGTCTGTGCTGATTTTTTTCCTTTTAAATCTGCAAAAGTCTTGATTTCATTATTATCTTCATTAACAATTAGCACCGCTTTTGACACGATATACGGATCGGAGAAATCAAACTTTTCTTTACGATCCGCTCGAATGCCCACCTCGTTTACAACCATTTCAAAACGATTTGCTTCAAGTCCTGCAATCATCCCGTCCCATTTGCTTTCAATAAATTCAGGTTCTACCCCAAGACGTTTTGCAACTTCACGAGCGATTTCCACATCAAAGCCAGTCAGCTGTCCTGTAGAATCATGGAAGGTGAAAGGTGCGTAGGTACCTTCCGTACCAATGCGAATCTTCCCGGCTGTTTTGATCGCTTCCAAGGAGTTTTTCGCTGTTGTGTTTCCCCCTTGCTCGCCTGTGGCTCCCTGATTAGATGACCCACAACCAGCTACAAATAGAGAGAGCGCTAAAATAGAAACAAGTGCAGTAGAGTACCAAGCTTTCTTCATTTGTTAAACCCCCAGTTATCTTATCGTATTTTACCCCTTTAAAAATCATAGTAACATTTTCGCAACTTGTCAATAATGATTAGAGTAAATTTTTGCATGAAATGTATTTATCTTTGTATCGATTCATTCTTTCCCCCAAGATGTGTTACCACTAGGTTTTGTCTTTTTCCGTATAGGTATGTAAGAAGCCCCGTACATACCGTGAAGATACTCATTAGTATAAGAAAGGAAGATAACCCAATAAAATCCAAACTTGCAGACGTAATAAGCATAGCCACCTGAATAATAATACGGTCCACAATTTCTTTAAAACTAAAAAAACGTCCCTGTACCATTTCTGGTAACCTTTTTTGAAACACGGTAGTTACCATCGGGAATATAAAGCCTAATGTAAAACCAAGCAATCCAAATGAAAGTAAAACCATGACTGAACTTGTACTAAATGACATTCCCCATTCTGCAATTCCAATGACCACTACGAGCAAGGATGATATCCTTACTAAGTTTACTTGACTTACCAATTTTTGTACGAAAACTCCTGCAAGAAGTACACTTGAACCTTCTACCGCATAGATATATCCCATAATCGTCGAGGAATCCTGCAATTTACCAAAAGCCAAGACCAATAGATTAAATCCGCCTAAGAAGAGTGTCACTACCCCAGTGCTAATCAGCCCAACGGTTACCGATGGCTCTTTTTTCATTATTTCAAAAACTTCTGTGAATTTCAGTTTTTCACCTGTTTGTTTGCGTTTATGATGCGATTGCGGAATTCGAACAAACAATACAATGATTACTAGCATCAGAAAACCGATAAACGCCCCCATAGTAACCGTCTGCATCGTAAACAATGTTAGTAGCAAGCCCCCAACAGCTGTACCCGCAATTCTAGCCATGGTAGCAATGTTCATATAAAGTGTGTTTGCAGACAGAAGATTAGCCTCTCCAACCAAAGCTGGTAAGCCTGCCCGTACTGTTGGTAAATACATGGAACCAGCTACTTGATTTACAATTAACGAAGCAACTAGCCAGCCAATAGAAGTGTAACTAATAGCAAAATACATAAAAACAGGGGCCAAACATCTGATACAGGAAGAGGCAATCAAAATCTTTTGCTTATCGTACAGATCAATCATTTTCCCTACTGTTGGTAAAAATAGAATGCTAGCAAGCATCCCTGTCATGAGTAACAGGCCGGTTCCTAAATTGGTTTTCATAATCTGTGACATAAACTGTAGATTTAGTAACAGACATACCCACATAGTTATTCCAGCAACGATTTCTCCTGACATTAATAAAAGAAATGACTTGTTCTTATGAATGGGTTGAATTGTAATCAGCTCCGTTATGTACGTGTTGTATAATAACTTAATTGTAGTGATCTGGGCTCGTTTTGCAATGACTGATTTTCCTCAATTTTATTTCCATATAAAAAAGCCCTCTTCACGTTAGCAAAGAGAGGCCTTTCTTCGGGTATCTGAATCCAATGATTTTCAATAAAAAATTAACGAATTCGAACGGCTGTGCCAGAGGCAACAACCATCAACATACCGTTACCGATCGTTTCATAATCTAAATGAATACCAATAATTGCATTAGCGCCTATTTGAGTAGCCTTCTCTTTCATCTCGCTAATGGCAATATCTCTTCCTTCTGCTAGCTTGTTCTCATAGGCACCGCTTCGGCCGCCAATAATATCTCGGACTCCTGCCATGAAATCTCGAACAATGTTGGCAGCCATAATTGCTTCGCCCGTTACAATATCAAGATACTCCTCGACATCTCTACCCTGAACAGTGTGTGTTGTGGTTATTAGCATGTTGTCCTCCTTAAGCTGTTAGATCTCTTGTCTTAACAAGTATTACGTCTCACAGTGACTGCAGGTTTCAAATTTGTGCTAAAGAAAATCTCTTTTTGCTGGAATCACAATAGTTTCAGTAGCATTTTGCACCTCTACAATAATTGGCTTTACCTCTGAACTGCCACATATCGGGCACCTTTGTTTATCATGAAATATACTACAGCAATAAATGCAGGTAAATTTCATCTGTCACTCCTCCTCCCAGTACGCTGTATTATACGCTTTCTTTCTTAAAAAAACTGTCTATTTTTGTAAAACACTCGTAAGAAAATATATATCTCCAGTCTCTTTCTTTTATGTATGAACGAGGCAAGGTACTTTGTGCATGGACAAAGTACCCTGTAACCATAAAATTAATCATTTTCTTTTTATCTTCTTTACACTTTCCAGCGCTCGCAATAAAAAATCCGGTACAGGCAAACCTAACCGATGACAGTTTTCTATTATGGAAATCCCTTCATTCCCAATCATAAATAAAATGATTGTATCTCGTAAGAATCCTTGACTACTCCCGCTGATTAAATCCAATTGATTCGCTATAATGATAAAGGCAAACATGCCAACCTTTTTGGCAATTCCTCGAAACCCTTCCTGACTACTAAGCGACCTCGTATACCAAGCAGCAAGTACTCCTGTTATATAATCGACAACGATAAAAATGCAAAATGCCGTAAAAAGCTTATCAATGCCTCCCACTAAATAGGTGAAAATGGCAATTACGGCCCCAGTCCAAATGAGATGAGAGCTGTCCTCCCCTGAGTACATCATATTTCTGGCTACCTCCTCCTGCCTGTTGGCTGGTATAAACCGAGGTACCTTCCTTTTCTTATGCTTATAACTGTCCCTTATATTCCAATAACCAGAGTTGTACCAAGTAATGTAATTTTTTTTGTCGATTCAATAGAACTCGTTCCACCTGCTGTTTTTGCCTTTTACTTAATAAAGAAAGGGGAATTCGCCTTACTGTTTGTTTTATAACCACAGGTGATAGCTGTTGAATCTTTTGAATAAATGGCTTTACCTGATTATATTCTCTGATAAAGTGGGTAAGACCCTGTAAGTAGTGATGATTATATAGAGCTACATGTTCCCACTGTTTGGAATACCATGGGATTTTTCGAAAAGTAAAGGTCCCCAACAGGGACATACTATGATCAATAGCATAAAAATCATATGCTTTTTGAGTAGGGAATATTATGATGTTCTCATTATGACGATCTACATTGACAATCCAAATATCAAAGATGAATAGCTCTATCAATCTTTCTGGGGATTGCAATTCGTTGATAGCCCTTGGTCCTTTTCGCTGATAAAACTCTTCCCAGCTATAAAGGCGCCCTTTCCTTTTTTTATGAGAAACTACGCCCCTTTTCCCTTGAATTGTGACTACTTCGATTTTAGCTACTGAAATTCCTAATTTGCGTGCAAGCCTATACGAAAGTAATTCCATAGCTAAAACAGGGCCAAGCTTTTTTACTGTACTTCTATTCATATATTTAAAGAAACCAGTTTGCTGGTTTCCTTTCTTTCCTTTTCTAACCTGCCAAACAGGGCCTAAAGGGCGGTCATATTTTCGAACAGGTACCCAGCTTATCCCTTCCTTTCTCATAGCCATGCCTCCTCTATTTATTATTATTTTCCTCATGTAAGGTTTGGCACGGCTTATTTTTTTTCGGAACATAAATGGTTGATAATCTATTCTTTAAACAAAAAGCCACTGGCTATAGCCAATGGCCCCTTGTTAGTACAAAAATTATGAAAAATGCTTCTTATGTTTTCTTTCGTGTCTTGCATGAACCACTAAAGTTTCCCCTGGATTTAAAATGACAGTGACATGGCGATGTTGACGTTTTTTTGGTCTTTCATGGTTACTCCATACTGAACTACTACTAGATTTAGAACTTTCCCAATGATGCTCTACAGAACGACTTTCATGATGATGGCGATGATGACGTTGTTTACACTTACAATGCTTTTTCCCCATAAAAACACCTCCTACTGTGATACTCTAAGATATGAGTAAAAGAAAAGCATTGCTTGGACGATAGAAACAGTAGATATGACCAAATTTTTGCTATGTATAGAACTTCTCATTTTCTTGATTTCATCATGCATACAATAAAGCTCTGTAACACACACTTATGATAAAGAAACGGTCTTAACCCGAATCAGAATGATGAGGTGAACAAAAATGAATGGCATGGAATTAGTGGAATTCTTACGAGAAACAGAAAATAAAATGATGCATATCCATAGAGCCATTGATCATATTAGCAATGAGCCTACATTAAAGGAATCCGTAGCCGTTCTAACAGAAGTTATCACTGACTATCAGTCACAAACGGATAAAGTAAAGTCGACTTTGAGACATATGGAAGTTAATTCACATCAGGGAAAACACCAAAACGAAGACAATAGCTACTAACAGTATTTCTTTTCAAAAAAACAGCGCATTTCTCTTTTTCCCGAGAAGCGCTGTTTTTCCACTCTTTATGGTTACGAAGGAATGGGAATACCCTCTTCTTCCAGCCGATTTGTTAGATACGCACGATTGCCCAGAATAATTGGATCTGCTGGTCGGTATGCTCGTGCCAATTCATTATGCTTGTAAGCCTGCTCGAACTGTTCTAAGCGATCGTAGCAAACACATAATTGCAAATGTGGGAGCCAGGTCCAACACGCTTCTTTACGAAACCCCCACGATTTAGGTTTGGTTAATGTAGTAGCGAGATCATACCAAAAAAGCGCCCTTTTAGGTTCATTTTTTTGTAACCAATAATATCCCAGCCGACAGCATGCCTCAGCTCGTGGCAGGCCATATTCCAAGCTTTTTAATGCATATCTGATCTCTTCTTCTGGGAGATGTAATCTCTCATAGCAAAAGCATATGTGCTCCATTAACAGCTCTGGTTCCTCTACTCGTGGTAATTCTTTGTTTACAAATTTCTGATAAATTTCGATTGCCTCTTCATATCTTTCATTATCCTTTAATTCATTGGCATAATAATATTTATCCCTTGGAGTTAGCAAAATGCCATCTGCTATCGCATTTTCATATAGTTGTAAATTTCGTTGATGATTTTTTTGCTGACGTGGACGATGGGTAACAGCAATATCAATCTTAAAGCTTCTGCCAAAGGAAAACTCAATATATTCATGAACCATGCCTACCCAGGAATGTTTATGGGTTCGCTTTATAATTCTTTCACGAGAATAAGGAAGAATGACATTGCCAAATTCATCTTTACTAGTATGATAAGGCATGATTATTACATCAATATTCGGGTCAATCTTATGTTTATACAGCTGTAATTTTTTTCGATCAATTTCCTCTAGTACATCATCTGCGTCCATCCACATAATGTAATCCATCGTAGCTTGTTGAAAAGAAAAATTACGTGCTTTAGAAAAATCATTTACCCATTTGAAGTGAAAAATCTTCTTGGTGAATGCCTTTGCTTCCTTAATCGTTTTGTCAGTTGAACCGGTATCCACAATAATGATTTCATCAACAGCTCCCTTGACAGAGCGCAGACAACGAGCAATAGATTTCTCTTCATTTTTTACAATCATACATAAACTGATCGTAGCCATACCTTCCCCCCAATCTCCTGTTACATAGGCTCGACATGCCTTTGCGGATCAAATATTCCAACCCGCTCCACAATATCATTTGGGTCATACCCCCGTGTTTCTAACTGATGGATGCTAAAGGGAAGTTGCCATTTTTGTATAAACCGCCTTGCGTTATCCCACGAATATTCTCGATACGTAATTCTATTTACTAAAAAGGAAGCATGGCCAAAGTGATAGATAAATACATCATTTGCAACCCATAGCTTTTTCCCATACAGACGAGCACGTAGACAAAAATCATCATCCTCATAGCTTGCTGGATAAAATCGTTCATCTAATCCACCAATTTGCTCAAGAAGACTCCGTCTAAATAAAATGCAATGCCCTATCAACTTGCGTCCATAGAAGCCATGATTGGCATAACGATTGGTCCAATCAATCGCAAAGGAATCAACAGTAGCAATCTCCACCGTTTCTTCTGTACTAATTTGCTGTTCTGCTGATAAATTATTGGACCGGGGGCCAACCATGCATAGTGACGAATCCTTATTTAGCCAATTAATGAGTAACTGGCTCCACTTGGGAGTGACCAATGTATCATTATTTAGCATAACAATATACTTACCCCGAGCCTTTCGAAATCCTTGATTATTGCCTGCTGCAAAACCACGATTTTCACCATTAGAGATAACAACTGCATGGGGAAGAGAATTCAGATATGAAATCGTCCCGTCAGTAGAGCCATTATCAACAAAGATAAGTTCATAATCGTTTGTATGCTTTTTAATACTTTCAACACACATTTTAGTAAAAGGTAAGCCATTACGTGTCAAAATCACAATCGAGAGGTTAGGAGTCATAACTCTCCTCCTTTGCTTCGTTACAATCTAGACGGTACGCATGCAATGCATCTCGCCAATGGCGAAGCAGTTGGAAATCATGTAAACGAATGGCCATATGATCCATAACCGAATAGGCCGGGCGGGGGGCAGGTCGAGGAAAATCTTTCGTTGTTATTGGAATAACCTTTACATTAAGCTGATATTCGGCAAATATCGTCTCGGCAAATTCGTACCACGAACAACTCCCTTGATTTGAAACATGGTAAGTGCCGTAACACTCGCTTTTAGCTACTTGCATTAAAAATAATGCAAGATCAACAGTATAGGTCGGTGATCCAATTTGATCAGAGACAACTGAGATTTCTGTTTGTTTTTGTCCAAGCTTTACCATTGTCTTCACAAAGTTATGACCGTACTTCCCAAATACCCAGGAAGTCCGAACAATAAAATGTTTGTGACATAAGCATCTTGTCAAATCTTCTCCAGCTAGCTTACTTTTTCCGTAGATACTTTTCGGAGCAGGACGGTCAAATTCAACATACGGCTCACTTCCCTGCCCAGAGAATACATAGTCTGAGCTAATATAAATCATTTTGGCACCTACTTCTTGAGCAGCAAGTGCTACATTACGTGTTCCCCAAGCATTAACTGCATAAGCTCGATCAGGTTCGCTTTCAGCCTGATCCACATTGGTATAAGCTGCTGCATGAATAATAACATCAGGTTGATAAGCTTGCACTTGCTCTCTTACCTGATGCAATTGTGTAATATCTAATTCTTGTCGACTGTATCCCTTTACATGATCCATGCCCTGTGAGCATGCAACCAGGTCTCGGCCTAGTTGCCCTTGTGCCCCAGTGACCAGCACTTTCACACTGCTCCCTCCCTTTTCCTTCACACGCTAATGCATATGGTCTTGGATGATATGACCGTATTGTTGCTTATAATATTCGCGAAAAGCCCCTGTTTTAGCTCGCTTCCACCATTGTTCGTTTTGTTGATACCAACGAATCGTATTAGTAAGACCCTCTTCAAATGTATGAATGGGCTCCCACCCTAATTCTGTTCGTATTTTAGTGGAATCAATAGCATAGCGTCGATCGTGTTTTGGGCGATCCTTACCAAACTGAAGCAAATTCTCTTCACGATGTAACTCGCGGAGCAATGTCTGGAGCAAACTCAGATTCGTCCATTCATTATTGCCGCCAATATTATATACTTCGCCGGGCTTGCCACTATGCATAACAAGATCAATAGCTCGGCAATGATCTTCTACATGCAACCAATCGCGAACGTGTAGTCCATCTCCATATACGGGAATGTTTTCATAAGAAATCGCATTGGTAATAGCCAGTGGTATTAATTTTTCTGGAAATTGATATGGTCCATAATTGTTAGAACAACGTGTGATATTTGTATACATGTCATACGTTTGATGATAGGAACGGACTAATAAATCTGCTGCTGCTTTGGAAGCGGAGTATGGGCTATTGGGGGCCAGCGGGGAATCCTCTGTAAACAATCCTGTCTCTTCTAATGAACCATATACCTCATCAGTGGATACTTGAAGGAACTGTTTGATCTTATGTCGTTTAGCAAATTCCAAGAGCACTTGTGTGCCTGTTATATTCGTTTTCACAAAGTAGCTTGGATCTGAAATACTACGATCAACATGCGATTCTGCTGCGAAGTTAATAATAATATCAATCGGAGCTTCATCATCGGAATATAAAGCTTTTTCTCCTGCCAAAATGCTTTCTACTAATTTCTTGTCATAAATAGATCCTCTCACAAAACGATAGTGAGGATGTTCTTCAATGTCTTGTAAATTCTCTAGATTACCGGCATATGTGAGGTAATCTAAATTAATGATTTTATAATGGGGGTATTGATGCAGGAGATAATGAATGAAATTGCTCCCAATAAATCCCGCTCCACCTGTCACCAATACTTTCATAGTCTATTTCCTCCTTATTTAAATACCGTGTTCCAATTAAAATTTATTGTTTTATCATCATGGGCAATCCGGTATTCATCCGGATCTTTGGGATCATAAGAAATGTTCGTTACATAAGTAATGACGGCTGGCTGTTGCCCTAACACCCGATATCCATGCGCCACTCCACGCGGAATAAACAGAGATATTAAGTGGTTCTCACCCATATAATAGACGTCTGTCTTTCCCTTAGTCGGTGAATCGTCTCTTAGATCATGCAGGACGACCTGCGCATTACCAACGGGGAAGAACCATATATCGTCCTGCTTTTTATGGTAATGGAATGCTTTAATCACACCTGGATATGTCAAGGAGGCAGATAATTGACCGAATTTTTCTAACAATAGGTCATCATCACGCCATACCTCCATAAAATATCCCCGGTCATCAGCGAACTTTACTAGCTTTTTTACTTTCACGCCCTCAATCACGTTTTATCTCCTCCTCTATCTGCTTAGTCTTCTACTAACTTATCCAGCTCTAATGTGGCCGCTAATTGGTTTGCGTGTAAAATTGAATGGTGGGTGCCTGCATCTGTCCACCATCCCTGAAGTACATCGTAAGTCATCTCATTTTGCTCAATATACGCATTGTTCACATCGGTAATCTCTAATTCTCCACGTGCTGAAGGCTGTAGAGTTTTAATAATTTCAAATACCTTCCAATCATACATATATATACCTGTTACAGCAAAATGACTGTCTGGTTGAGACGGCTTTTCTGTGATGGAAACAATTTTTCCATCCTCCAACTTTGGTACACCATAACGCTCAGGATCAACAACTTGTTTTATCAAGATATTGGCTCCAGTACCACGTTCTCTATACCTCGTAACATAGTTCGAAATATTATCGGAGAATACATTATCACCTAAAATAACCGTAATCAGCTCTCCATTTGCAAAATCTTCCGCCATTCCTAATGCCTGTGCAATTCCCTTGGGTTCATCTTGTACTTTATACGTGAATTGCATATTAAAATCTACGCCACTTCCCAACAAATTAACTACGTCTCCCATATGCTCACGGCTAGTGACAATTAATATCTCATGAATATCTGCCTCTTTTAACTTATGAATAGGGTGATAAATCATCGGATATTTTCCAATCGGTAACAAGTGTTTATTGGTAACCTTTGTTAAGGGATACAATCTAGAACCTGTTCCGCCGGCTAAAATAATTCCTTTCATGTATAGGCCTCCCTAAATGGTTTGACGTTCAGGTCAATCATGAATAGCACAGATCTACATATCCGCACGATATGTTATAGTATGCTTACAGACAATATCCGCTCATTAAGTATAGAAATCCAGCTTCAGTCCTGTAACAAAAGCCTAGGCATGAATGATTTCATTGTGGTTTGATCTTCGTGACTTCAAATAATTTTGCTATGATTTGTTCTCGGTAAGAACGTAATTCTAACGTATCATCTGACACTTCATTCGGATCAGTAATGCAGAGTGCACCGTGAATAAAACGAAGTGTATTAATGTAGGCCATGACCAGCTTATCTTTTTCCTGTAAATATCCAAGGGAAGGTGCCTGTAAAATCAAATGTACTAAATCAATAGAGCCGGCAATGATGATCTCACGTTGCTTGATTTGTTGAGCAGGATGCATGCGGAAATAGCTCAATGTATCCGTCATATAAACACCTTTTCTATTTCGTAGCAATACGATCCAGGAGGCCATATCCACTGTGCATGTATATTTTCTATTTACTAAGCTGCCAAAGGGTTCTGTTAAATATTTTTTCCGAAATAATACCGTCGTCGGCTCCCCAATAAAATTCCCCCATTGTAAGCCAACTAACATATTAATTAATTCATTACCATCTAAGATTGTATCTTGTAAGAAGCCTGTTTGTGTTTCCGCGATATCTGGTTGAACGGCACCATTCTCATTGATAATTGCCCGTTTAGAAGTTACCAATGCAATCTCTTCTTGATGATCCTGTAGAAAATAGACCATCATCTTACTAATTTTATCTGGATGAAATAAATCATCATCCATTAAAAAGTTAATGTATTCCCCACTTGCCAGCTCCAACAGCTTTAAGTCATTTTCAAATTGCCCTAAATTTTGCGGATTTTTGTAATAAATAAGCTGTGGATACTTCTCCAAATAAGGTTTTATCAGCTGCTCGGTTTCATCGTTCGTGCTGTCATCACCAACAATAATCTCCAAATTGGAATAACTCTGATCTAAGGCACTTTGCAATGCCAGTTCAAAGTAATATGGTCTATTATAAGTAGGAATCAAAATACTTACCTTTGGAAGCTCCTTGGAATTTTCTTGTGACACAAGCCTTCCTCCTTCTATAAACACTTACCACCTTTACTAATGTATGAAATTGGGCAAAGACGGTTCTTTGTTCAAGTGGAAGAAAAAGAGAATGGGGGGTTTCCAGTGTCGATTTATTCTTATTTGGAATATGGTAAGAGAAGGTATACTTTGTTCAAAAACACACTGCCAATCAGCTCAGTATGATTCGAGCATGTAGTTAGCTATTAATCGGAAAATTATTCTTTTCCGTTAAAAAAGGAGAAATACGCAATGGAGAATAGACAGCTTTCTTTCGCGTTTATCAGTTGCGTGAACGACGATGCCCTCTATAAAGAATGTCTAAATCATATTAGTCATCTATGGGTACCCCCTGGTTTTTCAGTGGAAATTATTTCGATTTATGACGCAGTTAGCATGACGGAAGGTTACAACAGAGCGATGCGACAAAGTAAAGCTAAATATAAAGTCTACTTACATCAGGATACTTACATTATGAACACCAGGTTTTTAGTTGATTGCCTCAAAATTTTTATGGATAAAGAAGTTGGAATGTTTGGGCTGGCAGGTACTAATGATCTCCCTCCTACAGGGGTCTGGTGGGAGGGCAGTAAACATTTTGGAAAGATAATGGCTTATATTAATTCCTTTGGTCATCACAACTTTGGAACCGTTCCCTATCCTTTTCAAGAAGTCACTAGTATTGATGGGGTCATGATGGTTACCCAATATGATTTAGAATGGAATGAGAATATAAACAATTTCCATTTTTATGATGTCTCTCAATCAATTGCTTTTCGTAAAGCGGGATATAAGGTCGTAGTGCCTTATCAAGAAGAAAGCTGGGTCCTTCATTACTGCTTAGACGATATTAATTTTGAGGAGTATAATAAGACAAAATCTATTTTTCTCGACCATTATTCCTTCGAGGATTGGAAAAACTTTAACTACTCTTCCTCTACTAATTAGGAAAACAAAAAATTGGATTACCTCTATGCTTTTAGCAAATTTTACATGTGCTTATCGAATAAAAAAAGAACCCTTTTTACAGGGTTTTTTTTGGCGTATATACATGGTTGTCACATACCTGAGGAAGCGATCACATAACGGATATACTTATCTCTTTCGGGATCATTTTCATACATAACACCCAGACCATTCTGACTTGTTACTTTTTGAAAGGATAACTCTAGGCTACTATCCTGTAAAAAATCCTCTATTGCTGTAAGTACTCCATTTTTCGGACCATTTTCGTATGCAGCATTATATAAATTGTGATTTATTCCCCCTTCATCCGACAATTCGGACTGTCCAGGAATCATACCCTTTACTGCATATGGCTTCAAATATTCGGCAGGGATCTGCTGTGGATCATAATACATATCCCGTCTACCGTATGGCCAATCTACATCATGGAAGAAAATGATCGGAAATGTACCCGTTGTTTTGGAACGTTCTTCGATTGCTTTTAATTCAAAATAGACGGTATACCAATTATGATCACCATCTATCAGTACCACGTCATATTCGGGTATCTTCGGTAATGCATCGTGACTTAGTAACCGAACCATTTCTAAATGTTCACCAAACAAATTTTGAAAAGCATTGACATCAAACTTAGGTAACGGATCTACAACATACACTTTTGCATGAAGCCATTTGCAGTACTCCAATATTCGTACAGTATTAAATCCGTAGTCTGCACCAATTTCTACAATGTTTTTTGGTTGTTCTTTTAGCAGTATAGGCTTAATAATTTTATCCCAAAAACGGTTCATTATTCCATCCCTCCTCTCAACAGAATATTCTACAGATATCATTTGATGAAAAATAAATCATATTGGTAAGCTTTTTTACAATTGTAAGTATTTTGGTTGAGCAGACACTCTCCTAACCATCCTTCATAAGATAAAGAATAAATAGCGTTTCAAGGAGGTTCATACATGCGTTTTTGTATAAAACATTTTGTCCGACTGTGTTCAGAGGAACTCCCTTTCCTGGATCCCATCTTTGAGTTTGGTTCTTTTCAAGTCCCTTTCCAGGAAATCTTTGCAGATCTTCGCCCTTTTTTCCCAGGTCACACCTATATCGGATGCGATATGAGAGAAGGCCCTGGAGTTGATCAAATATTGAATTTACATGACATAGATTTACCTGATGAAACAGCTGGATCGGTACTCAGCTTAGATACATTTGAGCATGTGGAATATCCTCGTAAGGCCATAGAAGAATGCTATCGAATCTTAAAGCCTAATGGTGTCTGCGTTATTAGTTCTGTTCTTGATTTTCCAATACATGATTATCCTTCAGATTACTGGAGATTCACACCTGAGGGATTTAAGAGCTTACTACAAGCTTTTGATACCGTCTTAGTAGAATCCTTGGGAAACCCAGAATTTCCCCATACAATAGTAGGAATAGGTGTAAAGGGTGCCTTGTCCGAGGATGTAAAGGAACGTTTACTGGAGAAACTTAGTCATTGGAAAAGAACCTCTGATATAACGTAACTGGTTTTATATATACCTTTTGGTCAAATACGGCAAAAATGCGCTTGTTCGATAAGGAACAAGCGCATTTCATATATTGATTTAGTTATTTTTCTTTAGTAATGTTGGTTTCTTGAGCAATTCCTCACGAATTACTTGCTTCTGCCACGCAATTTGCTCTTCTTTCTTTGTAGGACGTTCCATTATCGCTATTCTTCTGGTCATAAGGTTCCCTCCTTTTTTCTTCTCACTTCTTTATTTACTTTACTCAATTTTCTGAGAATAACAACATGATTGTTCAATTTTTCACATAAATGTAATAAGTATTTGATTTATTTGTTTCATTTCTACTTTTGTATCTTGTCAGATTTTCAAAATACTTTTATTATCATATGTTTATCTTTTTTATCAGAAGAGCAGTAGCGTTCATACAAATAAAAAACGTCCTTTCTTAATCAAGAAAGAACGTCTACCTTTATTCTCTGAAAACTAGATAATGAAAGTTAGCATAAGGCAATGTGGATAAGTCCTCGACCGATTAGTATTCGTCAGCTCCATGCATTACTGCACTTCCACACCGAACCTATCAACCTCATCGTCTATGAGGGGTCTTACTAGCTTGCGCTATGGGAAGTCTCATCTTGAAGGGGGCTTCACGCTTAGATGCTTTCAGCGCTTATCCCGTCCGCACATAGCTACCCAGCTGTGCCACTGGCGTGACAACTGGTGCACCAGAGGTGCGTCCATCCCGGTCCTCTCGTACTAAGGACAGCTCTCCTCAAACTTCCTACGCCCGCGACAGATAGGGACCGAACTGTCTCACGACGTTCTGAACCCAGCTCGCGTACCGCTTTAATGGGCGAACAGCCCAACCCTTGGGACCTACTTCAGCCCCAGGATGCGATGAGCCGACATCGAGGTGCCAAACCTCCCCGTCGATGTGGACTCTTGGGGGAGATAAGCCTGTTATCCCCAGGGTAGCTTTTATCCGTTGAGCGATGGCCCTTCCATGCGGAACCACCGGATCACTAAGCCCGACTTTCGTCCCTGCTCGACTTGTAGGTCTCGCAGTCAAGCTCCCTTGTGCCTTTACACTCTACGAATGATTTCCGACCATTCTGAGGGAACCTTTGGGCGCCTCCGTTACTCTTTAGGAGGCGACCGCCCCAGTCAAACTGCCCACCTGGCATGGTCCTTCCACCCGATAAGGGCGGCAAGTTAGAAACTCCGTACATCAAGGGTGGTATCCCAACGACAGCTCCACGAAGGCTGGCGCCCTCGCTTCACAGCTTCCCACCTATTCTGTACATGATGCACAAAGTTTCAATACCAGGCTACAGTAAAGCTCCATGGGGTCTTTCCGTCTTGTCGCGGGTAACCTGCATCTTCACAGGTATTATGATTTCACCGGGTCTCTTGCCGAGACAGCGCCCAAGTCGTTACGCCTTTCGTGCGGGTCGGAACTTACCCGACAAGGAATTTCGCTACCTTAGGACCGTTATAGTTACGGCCGCCGTTTACTGGGGCTTCGGTTCAAAGCTTCGCTTGCGCTAACCCATCCCCTTAACCTTCCAGCACCGGGCAGGCGTCAGCCCCTATACTTCGCCTTACGGCTTCGCAGAGACCTGTGTTTTTGCTAAACAGTCGCTTGGGCCTTTTCACTGCGGCCTCCTCGGGCTATAAACCCTACCGAGGCGCCCCTTCTCCCGAAGTTACGGGGCCATTTTGCCGAGTTCCTTAGCAAGAGTTATCCCGCGCACCTTAGGATTCTCTCCTCGCCTACCTGTGTCGGTTTGCGGTACGGGCACCTTGTTCCTCGCTAGACGCTTTTCTTGGCAGTGTGAAATCAGGGACTTCGGTACTTATATTTCCCTCGCCATCACAGCTTGTGCTTACTGGTGTGCGGATTTGCCTACACACCACACTTACTGCTTAGACGGCCATCCAATAGGCCGCTCACCCTATCCTCCTGCGTCACGCCATTGCTCAAACGGAACAGAGGTGGTACTGGAATATCAACCAGTTGTCCATCGCCTACGCCTTTCGGCCTCAGCTTAGGTCCCGACTAACCCTGGGAGGACGAGCCTTCCCCAGGAAACCTTAGGCTTTCGGTGGACAAGATTCTCACTTGTCTTTTCGCTACTTACACCGGCATTCTCACTTCCAAGCGCTCCACCGCTCCTCACGATACGGCTTCACTGCTGCTTGGAACGCTCCCCTACCCAGTCCATAAGGACTGCCATAGCTTCGGCGGTATGTTTAGCCCCGTTACATTTTCCGCGCAGAGTCACTCGACCAGTGAGCTATTACGCACTCTTTAAATGGTGGCTGCTTCTAAGCCAACATCCTGGTTGTCTGGGCAACTCCACATCGTTTCCCACTTAACATACACTTGGGGGCCTTAGCTGATGGTCTGGGCTGTTTCCCTTTTGACGATGGATCTTAGCACTCACCGTCTGACTCCCGGATATAAGTACTTGGCATTCGGAGTTTGACTGAATTCGGTAACCCGATGAGGGCCCCTAGTCCAATCAGTGCTCTACCTCCAAGACTCTAAATCCGAGGCTAGCCCTAAAGCTATTTCGGGGAGAACCAGCTATCTCCGAGTTCGATTGGAATTTCACCGCTAGCCACACCTCATCCCCGCACTTTTCAACGTGCGTGGGTTCGGGCCTCCAGTAGGTGTTACCCTACCTTCACCCTGGACATGGCTAGATCACACGGTTTCGGGTCTACGACAACGTACTTTCGCCCTATTCAGACTCGCTTTCGCTGCGGCTCCGTCTCTTCGACTTAACCTCGCACGCTATCGTAACTCGCCGGTTCATTCTACAAAAGGCACGCCGTCACACATAGAAAGTGCTCCGACTATTTGTAA